>CAZQGB010000127.1:0-1533 GCA_964592615.1 uncultured Isosphaeraceae bacterium | reverse complement strand
AATAGTCATGAAGCGTTTTGTTTTTCGTAATTTCTGCGAACCATACCAGAGACCTTGGTGAATCCCTTTGAGTCGTATAGTTGTTCAACAGATTTATCACAACAAACATCAAGCATATATAAATCTTTGTAACGGACCAAAATTCGATCTATAAGAGTTTTGCCAATTCCCAACCCTTGGTATTCCGGCAAGACCTCCAACAATGGAATATAGCCACTAAAAATACCATCAGAAACGACATTGATAAAACCAACTACTTGGTTTGTGTCAGAGTCAATTGCCAATTCGACGCCATGGCTCGCGCGCAATATTTCAAGGAATCTTTCTGAGGAAGGGTGGCTTGGCCAGTCAACAAAGAATCCCTGAAGTTGCGTGTGCTCTATTCGATTCGTGCTACTTGTGTATTCAATTGATGTCATTCTCTTAAATCCGTAATAATTTGCTTGTATGTCTCAAAATCAGATTCAACTTGTGTGGTATTTTCTATCCACTCTTTAAGTTCGCGTTGTAAATAATAAGCAATTATTTGATTTTCTGCACCTGATTCTTTTGTTTTCTCACTAAGGGGAAGTTACACATTAAACAGGAAGTTAACGACATCACCATCTTGCATCGTGTAGTTTTTACCTTCGCTACGGAGTTTCACTATACTGCATATACCATGAGTGATTTTGAAAAGATTGATTCCCTAGCTAGTCAACTCTGTAAAGAAAGCCACTCTTGTGAAGGATATCTTACAGATAAGGAAGCTCGGTTTTTAACTGTTCTATCTGCTTGTACGCCTGGGAATGGAGTAACATTAGAAATTGGTAGTTTCAAAGGAAAATCAACTATTATTCTTTCAAAAGCTGAGCAAGAAATTCGAGGAGAAGTAAACATCGTTGCGATGGATCCTCTTACCTCACCTTCAGAAACTGATCCAGACAATTCAAGTCGCGATGACTTTTATGGGAATCTTGATCGCGCTGGCGTAAAAGATGTCGTGGAATTCTATGAACAGCGATCTCAAGAACTCTCAGATGATTGGGATCGCCCTATTCGTTTACTCTGGATTGATGGTGACCATACGAATGAGGGCGTAACCAGCGACATCGTTAATTATGTGGACTACCTTGAAGTGGGCGGCGTTATTGCCTTTCATGATGTCATGCATTTTGAGGGTGTTTCAAGGGCGTTTGCGGAACTGATTTTGCGATCAGATAAATTTGGCCCTGCAGGGATTGTGGGGTCAATTGGATGGGCGCAATTGCGTAAGCCTGACTCGCCCGATCCATATAAGTCTATGCGGGTGAAATTAGCATTAGGACTAGAGCGTCACGCTTTATCAGCGCGTAAGGGAGATTCTGGGATTCGGAAGATTATTACAAAATTGCATCGGAGTAGAGTGCCACATGGTGATATTGGTTCTAGACGATTTCAAGAACTTCTAGAGTCTTGATTAGAAGTAGACATGGGTTGGCTTCATCCCAAAGAGTCGGGAAAACTTCTAGCTGGATAAAACCAACTACTTGGTTTGTGTCAGAGTCAATTGCC
>CAZQGB010000126.1:0-1569 GCA_964592615.1 uncultured Isosphaeraceae bacterium | reverse complement strand
GCTTTCTCAATCATCTTTTGAACTTCAGGTGGGGGAGTTACTGCCTCAAGAAGGAAATCAACAAGTGTAATTCCGTATTGGTCAAACTCTTCACGAACGGCTTCTTTTAATTTTAGAGATAGAGTGTCGTATTGAGTTGTTAAGTCGACTACAGCAGTAAGATTGTCCCCAAGTATTTTTGTAAATCTTGAAACTATAAACGCACGTAGTGTTTTATTGATTTCATCTGTAGACACAAGTCCTTGTGTCCCAACAATTGTACCCATGAATCTTCTTGGCTTTGTAATCCTAATAGAATAGGAGCCAAAAGCACGAATGGGAACCATCCCAAAATCACTGTCACGGAATGTTACTGGTTGCGAGGTGCCCCAGCCGATTGAACTAAACACTTTTGTTGATATAAAATAGACACATGCTCTGAATGGCGATTTGCCGTCGAATCCTGCACCAATAACTCCGCCTAGTTTAGGTACATTAGCCGTCTCAATAGTATGGCGCCCAGGCTCAAAGCCATCAAGGTCTTTTCCGTCTCTCCAGAAAATCCCGACTTGGTTCTCTTGAACGATTAGTTGGCTTCCTAGTTCCCACTCTCCTGAACCTTGTGCAGGCAATCTTTCAACGAGTAAAGTACCTGAATTGTCAAATGCTTCAATGACGCTTGGCATATCCTAAATCCTCTTTAGAAAAGTTCTCTCTCATCTGCAGTTACAAGTAATTCTTTTACGCACTGATGCAAGGATTCAAGTTTCTCGTCTCTGTCATCAGTAGCGTTACATGCAGATTCAGCAGATGATTGAAGGCGAACTACAAGTTCCTTTGTTCTTTCATATCCTTCTATGTCTCCTTGCGCAGCATTTGGGTCGTCAAAAGATCCAATTCCACCACCGTGAGAATGAGCTAGAGCGATTTCCGCGTTTTGTAAATCTCGGCGGATTTTGTCAATCACTATTCGCTGCTCATCTGTTTCACCAACTAGTGACTCGATTGAAGCTCGAACTCGATTGAGTTTGATAGATTCTCGACGATCTTTTGCCTTAACTTCGGCAACTGGCTGTTCACGTTCTTTAATTTTGGATTCTTGTTCAGCAACTATTGCTGCTCCAAACAAATTCCAGAGTATCCAAATAACCTCTGCAATCATTGCGTATCGATCAAGTCTAGGAGATTCGATTGCAGTTTCTTCAGTTTGCCCCATTCCAAAATGGATAAGACCTAGTACAGCGCTGATTACGATGATACCAGTCACAATTCTGATTCCAGACCATCCAGCAATAACCATTGAGGCACCTGATGCAAAGGTTAGTTTTTGTTTGACAAATGCCATCCCAACCCAAACTTCAATAACGACTATCAGTTGCAACAGTAGCCAACCATCAATACCCCATGGATTCTTGCTAAAGATTCCAGCTGCTAGAAGCGTGGCACAAGGAAGTACAGCAACCCTTGTCGCCGCTTGTGTTAATGATATTTTTTCTTCCATAATTAACCTTTATGATAACTCACCTATATATTTAATGCGCATCCACAAGCGCAGACCGGAAATTAAAATGGGAAAAATTATCGGTGTTT
>CAZQGB010000125.1:0-1587 GCA_964592615.1 uncultured Isosphaeraceae bacterium | reverse complement strand
TGTTCAAAAGGTCATGGATGTTTACGACACCGTCACTGTTGATATCACCAGCACAAGAAGCAGGGCAGTCATCGCAAATGCCGCCTTCACCTAGCCAAGTGCCGCCGAGTGCTGTGCACGTCACTTCAGCGATCGGATCGCATCCGCTACTAACGCAGCATGCGCCTGTTGGGATAGGTGGTTCACCACAGTCATCACACTTATTTCAATTGCGATTGGTCGATTTAACCAACATGCATAAAGTTAATCCTCTTGGCTTTCGCTTTCAGTTAACTTCTTGGCGCGTTGAATTGAATTGTGTAATTGTTTTTGAAATTCTTCTTGTGAAGGCAAGTCGGTGAGATATTCCGCAACATGAATTCGTGATTCGCGAAGTTCAAGCATTTGAATTTGTTCTCCGCTCTCTTTCTTGCCAGTGCAAAGAATAATACCAATTGGCGGATTTTCACCTTCTTGCAGTTCGTGTTTTACGAGCCACTGAAGATACAACTCCATCTGACTTTTGTAACTCGGTTTAAAAACACCAACCTTCAAATCAACGCAAACAAGTCGTTTCAATTTGCGGTTGTAAAAGAGAAGATCAATGAAATGGTTTTTGTTGTCAATTCGAATGCGCTTTTGTTTATCGATGAACGTGAACCCAGAACCAAGTTCAAGCAAAAATCGGTGCATGTCTTTTAAGATTGCGGATTCAAAATCTGTTTCATAAAAGTCCTCGTCAAGATCTAAGAAGTCAAGCAGGTATGGGCTTCGAAGAACCATGTCGGGAGAGACGGTACCTGACTCTCGAGTTTGATCTAATTCTTCACGGATTACGGAATCAGGCAATGTTGCAATGGAAGTTCTTTCAAAGAGCATAGAGTTGATTCGCTCGTTAAGCCGCCGGACGCTCCACTGTTCCTGTTTGCACATTTCGATGTAGAAATCACGTTTTAATGGATCTTTAATGCTGATTATTTTTACTATATGGGTCCAACTCAATTTGGTCATCAGTGACGACCAAATTGCTTCTTTGGGAAACATTTCATAACATCTAACCATTCTATTGAGATTAATCCTACTCCATCCGCTTCCATACTCACTTGTTAAATATGAAGACAGTGACTCTAGAATCTGTTTGCCATATTCAGCCCTGTCTTGTTTCAGTATGTCCTCGCTGATTTTCTTGCCTACATTCCAATAGAGCATTGAGAGTTCGGCGTTTACTGTTCTTGCAATAGTTTGCCGCGTCTTGTCAATTAGAGAGCGGATATCAAAGAACAACGCAGGGGATTCCGGGGATTCATGCACTTCTTTTGACGTGGTTATTTTGTTATTGTTCTTTTGATTTCGCTTCTTTTTCGACATCGAATCGTTTCCTTAAAGTGGGAAACAATTCTAATGTCATCTTTGGTATATTCTGAGATTACTGCGGTTTTTCTACATTGCGAAAAAAAGCATCGTTGTTGCTATTTTCTATTTTGCAATAGATCATCGTGCATCGATGTCACTCGCATGGCCCCCAGTTTCCGACAACGAGGAGTAGGTCAGATACATCGACGATGCCGTCGCCGTTGAGGTCTGCAGGGGAATCCGTAAGCCCCCATT
>CAZQGB010000124.1:0-1602 GCA_964592615.1 uncultured Isosphaeraceae bacterium | reverse complement strand
ACCCAAATTGAGCCCGCTAAAAAGTTTTACCTTGCGGAAGATGGTCACCAAGATTACATCGAAAATACTGGTCGTGCGTGCCACGTAACGAACCCTTGGGAATAATCAAAAACAATCCCGCGGGTCGTTTTTGGCTGACACCGCAAGGAAGCATCTCACTCATCTTCGGTTTCATCTGTGATTTGGCGACGAAGAAGGACAAGTACTACATATGCTAAAAACGTAGCAGAGAATGCAAGGGTATATTGTCCAAGGCCAACTGCAACGCCAATTGCAGCGGTCATCCAAATACCCGAAGCGGTTGTCATTCCCTGTATTCTTCCTCTTGACTGAATGATTGCACCCGCACCCAAAAAGCCAATGCCGCCTACGATTCCGGCAATTACTCGGCTTGTATCAAGTCGAACCATGGTCTCTAATCCAGCCGACTGTTCAGCAAAAGCAAGTTGTTGCATTGCAGAAACTCCTACGAGAGTAAATGTCGCAGCACCTAAACTCACAAGCGACATTGTCCTAAGACCAGCTGGCTTACTTCGCAATCTTCGGTCTAATCCTATAAACGCTCCAAGAACTAAAGCAAGCACAAGCCGAACAATCATTTCCCATTCTGGTAACTGCATCAGCACATTGTATCCCGTTGTTTCATTAAAAATGTTCTTTCCTCTAGAAACTCATTTTCTCTATCTGCAAGGTGCTTTTTAATGAAATCTAGTTGCTGTTCTGCTTCCCTTCGAGCTTTCCTTGAATCACGACCATGGCGAGGATCTTCTTCTATTTGTTCTAAGTCCATCGCCATCACAAGAGCGACAAAATCTGCATCAATAGTTGGTTCCCCTGCTGCAGCTGCCACATTATCCAATGCCACCAACTCTTCAATGATGCGGGCTGTTACTTCCTGAACATCTTCTTGTGGACCAAACATGAGTAAGGATTCACGTGTTGCAATTCTTCGCTCTTCAATCGACTCTTCAAGAATATCTATTTTATTGTGAAAATCTTCAGTTTCTTTCGTTAATGGATCAGGTGGATGCGGAGGGACAAATTCATCAAGTTTCACTTTTGAACCACGTTTCACAATCTTACAGAACCAACCAGAAATTTTATATGCTTCTCTCAATCTTCTCATTGCTGTAGGCACAGGAGTAGGGCTTCCGTGAACGGCTGCGTTTCCATCACGCCGAATTGCGTGCATGCCATCGGCTTGCCTTCGTGGAACAACACCATTACGTTCAAGCGACCCAAGCATTGCACCTAGGTCTTTTGATATATCACCATGCATTTGCAGAGAAGTTAATTTCTTCGCCATGGTTTCCACCATCAAGCGTAACTTAAACATACAAGAATCGGGGTCTGTGTGTACGTACTCTTCTGCTTGCTTTGCGAGTTGTGCGACGCGTTTATCAAAGCGCTCAAGAAAATGAAAATTTGTTTCATTTTGGCTCATTCTGATTGCTCCGAAGGTCTGAGCATCGAAGCAATAACACGAGCATTCACACAACACCTTTGAAACTCATCAGGAGAAACTTCGATTGCCGAAGCGAGCATTGACGCCCATCGAACTTCAAGTGGTTTCATAGAGCGATCTGAATATGAAATCATCAT
>CAZQGB010000123.1:0-1640 GCA_964592615.1 uncultured Isosphaeraceae bacterium | reverse complement strand
GCCTTTTCCCCTGCAATAACAATATCTGTTTTACTCGATACCGAGCCAGTCACTTTTGCCCCGCGTTGTTCAAGTTCCTCGGTCAATTGTTTTCGCTCCCACTGTACAAGAGTACCTGTAATCACGATTACTTTATCTGTGAACGCAGGATCCGCTGCAACAGTTTCAGAACTCTTAAGTTGAACTCCAACATCTGCAAGGCGTGAAAATAAATCTTCGCCTTGCGAACTATGAATTGCTTTGTGCAGTGTCTCTGCGGTAATAAGACCAAAGTCATCAAGAGCGACAAAATCCTCTACCGTTGCTTGTTGCAACAAATCAAAGTTCGCATATTTCTTTGCGATAACTTTTGATGTAGCACGACCGATGAGCCGAATACCAACACCCGAGAGTACTCTTGCGAAACCTCTAGTTTTACTGTTTTCTATTGCATCAACTAAAGCGTCTGCTGACTTTTGCGCAAAACCCTCAAGTGGCAATAAATCGTCTGCCGTAAGTTTGTACAAATCTGCAAAATGTTTCACCAAGCCTGCATCGACAAGTTGGTCAACAACTTTTTCACCCAAACCATCAATGTTCATCTGGTCGCGAGCAGCAAACCATTTCACTTTTTCTCGGAATTGAGCGGGACATTCAGGATTAACACAGTACAGTTTCGGGCCTTCCTTCTCGACTGGACCTTCGCAGATGGGACAATTCGATGGCGGTTGAATTGGGACTTGTGAACCATCTCGATTGCTCTCCTTTACGCCAACGACCTGCGGAATAATTTCTCCCGCTTTCTCAACGACAACAGTGTCTCCAACACGAATGTCTTTGCGGTGTATCTCATCAATGTTGTGTAACGTTGCGTGTTGTACTGTTGTTCCGGCGAGTTCAATTGGTTCCATTGTTGCTCTTGGCGTCAACGTCCCATTCTTTCCGACTTGCCAGTTCACACCAATGAGTTTTGTAAGCCCTTGCTCGGCAGGATATTTAAATGCTATACACCATCGTGGTGATTTTGAGGTGCTACCAAGTTCCTCTTGCTTTGCAAACGAATTCACTCGAATAACCATTCCATCAATTGCGAAACCCATCGACTGACGCTGGGGCTGAAATTCCTCGACGGTTTTTATGATTTCATCAGCACTCCCACAGGATAACACTTTGTCAGAAACTGGAATGCCAAATCCCCGAAGAGCTTCAGTAAATGTTGACCAAGAAGATGGAGCGTTTGCCCAGTTGACTTCTCCTTTTCCATGGGCAAGGAATGCTAACTTTCGTTGCGCAACTTTTTTGGGATCTAAACTTTTCAACGTTCCTGCTGTTGCATTGCGAGCATTCGCAAAAAGTTGTTCGCCATCAATTTCACGCTGCGCATTAATCGCATCAAAACTTTTATTTGGCATAAAAATTTCACCACGAACTTCGAGTAGTTCAGGCGCTTGAGCTCGCAACTTCAAAGGGATTGAACGAATCGTTTTTACTTGGGCAGTTACATCATCACCTCGTTCGCCATCGCCACGAGTAACCCCTGAAACAAGAAGTCCATTTTCGTAACGTAATGAAATAGCAACACCATCTATTTTAGGATCACAAGTGCATTGAATGTCTCCACCGAGTTTGGCATACCACTGGCGCAAATCGCTCACAGTGTA
>CAZQGB010000122.1:0-1694 GCA_964592615.1 uncultured Isosphaeraceae bacterium | reverse complement strand
AAATGGCAATGCAGCGATAGTAATTGGAATCCAATTTGTTGGACGTTGTATGATTGCTCGCTAGGTGACCACAATATTGTGTTTCGGGGGCCATCAACAGGCGGAATTCAATCGGCAAGCTCTTTTAACCAATGGTTTCGAGATGTCGAAGGAGTGAACATTTCAATACCACTTGCAATCACGCTTGTTCGGCAATCAGATGGAAGTTATGTGTTTGATGATTCTGAAGATCAACTCTATCAATCACTTGGTGGTTTTTTCCCGATCGAAAACCAAGGTTGGGGGAACCCCGGTGGTTCGCCAGATCGAAACTTTCACTTTACGTTTGAATTGCATACGGAATTCACCTATGACGAAAATGGGGCGCAGTATTTTTCATTCTTGGGTGACGATGATGTCTGGGTATTTATTAATGGACAACTTGTCATAGACTTAGGCGGTGTGCATGGTGCAACAGAACAGGGTGTAGATTTAACAAGGCTAAATTTAGAAGACGGAGAAACATACGCCCTTGATTTCTTCTTTGCAGAGCGACACCGCACGCAATCAAATTTCAGGTTTCAAACCAATTTACAGTTAGAAACAGCGAGTCTCCCAACAGGAGAGGACTCGTACGATTAAGCTTGCAACGCTCTTGGAAACAAAATGTTGTTTTCAAGATGAATGTGTTGATGCGTATCTTTTTCTAGAACTTCAAGTCCATGCCAGAGTGCTCGCCATGTGTTGCATGCAGCAAGTGGGGGAGTGTAATCGTCTGTAAGTTCTCGTAATCGTTCAAGTGAATTTCCAGCAGATTCATGCTCATCTTCCATGAGAGTAATTGTTTCTTGGGCAGATTCGCGGTCGCCTTTTGCAATCATCGGGAAAAGAATTTGCTCTTCCTTCATCATGTGCTCAGTTAATTCAGTTTTCAATGCTTGGAAAACGGCCACAATTTCTTGTAGGCGTTCAGGATCTTTGTCACCATGCACTTCGTTTACTCGAAGTGCCATCGCTTCAAGCCGAGGAAGTTCTTCACGGAGTGATTTGTGATAGGTCGAAACAATATATTCGATCAAATCAGTCAGAGGCGCA
Organism: uncultured Isosphaeraceae bacterium; assembly: GCA_964592615.1. GTDB lineage: Bacteria > Planctomycetota > Phycisphaerae > Phycisphaerales > SM1A02. Next base: position 620 of record CAZQGB010000122.1, on the reverse strand, counting down.
TCTGTCCAGCGTGTTGGCTCTTCGTCAACGCCTTCAAGTTCCGTTTCAATTTCCTCGAGTACTGCATTTGCATCGAGGCCTCGTTTCTTACAAGCAACTTCTAGTGGAGCTCCGCCACCACAACAAAAGTCAATGTGATGTCGAGCAAAGACTCGAGTTGAAAGTGGGTGAGTTGAGGCGATTTCGCCAACAGGTGTTTCGATAGTAACTGTCATATCAGTAAGAACCTTTCGTTTAATATTTTGGTGCTACTTTGTGTAGTGGGACACTAACAACCCGTACTTGTGTAAATTGGCGATGTCCATCACGACCACTGTGATACCCATACCCAGAATCACATGCACCAACCCATGGCGTTCCCTGAGCGCCGCCGCATGCTTTGTTGATTCCAATCATTCCCGGTGTCAGTTTGCGTGCAATTGTAACCGCGTGTTCAGTTTCCCCGAACACTGCGCCACCTAAACCATAGGGTGTTTCATTTGCAAGTTGAATTGCTTCTTCATCGCTTGATATACGTTGGATGCAACAGATTGGCCCGAAGGTTTCATCGTGCATGATACGCATCTCGTGCGAGCAATTTGTGAGGACTGTGGGTTGGATGTAATTGCCAGACGATTCTC
>CAZQGB010000121.1:0-1825 GCA_964592615.1 uncultured Isosphaeraceae bacterium | reverse complement strand
ACACTTCCGTTTGGCAAGCCAACGTTGTTCATGTTGGAAGAGCCCGCTACCTGTACATTCCCGTTAAAACTTTGCCCGTTGTTCCAACTAAGTGTTCCGGCAACAATCAAATCATCTCTAGAACCGCTGGAATTTGTCAGCCCAGAGCCAACGCCAAAATTGTTGTATAGCGCCGCGCCGCCAACGGCAATACGCCCGGTGCAATCGGTGTTGTTTGCTTGGTAACTTTCAATAGTAAAGATTGTGAATCCGTCGGCCGGACCAAGACCATCTGCAAAAGCAAAAGTAGGCAAAAGTGTAGTAGCAGCGAACGTGACAATAAATCGTGGAGTAAACATGGAATCTCCATCGCTTGCTTCTGAAGCAATATTGAGGACAAACTCGCACTAAGGTGGGGTTGTGCCGCCAATGTGTCTCATAACGCCTCAAAAACCCTATGACCTGTTCCAATTATTTGGTCCAATTCCAAAGTTAGTATTTCGGGTTAACTCGTGTTTAAAGAACACGGAGCATGCAGCGTTATAAGTGTAGTGTGGCAAAATTGCCAACAAGAAGAGTTGATTGAGTCACCATACGCTGCGTTTGACAGTTCACTATTTTTGAAAGCAGTTCGTGGTTAGCTGGTGCAGTTGGCAAGACACCAAGGCAGGAATGGATGCTTATCTGGAGGTGGGTATGTAAATTTGAGTTTTGAAGTGCATTTGTCACTGTATATTTATATCCTATAAACGAATAATAATTCTATTAAAGGAGAAGCAGAACATGAATTTATTTAAAATAGTTGTCATTCTGGGGCTTGCCAGCGCATCGTATGCACAAGATTCAAGAGGAACGATTGCTTGTTGTATGCCGGATGATCCGATTTGCTATGATTTTTTAAGCCCAATGGAATGCGAGGCGAACGGGGGTACAGTCATGGGTCCTCCCTCTGAATGTCTTGCAGACCCATGCAATGGTTCAGGTGGGGCAACAGAAGTTGCTTGTTGCGTCCCCGGTAATGAAACATGCATCGATACATTAGATGAAGAGGGATGCTTGGCTCAAGGCGGAACAGTTGTTGACACAAACCCAATGGCTTGTCTATCTCAGCCATGCGCTCCGAAAGGTGCTTGTTGCACTGGGAATGATTTGGACGGGTACAGTTGTGAATTCAAATCGGAATCAAATTGCACATCTTCTGGAGGATCGTTCAAGGGAGTAAACCAAGGGTGTGCTGATTATGTTTGTACAACTGACAGAATTGGCTGCTGTGTTAATGATGGTTGCGTCCTTCTTTATGAAGTGGATTGTGCAAGCATTGGTGGCACAGTTTCTGAATGTGATTCATGCGAGCCCTCTCAAACCACATGCCAAGGCGACCTCGACGGTGACGGCTTCGTAAAATTATCTGATCTGCTGATTATGATTGGTGCTTGGGGCGCTTGCCCATAGTCCATTTACCTTTATTCATGGACATACTGGTTTGCTCTACAACCACTCAGCCCCTCTGCGATTGCAGGGGGGTTGTTTTACGTTAACAAGTCCTTTTCACGGTGATTAACTTGAAAATGTGTGGGGGGTGTGAATTTGAGTTATTGGCTATATAATTTGATTTATACTTGGGCTCTAAATCAATGTGTATTAGTAAATTACTTAGGTAAATTTGATAGAGGCAAGAAAGAAGGAGTTTGTAAATGAAATATTTGAGTTATACAGTTGATAGGGAGTAGGGGAGCTTGCCCATAGAACTTGACATCACTAATGATATACACTGGCACGCTATCCAATCTATCAAACGACTGACGATCCTTGGCAGGTTGGGTTTAGTAGGCCCTCAGACGGTTAC
>CAZQGB010000120.1:0-1870 GCA_964592615.1 uncultured Isosphaeraceae bacterium | reverse complement strand
CAAGGAACACCAATAAAGACAAGTCGCCATTCTTCCTCTGTTAATCCACCAATACCATGTTCTGCTTTGTATTGCATTTCCTCAACAAGTTGATCAAAATATTCAGCCCCTTCCTTCGTACCTCTGAAACCGTTTGCAACACCAAGGAAAATCGTCCCATCGGTTAGTGCATTAAATGGTGCTGGCATCGATTTATTCGCTTCAATAACTTTTTGCCATCCCACACTCATTCGATTGGCATATCCAAGAACTTCACGAAACTTATCAATGTCAAATTTTTTGCCTGTTACTTTTTCACATGTTTTAATAAGTTCGTGTATCTGTTTTTCAACGTATCTACAATCGTTCTCAAAATCAGGGTCACCTGGCCACGTTTGCGTGTCTGCTTGGCGGGTTCCGGGAACATCGATAGTCACAACAGGGCAATCGTGCATACGCTCCCAAATTTCAGCCCACTTGATGTAGGTGTTGCAAGCATTTGTTAAGACAGCAATGCTCGGTTTTGGAATTCGACCCATCGGGTGTTCTCCACCGTTGATTTGCACTGCGACATCTGCCTTTACATACCCACAGATGTCTGGCGAGTAGCCATAATCTTCGGCTGTACCTAGATAATCACCTGCAACACGGCGAACCGCCGTTTGCAGCGAATTGATTTCTGGGAACACGACTGGTAAATCAAAAGTTTTTAGGATTTCGTTTAATGAACCCATTACAAAAACATAAGCTGATTGTTGACCTGCTTCTGCGGTTTGAGAAAGTTCGGTAAACCAGTCCCTAAACAACGCAGCACCATCTCGGTTTCCGCGTCCTACTAATTTATCATTTGTTGTTGTCATAGTATTAAATACTTCCTCACCTTAGGCAAACAAAATGTTTTCTAGGAATGTTTCAATTTGTAGTTCAAGTTGGTCAAAAGAGTTCATGTTCTCTTCAAACTCACTTACAAAGTATGGGATGCCCTCTGCATCCAATGCATGCGAGTACGCAACCTGTTCCTCTAATCCAGGTTCACACATTTTTGCAGCAGAAACAATAATCGCATCTGCATTCGCATTTTTATATCGTTCAATCAACATGTCTTCCTTCAATTTACGAAGGTCATGTTGTACTGGGCTGTAACTTGACTGTTCAATGTACGCATGAGCCAAATTCGTCATTGGATTGTCAGTAGCAACATCTTCAAGAATGTAACGCATGCCAATCAAGAAATCGTCATCAACAACGTAACAAGTTCGTCCGAGCATGCGAATCAAATCCAGTGGTGGTTGTTCACAAAAAGCACCTTCATACACGATTCTAATTCGGTCTTCTTTGCGGCCATCCCGATCACGAATCATTGGCAAGACAGTTCTTAGAATATCATTGTGTTCTTCGCGTGGAATAAAACCGCCAACTGCAACAAGTACATACGCTTCGTCTGCTGAAACGAGCCAAGGTGTCTCCCGCTTGATTTCGTAGAGTTCACGCATCAATGCGCGGTTTTCGTTAAAGATAGCGATTGAGTTTTTCAACGCTTCTTCAGTAACAGTTGTGCCTGTTACGCCTTCAATAACTTTAGTGATTCGTTTATATTCATCTGTTAACCATGAAACCGATTCCTCAGAGTTTGGATTTTGAGTCAAGTACAAAATTTGACATGGATAATCGTAGTTTCGACCAAAAATTGCAGCCAAGTTACGAGCCGCATCACAAATTGGGTGCGAGACAAACATATCTAGTTCAAATGCACCACTCAAACAAGCTTCCAAAGATGTTTTAATGATTGAACAAAGGTATGAACCAAAGTGTGAATCAGCGTGATTAGGGTCAAGCGGAAAACCGCACATTTTTACTGGTAACATGCCAGCAGCATGCGCTATTTCTTCTG
>CAZQGB010000119.1:0-1880 GCA_964592615.1 uncultured Isosphaeraceae bacterium | reverse complement strand
CGCTCATCCACCAAATAGCCATCCATGAGAGTGCGGCGAGGGTCATTCGGCCAGCAGATGAAAAAACTTCTCCCTCTCCAAATTCCGTTGGCGCAATTGCATAGATGATTGCAGCAACGATAGGTCCAGCAATTAGTCCAATCCATCGAATCATGTGTGTGCTGTCCTTGCTTTTTTAAGAATCGAAGCGAGCGGAATTAAGAGTACAGTTGCACAACCGATGAGCAAACTGCCAACAAACCATTCATGGAATAGCAATTTTCCAGTTCCAAGAAGAATGCATAACAAAAGCGCCATGACGATCATCCACTCATAGATTCCTGCGGTTAACTCAGCGGGAACTTTTGAAATTGCATTCCAACCAATGCCGCCAATTTGCATTTTGTCGTGAAATAAAATGTCTGCTTGGCTAGGTGTTTTTTTCGATATCAACGCAACGGGAATCCAAATTGCTGCGACGGTGAATGTTGTAATGAGAATACGCAGCCCAAAGAGATCGTGGTCTGGGTGCTGTACAAATTTGAGAACAAAACTTGCAATAATGACTGTTGATGCGATTGCGATTAATTCGGTAAGTGCATTTACTCGCCACCAGAACCATCGAGCAATCATCACAGTTCCAATGCCAGAGAAAAATACACTGAGAAACTTAAATGCATCAAGAATGCTAGTGATTTTGGAGGTCACGATGACAGCAGCGATAGTGATGAAGACCATCGAAATTCTAGCAACAAGAACGAAATGTTTCGGTGAAGCTTTAGGGTTAATGTATGGTTCATACACATCGTTGACGATATACGAAGCGCCCCAGTTCAGGTGAGTGTCAATGGTACTCATGAACGCTGCAAGCATTGCTGCGACCATGATTCCTTTGTAGCCAGTAGGTAAAAAGTGATCGATCATAAGTGGAAACGCAGTTTCTCTATCTTCGATCGAAGGAAAGTAAATAAGTGATAACAAACCAACAATAATCCAAGGCCAAGGTCGTAAAACATAATGAAGGAATGCGTACCAAAGAAATGCTAATTTTGCATCCCGTTCATTTCTTGTTGCAAGTAGTCTCTGTACGGAATACCCTTTTCCGGGGGCGGATGCCCACCACAGCAGTATGATGTAAATAATAAAGGTGAAAAGTGGCCAACTTATTTCGTCAAAGCGTGGGAAAAAATGCAGGAGTTCGGGTTTAAAATTCGGTGCTTCTGCAAGTTTCGCCATAAGTCCTTCGCCACTTGATGCATCGGAGTAAGCGAAAATTGCAAGCCCAATTGAGCCTATCATTGCTAAGCCAAATTGCACAATGTCTGTGTAGACAACTCCGTATAAACCAGACATCGCAGAGTATAGAAGTCCAATAGCTGCAAGCACTAGAAGTACTTTCCAAACATCTTCTGGATGAATGCCAAGAAGGACAGTGGTAATTTTCACCATTGCGAGTGTGACTGCAGCCATGATGACACAATTCACACCAATGCCTGAAAAGAAAGATTTGAAAACGCGGAGGATCGTTGTCATTACCCCTTTGCCATAGCGAAATTCCACAAATTCAACATCTGTGAGGACTTCACTTCGTCGCCAAAGGCGGGCGAAAATAGTTGCGGTTGCAACTTGGCCGATAAGCACACTCCACCAGAACCAGTTTGACCAGATACCCTCCTCTCGGGACATACCAGCAACAAAAACGGGTGTGTCAGCTGCAAAAGTAGTCGCTACGATTGAAGTTCCTGCAACAAACCAACCAAGTGATCTACCCGCGACAAAAAAGTCAGTTGTCCCTCTGCTTGCCCGTTTTGTAAACCAAATACCAATGCCAATGGCGCTGACAATATAAAGAGCAACGATGATCCAATCAATTGTGGCCATGGTTCACTGTACGATACTCG
>CAZQGB010000118.1:0-1978 GCA_964592615.1 uncultured Isosphaeraceae bacterium | reverse complement strand
AATAACAAACTATTTGACCCTAGTTGTCCTAAAAAAAGAAAATAAAAGAAAATATGACAGAAATATACATTTCTGTTATTGATTTTCCCAATCTTCTGCTATTTGGAACATCTCATTATAAAAATCATCTACTTCGAGACCTAGAAGTGATGCCCCAAACAACTCTGCTTCTTCTGCTTCTATTACATGCTCTCCATAATTAACAGTAGCAAGGTGATAGGCAATGATAACTGGCAGCACTTTTTGCTTCGTCTTAAAGTCCTCATGAACCGCTATCACATACCCTTCTTCACTTGGGACAGCAACAGCGAACTCCCCTGCTTGAAGAAGAGCCGTTTCAAATTTCCACGAAACATCCCTGCGAATAACATCTCGGTCAGCGAGAACGAGTTCCATAACTCGCATATTTGTTGCATGGCCATGTTTTTCGACACTTCTCTTAGCAACCATCGTGATGTGATCACGAAGCACTTGCCGAGCGTGTTCTTCTGAAAAATCGATTGGGTCTTGTTGAGTCATGTATTTATTTTACCCATAAAAAATGGCGACCCCGATTGGGGCCGCCATCGTTTACAAAACAAAGATTAATCTTTATATCGTTGCTTCATTTCTTCAGCAGCTGCTTTTCGGGCAGCAGCTTCATCTGGATCCATCATGCCAATGAACCACTTGTGGTCATCAGTAGCAAGAACTTCATCAAGCGCTGTCTGAAGTGTAACTGCAGCTTCATTCATAGCAGGATCATCACTGTGCATTCCCTTTTCGATAAGTTCCTCGAGTTCAGGAATAAACTCAGTATAAAAATTGCGAGCAATTTCATATGTGCCATGCCAATGGGTGTAATCTGGACCCATCATTGCAGCAGCATGACGAGCGCGCCTTCCTTCATGGTGCCAAAGTTCGAACCAAGTAAAGTCCAGTTTATTACCAAACTTAATTTGCTTCATAAGCGGCTTTGCTAAACCATAAAGCCGTTTCCCTGGAGCGGCAAACTTTGTGTTGTACAAATCAATCAAGCCATCGTATTGAATATAGAAATTATCAACCCATTTTGTATTGTGACAATTCAGGCAAACATCTTTCATGTTGTTACGACGAGTTTTCCAATTCACATCAGCACCGGGCAGTCCCATGTTTTTATCTGAGACCTCAGGACGAATTGAAATTGGTGGACGGTTGTTCCAACTAATTCGCATACCAACATCATGGGTCACTGGCTGATTCGGTGTCTGCGACATGTGGCAAGTTGCACATGTAGGAGCCGCAGAATAATCTTCACCAACAATCCATTTTTCCGAATCAAGGTTCATATCGAGGGTCTTTAATTTGGGAGAAGATGGATAGCGTTTCCGGGGGCAGGGCAAACGTACAAACATACACCACAAGCGGTACAGATTTCAGGGTCAATTTTCGGCCTACCCGCTTCCATCGTGATAGCATCTTCGACTGGGCAACGTTCAACACAAACCGTGCAAATAGTTCCTCGAAATGCAAGGCAAGCAATTGAGTCAATTTTTGCAACTCCCATCGCAAGTGGGGCATCGAAACTCAGAACTTTTGGTTCACAAACAGGAACACAAGGCAAATCTTCACACATGACACAGGGCTGACTATCGGCATCGATCATTGGAAGTCCCGACAACATCCCATCGCTATCTGGCGCTCGAAATATTGCATGAGGTGGGCATGCCTGAATGCAAGCATCACATTTCGTACAACCAGAGACGAACTCGGACTCCGCAACGGCATGTGGTGGTCGATGCACGAATGAACTACCACGTTTTGCTTGACCTGCAGGAGTTTTAATTGAAAATTCTGGAGTTGATTCTTTCTCGAGTTGTTTCACACCACGATTACGAATAATTTTAATCCAATCCCCCTTCAAAATTCCCCTACGTGACATGCCGCGTTCGTTGCTCATAACGAGTATCGTACAGTGAACCATGGCCACAATTGATTGGATCATCGTTGCTCTTTA
>CAZQGB010000117.1:0-2019 GCA_964592615.1 uncultured Isosphaeraceae bacterium | reverse complement strand
CGCCGAATAAAAGACGAAGTGTCTCCTCTTTTGGAAGTCACAAAACTTGCACAAATAGAGGCGGTTGCCACGAGTCCAACAGCGAGTAAAACCGCAGCAAGTTTTGACCCCGATCGAGAGTCACTTGGTGGACAGGCGTTGCTGTTGGAACATATTCGGGGGTGTGATTTTCCTCTAGCAATTAATACATTCGGGTCTTATTACAGAATGGAGCAAGCGTTAGGTGGCAAGGGTTTTGACGAAATTGCAGAAACGATTTCCAGGTTTACAAATGTTTCTCCGCCTTCTGGGTTGTCAGATTTAATTGCGATGGCAAAACAATTCAAACCCTTAATGAACATGAAGCCGAAGCGTTCTAAGGGCAGCGGCATTTGCCAAGAAGTTGTGAAGCTCACAGATTGCGACGAAGTTGACTTGTTGCGTCTGCCAATAATCAAATGTTGGCCTTTTGATGGTGACCCCCGGAAGGTGGGGTACAACATGTCACCTGAGCAATCTGGAACTTCTGCTGGGGGCGGGCGTTTTATTACCTTTGCTGGAATGCACACAATACATGCAGATGATCGGGATGAGGCAAAACCACGCTCTCACAACATTGGAATGTACCGCTCGCAGTTGATAGATGGAACCCATCTAGCAATGCATTGCCACGTAAGCCACGATGGCGCAGCCCACTGGCGGTCTTGGAAAGAACTTGGTGAGCCAATGCCAATTGCAATTTGTTTTGGCGGTGAAACAGTGCTTACGTATGCTGCGACTTGCCCGTTGCCGCCGGGAATGAGTGAGCTTTTAATGGCAGGTTTTTTACAGGGAAAAGGAATTGAAATGGTTCGGGCGAAAACAGTTCCGCTTTGGGTTCCTGCAAACAGTGAAATTGTAATCGAAGGATATGTGAACACGGATTGCGGTTTGTGTGGTTGGGAGCCAAGCGATGAACCACTTGGAGATGGAGCAGTGTTCGAAGGTCCCTTCGGCGACCACACAGGTTATTACTCAATGCCAGATAGATATCCAATTGTTGATGTGACTGCAATTACGCATCGCAAGAACGCTGTTTATCCAACTACCGTGGTTGGACCTCCTCCACAAGAAGATTATTACTTGGGCAAGGCAACCGAGCGAATTATGTTGCCCTTACTTAAGGTGCTGATCCCTGACATTATTGATTACCATCTACCGATGTTCGGAACTTTTCACAACTGTTTGTTAGTGAAAATAAAACCCGAGTATAAAGAACATGCACGTAAAGTGATGCACGGTATTTGGGGAGCAGGGCAACTTGCATGGACAAAAATACTTGTGATTGTGGATGAAACTGTAAATGTCCACAATGAGCGTGAAGTGTTTGGTGTCATGAGTGGAATCGATATTCACAATGACATCGAAGTCGTGCGAGGTGCTTTAGATATTCTCGACCACGCATCACCAGAAATTGGCGCTGGTGGGAAGATTGGAATTGATGCTACTGCTTCAAATCCAAAAGAAGGAGCAGTCAAAATAATCTCCGTTAAAAAAGAAAATGGTGGTGATGGTGCAATTGCAATTGAAAACTCGCACCAGAAAAATCCTGATGCTTCGATGATTTTTGCAGTTGATGATGGAATAGATATCAATAAACTTGGCGAAGTGTTTTTTCACTTTGCTGCATGTTTTGACCCACTCCGAGATATGCATTACTTTGAAACATGTATCGGATTCGATGGCACGACAAAAATGAAGGGTGATGAACGAAACGGAAAAGCCGTTCGTCCTTGGCCACCGAAATTAGTTTTGGACGACTGCGATTGAATCTGGTTTTAAGAACAAATAATACAATTGACCCTCTGCGTATTGCCCGCCTGCTTTAATTCCAGCAGTTGGTCCCACGCCCATGAATAAGTCCGCACGTCCTGGCGCACGAATCGCACCGCCGGTGTCTTGGTCAGTCATAAATTGTATGAACGATTTCTTTTCGCCGGTGAGCGAACGCACTGTTGTGTCAACTAGAACAACTCCACCTCGCGGGAAGATTTTTTTATC
>CAZQGB010000116.1:0-2043 GCA_964592615.1 uncultured Isosphaeraceae bacterium | reverse complement strand
ATCGAAAGTTCTTGTTCAATTAATGCTCTAGCAATCGTAGTTGTTTTGCATTGTTCTTCGATAACAGCATAGGATTCACCTAAATCATCAATAACCTCATATTTCACTATTCCAAATGAGCCAAGTGTTTTGGTTGATAGAAGTTTTGCTTTTAACAGTTTTCCATCTTCTTTCATAAACATTGGTGGTGGGTTCCCGCTGTCAACTAAAACGATAATTTTTCCTAGAACGGTTAGAGGTGAACCGCCTCGCGCTCCCCAGTCAGAGCGTTCGACAAATCTACCTTGGCGTATTGCAAGTAAACGAACGTCATCAGCACGGTACTCATAACTAAAACCGTCTGGGTTGCCTATCACAAGACCCCTAGGGTGCAAATCAAGTCCTTCCTGTATAGGTGGAATCATGCCTCGTACAACAGCAGGGCGGTCTCCAACAACCATTTCAGTTTCTTCAACTACTACATCCTGTTGAGTTGGAGCAAGAGAACGAACGTAGTTAGCAACTTTTTTTGTTTGTTCTTCTCCAAGAATGTCAGCAAACGGTGGCATTGGAGTTCCTGGAATGCCAGAACGAGTTGTTTTCGAAATTGCTTCGATTGTGTTCCCAAACGAAAATCCTCCATCAATAAAACTACGGGCTGGTCTATCCAGCGTGATTGTGGATTTGCCATCACCTGTCACACCGTGACACATTGAGCAGTACATCAAATAGATTTCTTCACCAGTTTGTATTTTTGTTACTTCTAGTGGCGCTTGCTTGGACTCATCACATCCTATTAAAAGAAATGCAACGATAAAAACAGGGAACAGTTGTCTCATGTGTTAGTAGGGTACAGGAGATGCAACGTTAATTGCGGCGAGAAATGTTAGCCGAGTAGTTTTTGTTGCAAGTTCAGGAATTATTTTTTCAACGTGATCTGTAACTCTGTGGTAGTCCTCGTGATCTTCTACGCTTAGAAAAATACAAGGCACACCTTTCTTAAGAAATGGGGCTTGGTCACTTCGGTACAACCAATCTGGATGTTTGTCTCTCACGATGTTGAGACCAATTTGTTTGTTTGCGTGAACAATTGCTTTGTTGAGATTAGGAGCGACTTGGGCCCCTTCAAGAAATATGGTGTTTGGTTCTCCTCGGCTAATCATATCGAGGTTGATTAAACCTTTGATTTTTGAGAGAGGAATCGGAGGGTTGTTTGCAAAGTGTCTAGAGCCAACAAGGCCTGCCTCTTCTCCAGTGAAAGCGATTAATACGATTGAACTTTGTAGTGGAGTTTTTAATTTGGATAACGCTTGGGCAATTGCAATCAGAGCAGCAGTGCCAGAAGCATTGTCATCCGCTCCGTTATAAATTTTATCTTTACCTGTTAGCCTTGGCTTTAAGTGGTCGTAGTGTGCGGTGATTACAACAAACGAATCGCCATTGCCTTTGTGCATTGCAGCGACGTTTGGAGAATTTCTAGGATTTCCAGTTGGAAGATACATTGATTGTTTGTCTGGAAGTGTGGTGAGCCCAGCAAGTTTCCATTTGTCTGCTATGTACTTTGCTGCTTTCCTTGCTTCGTTAGAACGATAATATCTTCCTTGCATCTCATCAGTGGATAGCCACGTTATGTCACTAACGATTTCTGACTGAGTAATAGTTAGGAAAGGAACTTGGTGTTTGGAAGAGCATCCAAAACCTAGGCAAAACAAAAGTACAACGAAAATTTTTATACTATGCATCTTCTACTTCTATTTTGCTTGCAGCGGCCATACCAAGAACAATTTCTTTGCCTTGCGACTTAATGGTTATTGAATCAGCTATATCGCTCCTCTTTGTAATCTCGATTGTTTTGCCAAGCAGTAATCCGTTGTTTTCAGCAAATTGTAGAAAATCAGTATCTTGATTTCCGAGGCGAGCGACAGATACACTTTCTCCTTCTTTACAAAAAGAAAGCAATTGTAATGAGCGTTCGAGAAGTTCGCCTTCGGGGGTTGGAATTGGATCTCCGTGAGGATCGTGTGTAGGGTGACCAAGTAACTCATCCATTTTTTTGATTACTTC
>CAZQGB010000115.1:0-2046 GCA_964592615.1 uncultured Isosphaeraceae bacterium | reverse complement strand
CAAGTGACGACCAGCAAGTTTGGATTACCAATCCCAAAGCAGGCTGCACGATGGAAATGATGGCTAAGGATTGGATGGTCAAGCCAATTGAAGACCAACTCCTTGCAAAATATGGTGATGATTTACTTGTTGTTGCGTATATGAATACGTCTGGTCGAATCAAAGCACTCGCGGGTCGCACTGGCGGTGCCGTTTGTACAAGTTCTAACGCGCATCTTGTCGTTGACTGGGCACGGAAGCAAAACAAAAAAATACTGTTTGTTCCCGATGAACATCTTGGAAGAAACACTGCTGCAAAACTTGGTATGGATTTAAGCAAAGTAGTGACGTTCCCAAATCCACTCTATGAAGGCATCGATTGGAAATTGGAAGAAATTTCTGGTCTCGATGATGCTGAAATGTTTTTGTGGGGCGGTTTCTGCGGCGTGCATACTGTCTTTACTCCTGAACAAGTTGCTTGGTGGAAAAACAAAGGGTGGCGCGTCATTATTCACCCTGAATCAAAACTAGAAGCAGTTCAAGTTGCTGATGGCTCAGGCAGCACAGCGTACTTGTGGAACGAAGTGATGAACTCGCCCCCCGGAAGCAAGTTTGCCGTGGGAACAGAAGGACATTTTGTACGAAACCTAAAAGAGCAAGCAGCCTTTAAAGGCATCCAAGTGGCACATCTTGCAGATATTACCTCCGAGGTAACCTCTGTGGCCTCCTCTGAGGCTGGCTGTGGTTGTGCAACAATGAGTCGCAACGACCCTCCACATTTAGCTGGCATGCTCGACTTACTTCGCAAAGGTGAAGCCCCTAACTTGAATCGAGTGCTTGCGGGCGACACCGTGGATGAAACATCAGCAAAACGCGAACGGCTAACTGGCCAAGAGCGTTCGGTTATGGTTGCGGACGCGAAATTGGCGTTGGAGCGAATGATTCAAATTACAGAGAACGCCTCATGACTTTCCAATGCGATAGACATTTAATTGAAGTTGATCTTCGTTCGATACCTGCATATCGATTTGATGTGGTAATTGTTGGAGGTGGCGTTGCAGGAAACGCCGCCGCCCTATCGGCAGCATCTGAAGGGAAATCAGTAGCAGTTGTTACGAAATCATCTTTAACAAATAGCAATACTAATATGGCGCAAGGTGGCATGGCCGCTGTCATGACAGATGGTGATTCTTTTGCGTCTCACATTAAAGATACACTTGAAGTTGGCGTTGGGCTTTGCGACGAGGAAGTAGTTCGCACAGTTGTAGAAGGTGGACCAGGAGCAGTTGAGCGATTATTGTATTTAGGTGCTGAATTTGATTCTACCGATAGCGGAGAACTTGACTGTTCACGTGAAGGCGGGCATCGACATGCTAGAGTAGTACATGCGCATGGGGATGCGACTGGAAGGGAAATGCAACGTGTCTTAACGAACGCAATTACTGGGCACGATTTAATTACCACTTTTCCAAATACATTTGCACTTGATATTGTGACGGCTGATGGTGTTGCTTATGGAGTAGTTGCAAGAGATGCTTCTGGAAATCTAGTCCTATTCTCTTCTACCCAAATCATATTGGCAACTGGTGGCGGAGGCCAGCTCTACAGAGAAACAACAAATCCAACTATTGCAACAGCCGATGGCGTTGCGATGGCTTTTCGCGCTGGTGCAGCAATTCGCGACTTAGAATTCTTCCAATTTCATCCGACTTGCCTCTACATAGCAGGCGCAGCTCGTATTTTGATTAGTGAAATTTGCCGTGGACATGGTGGTGTGCTCCGAGATCGAAATGGCCACCGGTTTATGGAGCAAGCACATAGAGACGCTGAACTCGCTCCTAGAGATGTTGTTAGCCGTGCTGTCTTTGAAAGAATGGTTGAAACACAAGATACAAATGTTTATCTTGATTTGTCAAAAGTAGCCGGTAACCCGCATAATTTGTTCCCCGGTATCAGCAAAATGTGTGGGTTCTTTGGAATTGATATTGCAAGAGATTCTGTTCCTGTAAGACCCGGCGCCCACTATATGATTGGTGGAATCTATGTAGACCATGATTGCAAGAGTAC
>CAZQGB010000114.1:0-2047 GCA_964592615.1 uncultured Isosphaeraceae bacterium | reverse complement strand
TGCTTGCTGCAGTTTGCGGTGACACAATGATTTGGAAACCAAGTAGCACAACTCCTCTTACTGCAATTGCAATGACGAATGTTGCACACGAAGTAATGCGAAATCAAGACATCTTCACTCCCGAAAATGGAGACCCTTGCGATGTGTTTGGTTTAGTTTTCGGCTCACGTGAAGAAGTTGGCGAACCGCTTCTTGCAGATCGAAGAATTCCACTCATCAGTGCAACGGGTTCATGCAAAATGGGACGCCGCGTTGGTGAAGTAGTTGGTGGTCGCCTTGCAAAGTCATTGCTTGAACTTGGCGGAAACAACGCCATCATTATTATGGACGATGCAGATTTAGACATGGTCATTAGAGGCACACTTTTTGGTGCAGTTGGAACAGCAGGGCAGCGGTGCACCTCAACTAGGCGCTTGCTTTGCCATGAATCAGTCGTTGATGAAGTAACAAACGGTTTACTCAAGGCATACGAGCAAGTTCAAATCGGCAATCCTCTCGATGATTCTACTTTGATGGGTCCACTTATTACCGAGTATGCAATCGAAGATATGCGCAACGCACTTGTACAAGCAAAAGAAGAGGGCTGCGAAATACTTTGCGGTGGCATTGAAGGCATCGAAAGATGGGCAGATCGTCCAGGTAACTTCGTAGAACCAACCATTGTGAAAGTTCCAAGAGGCACTCAACCAGAAGTAACGAAAGACGAAACCTTCGCGCCAATTTTATATATCTTCACTATTAGCGATTTAGACGAAGCAATTGAAATGCACAACAATGTTGACCAAGGTCTGAGCAGCGCAATCTTTACGAACTCCATGCGAAGCGCAGGTCGCTTCCTCTCACCAGAGGGTTCAGATTGCGGCATTGCAAATGTCAACATCGGCACAAGTGGTGCTGAAATTGGCGGCGCATTTGGTGGTGAAAAAGATACAGGCGGTGGGCGCGAATCGGGCTCCGATTCTTGGAAGGTCTACATGCGACGCCAAACATGTACTACTAACTGGAGCGATGAGATGCCACTGGCACAAGGAATTGAATTCGGTTAATGCTACTGAAACGTCCCGCTACGATTCACTTGCAAGATGGTTTGTTCGTTCCAGATGGAGTGGACATGGAAGAAGTGGATTGTCGCTGGGAACAACTCTGCAATAACAATCCAGCATGTTTTGACGGGACGTTGTTGCATGTTTTAGGCGCCCAGCGAAATGGTTGTGGCGGAGCAAATGTGCATGTGATGCCTTGCTCGTATCGGTTCTTTGCGGTGCAAAATGCAACGTACGACTTGGGAGTTCGCACTCTTGGAGTCAAAGGAATAACGGAATTTGATGGAGCATATCTCTTTGGCAAACGTAGCCAAACCGTTCACCACTACGCAGGGGAGTGGGAATTTGCGCCTGCTGGTTGTGTTTCTCCAGAAAATTCCCCACAAAAAACAATCGAAAAAGAACTGTTGGAAGAAACCGGCTTAGAACTTGCTTCGCCACCAGTTGCAGTAGCAATGCTCTTCGATGAATTCACAAAAACGTGGGAACTTGTTTACAGGTTGCTTACCACCAGCAACCAACTTGGTGGAAATGATGAGTACCAAAAACTCAAGTGGCTAAATAATACGGACTTTCCAACCGACATGACGGCAATCTCAGCAGCGATGGTTCCATATATTCGCTGTTTTACAATTCCAAACTAAACAAGTTAATGCCTCATATTTGAATTCTCATAAAGTTTGTATATTTATCGGTTCGATATGTGGTGTATAGATTAAGGGACTCTTTCGATAACATAAATAGTCACGAGGATTTATTAATGTACAAGCAAACAATCTCAGTCGTAAGCATGGCAGTTAGTTCACTCCTCTTTACAAGTGCAGTATCAGCAGATTTTCAAGGAATCTCTGTTGATATCCTCAACAATGAGTTCGGGATAGGTTTAACCTATCGTGTTTATGTTGACGTAGATGCTGGAGATCAAGTTAATGCAATTTGGGGGGATAGTGATAACCCCTTAATCATCGAGTCAAGCACAAGTTTCTACCAAAACCAGTACGGTG
>CAZQGB010000113.1:0-2085 GCA_964592615.1 uncultured Isosphaeraceae bacterium | reverse complement strand
CCAATTGAACAAATGCGTTTTGTTTCAGCTGCCAAATCTTTTCCGCGCATGTGTGATTTGATTTGATGGCTAATTATGTGCCCAATTGTGTAGTCAGGCAAGTAAAGCGGATACGCAATCATGTGCTGGTACGCTGCCAGAATGTGATATGGATCTTCGCCGAAATACTTCTTGAAATATTTGTCCCAAACATCTTCTGCAATTTTTAGCATTTCATCTCGCAACATTTCGGTAGTTGCTTCTGGATTTTTATATAACCAACGCCATGTGTAAAGTTCAACGAGTGAAGGACCTGCAATTTGGCATGCAGCAAGTAACCCTTCAACTGAGGCAAGGGCAAATGACTTCGCTTCGTCATCCTCGGGCAATCCGACAACTTCTTTTGCTTTGTTTTGATACAAAAATGCAAACGCTTCTGTGCACGCAGTATTTGGAACATTGCGAAGCAATGGTCTTGGCACAAAGTGTGTTGAAATGAGCTGTTCAAGATTGTGCCCAAGTTCATGCATTGCGGTATCAAAACCGTCCCACCCAAGCCGATCATCCAAACGATTCGTTCTCAGCCACGCGTTGTATTCAGGAATACCGGGACGCATCGCATGTCCAGCACCACGCGCTATTTCTACATTGACACGCGTGCCTAAAAACTCTGCGTCTTCGTCGCTATAGCCCAGCCCTTTGAGAACTTTTGGAATTTTGGATTGGAATTCTTCTTCGTCTTGAAACATCGCTGTGACTTTTTCATCAAGTTCAGCAGAACTCGCACCTTCAGCGATGTCTTCTAAATAAATATCGAATGCTTCCAAAGGTCTTCCTAGTTTTTGAGACATGTACCCAGCAATCTCTTTTCGTACAGGTGCTTCGAGCAATTCAATCATTAGCGCTTCGACGGTTTTTTCAGGAATTTCCCTTTCCAAATCGAATTTCCGTGCAATTGCTGTTGGATGTTCATCGTAATATTTATCGTAATCGACAGCAACGGAACGTTGTGTATTAAGTTGTTCATACCGAACTGGTCCAAGTAACTCTCCAGCGTCCACATCGTCAACCGTGTTATTTCTTGGACACCATTTGCCCGTACACGAACAATCCATTACTTGTTTAGGGATTGTGCCATTGATATGTCGAGCCATTACCCAAGAAAGGGCTCGTTGTTTTTCAATTCCACCTTCTTGAGTGTACCCCGCCTTAATTTCTTCGCGAATAAGCCAATGTGCAATGAGTTTCCGATCTTTTTCAAACCATGACTTGCCGTTTACATCAACCATTTGTCCAACTGGAACATGGAACTCACTGACAAACATATCTGCTTCGTGTTCTAGTTCGCGAGCACGGTCGTTGACTTCTGCAGGTATACGTGGACCAAACGCTCTGCCAATTCTTGCTTCCGCCCATCTGTTCGTGTCCCAGTTCTCACCATTTTGCAACATGGTTGCAAGGTCGGGCCTTGAAAAGTTAAGTAGAGCAATGAACGCAATTTTTTGTTTGTAGAATTGATCAGACAAGTCGGGGCACGGGTCAAACATAGCCATTGCGTTATCAACTTGCGGCATTTCATCACCGCGCAAGTCAGTCCACCTTCTAAGGTGTCTTCCGATTTCGTATAGATGTCCACCGATTGAACCCATCGCACTTTCAAAGCGGTCTAGCAACCTAGACCTGTCTTCATCGCTTGTTACAAAACTTTCTTCGCAAAATGTTTTGAACACATCGCCGTCACCATCGGAATCTTTCCAACGTTTTGCAACTCGGTGAACACCTTCGCTTGCTCTTTCGCAACCGCCAAGTGATTTAATTGTTTCTTCAATAGGTAATGTTGTCATGGAGTACATGATAAAGCATGGCAAAGGGAATCGTGTAGGTTGCTGTTTGATGCAATTCCGCCCTGTGCAATTGGTGCATATTTACCTCCAGCCTCATGAATAATCGGAAGCCAAGGAATAATGTCCCATGGAAAGAGAAGGGGTTCAACAACAGCATCAATTCTTCCAGTGCAGAGAAGCATGTACCCGTAGCAATCGCTCCACCCCCGAATTGAACTTTCACACTCGAGCATTTTTTTATAGAGCGGTTCAGAGTTGGTTT
>CAZQGB010000112.1:0-2100 GCA_964592615.1 uncultured Isosphaeraceae bacterium | reverse complement strand
TGAAGCAATCTCTGCCACGTATATCTTCATCAACTTTGACAATTATTTCGTTGTCGGGGAAGAATTCGACTGTGGCTGCAGCTAAAGGCATTTCCAAATGGCTGCACATCGCTTCTGCAAGATGCCTGCCACCGGTTGCTGCAAAAATTTTCATTCTTTTGTGATCATCGTGGCTCATACTGTTGGCTCCATTTTGTTTTGTAACCGGTTCAGTAACACTTGTTCAACATCCGCAAGTTGCTGTGGTGTATTGATAGAAAGAATGTCTTCAGGGGCAACAGCATTGACAATCTCAACAGATTCATTTCTGTCAAGAAGCATTTGCGGAACTTCTGTGAGGTAGTACTCATTGGTGAGTGCGTTTGGTTGTAAATCGTCAAGGCATCCCCAGAGAGCGCTTGAGTTGAACACTGCATAACTTGGATACACTTCGTGAATTTCAAGTTGTTCAGGGGTTGCATTTTTATGTTCAATAATTTCGGAGAAGCGATTATTTTCATCGCGTATGATTCGTCCATATCCAGTTGGGTCTGGAATAGTGCTTGTTGCAAGAGTTGCAGCTGCAGTAGAAGTTTCTTGCAATGCAATCATGTCGTGAATTGTTGATGCTCTGAGTAATGGTCCATCGCCTCCAAGAATGACAATGTTTCCTTCAAAATCAGCGAGGGTATCTTTGCATACAAGAACTGCGTGTCCAGTTCCAAGTTGTGGTTCTTGAATAACATATTCACAGCCGTGGATTTGGTCTTTTACGATTTCAGCACCATGTCCGATGACAAGAATTACTCGATCTGCGCCTGCTTCTTTGACTGCATCCACTACCCACTGCACCATTGGTTTTCCAGCAACTTCATGCAAAACCTTTGGAAGGTCGCTATTCATGCGCGTGCCTTTGCCTGCAGCAAGAATTATTGCTGCGAGAGGTTTTTTGGATTGTATTGACGTGTCCGTCATCTCTTTGCCATTCTCCTAAGGATGAACTCTGCTGGTGAGTTCCGGGAAAGTTTCTGGGGAACCTTCCGGGGGGGGGGAACTGGCCCGCCAAGACTTGAACTTGGAATGCCTGGATCAAAACCAGGTGTGTTACCGATTACACCACGGGCCAAAATGTTGAGATGCTTCTGAGTCAGAGCAACTCTTGCAAACCTCCTGCCTAACCAATGCGAACATGGTTTGGGCATGCATGAATCGCGGAGGGACAAACTTCTGCAAGTGAAGCCCAATCCGCGGCGAACTTCTCCTAGGACTTGGAGCACTAATCGCCGCGATCAGTACCCCATGCAGCGCCAAGTATACGACTTGTCACTGACGGTCCCTCTTGTGGGGAAGGGTTGGAATTATACTCGTTGTAGTACGATCTGTATAGGTGTATTATCGCTTAGATCGACGTGGAAATCGCGGTTTTTCGACCTGTCTGTATGGAATCTTCAAGGTGTGATTTATTGCTTGTTGCCTCAGACCGGCTTGCATCAGGGTGCCAAAGATGCAATACAGTTGCTCTATTGTCTCCTCTTCGGACAAGGCAGTTAGAGTTGATGGCACGAACCACAAGTTCAGAATCTTCATATCCCCATCCAGTGAACGATTCATCAAAGCCACCTATGGCGAGCATATCTTCTCGATAGATACCAAAGTTACACCCTCTAACTCGTTTCCATGCCTTAGGGGTGATTGCTCTAAAAGGTCCTAGGAAAGCGGGTATTAGTGGAAGAAAACGATTTAAATGTCCACTGATTCGTATTTTAAGGAGAGAGAAGAGCGACCATGCGTGAATTTGGAGGTCGTTATCAAGAAGGTGTTGAGTGATGGTCTGGTCAAGCAAAATCCGGCTACACCCAACGATGCGTTTTTGTCTTGCGAGGTTCCGATGATCCTTGATAAACGATTGTCGTGGGATGCAATCTCCATCGAGGAAGACGAGGTAGTCAGAAGTTGAAGCGGAGATTGCTTTATTCAGGATTTCGGATTTTTGAAATCCATTGTCTTCATGCCAAATATGCTCAATTTTAATGCCATATTCATTGGAAAATAAATCTATGCAGGACTTTGTTTCTGGCTCAGAGCCATCATCAGCCAAAATAAGTTGAAAATCTGGGTCTT
>CAZQGB010000111.1:0-2155 GCA_964592615.1 uncultured Isosphaeraceae bacterium | reverse complement strand
TCCAATATTCACCACTTGCTGAGCTATAGTCCGGAATAGAAATTCTCTTTTCAGCGGTTGATGGGTGATGGATTCCTGCTCCAACACCACCTGTACTTGAAGAGCGGGACCAACCTGACCATGTAACACCCCAGCCAGGGTTTGGAGCTGAAGACAACTCCGTTAATGTAAAATCGGTATACGATCGAGTTGCTCTCATAGTTGAACCAGAGGTGAACTGGCTAAATGAACCATTGCCATTTCCTCCACTATCACCACTGCCTGGTGTACGACAATATGAGTTTTGGTAATTCCAATACACAACGATTGTTGCATCACTACTATTTGTTACACCACAATGATTTGCTGTTAAAAAGTAAGGGGTTTGGTCCTCTGCGGTATTGTTAATCATCGCGCCAGAGCAAGTTGCATAACCATTGAGTGTGTACACACCAACAGAAGGAATTTCGTCCCACCAATCATCCCCAGTTGAACAAAGAACATCAATGTTGCACGCACCTGAAGACCCTCGCCCTTCACCGCCCTTAAATCCACGATACCCCGCGTTAATTGAAGTCAGTTCAATGTTCTGCGAAACAAATCGTTTATCTATTCTGTCAACGATTATTTCTATCACTGCTTGATTTGATGGAACAATTGGTGTCCACAACTCACCATGATCTTTGTTGTCTTCGGATGTAAATGGACGAATTTGAAAATCGAAAGTCTCATTCAAGATAATCATAGAACCACTTTGGGGCATGTTGTACCGACCAAAACCGAGGTTCATTGATTGAGCATTATCACAGTAAACACGATACGTCCAACGCATTTTGTTATCAGGTAATCGTTCCCAAATACCGTGCGTAGCAGGGGTAATTGAAGTTACAGTTGGCTGAGCAAACAGAAGTGGAAGACCCACTTTTTCCCTGTCTTCGTCTTGGCTAAACACAGTTCCATAATCGATTGAGTTCACTACCTTCACAGGTATAACTTCGATAGGAAGCCGTTCTTGAGTGTTAATGGTTGCAGCAGTGCAACACGTTGATATAACCAAGGCGCTAAACATGTACTTTCTCCAATTGAATATTTGCCAAACCGACGTCAAGTCTACGACGATATATTCGAATTACCAACTAAAAAGTTCCAAATCCCCATAAAAAATCAGAAGAAACACTTTTAAGATTGGTTTAGAGGGTCTCGTCTGTATAACTTTGTATTGAGAGACCACAGCCGTTCAGTAAACGCTTCTTCTCCAATTGCAGTTGTGACAAACGGTCTAGCATTATCGAGTGCTGTTTGAGTGTGTGCATCAAGGTTATCGAGTTGCGAAACAAAAATCGCTTCAGGTGTCGATGGCAACTTCGCAGCGCCATGTTCAAGTTGCCCATGGTGGCTCAAAACTATATGTTGCAACACAGTAATAAAACCATCTGGCAAAGGTTCTCCAAGATTATCCTCTGCAACTTTCGCTTTGTCTTCAAGCCACATCGCTCCGCGAGCTATATGCCCAATCAAGTTTCCTTCACGTGTATATTCAAAGCCACGATCCCAACGAAGCTCTTCTACTTTTCCCATGTCATGAATAAATAGTGAAATCAAAATGATGTCACGATTCAAGCGTGGATAATTTGGAAGCATGCCATCAGCAAGTTTCATCAACTGAAGCGTGTGTTCGAGCAAACCACCAATCCAAGCATGGTGAATTTGCATCGCAGCTGGTGCAACTCGAAAATCTTCCATCAATTTTGAATCGTCAAGGTAAGCAGCTCCGAGGGCTTTCGCAGCTGGATGTTCAAGCGTCAGTATCAATGCAGTCACTTCAGCAAACATTTCATCAATGTTTTTTCGCGTACTTGGAAGCAGCTCCGTCAATTCTTCAGAAGATGGCTCATGTGACCAAATTTCACCAATTTTTATTTGCAATTTGTCTTGATAAGTCTCTTGCGACCCCTCAATTCGCACGAATCCTGTTGATGTAATGTCTGGCATAGTCGCGGGGTCAAATCTCCACAATCGACCAATTGCTTCACCGGTTGCATCTCTGAGTAAACATTTTAAGAAAGGTTCCCCATTTCTAGTTGTGCCTATTTGCGGATTCACAAGAGAGTACACTCCGTGAACGAACCCCTGCCCTGTCATCTCCGATACTTTCGTTGAAGTCATTCGCGTAGTG
>CAZQGB010000110.1:0-2272 GCA_964592615.1 uncultured Isosphaeraceae bacterium | reverse complement strand
TGGGCTGATTTTCCAAACGCTGCAAGCATCAAAAGGTAAGGGATTGCATGAACTGTCCACCCACCAAATGATTCATCAAAATTAGGAGGATCAAGAGCAGTTGCAATTCCATCGTACTGAATAGTCCCAAATGTTGACCAAATTAAATAGATGGCGAGGGCTAAACCAACATCGCCAATTCTGTTAACAATAAATGCCTTTTTTGCAGCAGCAACAGCAGATGGTTTTTGATAAAAGTATCCAATCAACCAATACGATGCAAAACCAACCCCTTCCCATCCGAGGTACAACATGAGGAGGTTATCACCCATGACCAAGCAAGTCATTGCAAACAAGAAAACGCTCACTCCAGCAAAAAACCGAGTATAGCCCTTGCCAACATCGTGCTCCATGTACTCCGATGCATAGACAGCAATAAGTGTGCCAAGTCCCGTCACAAACAGCATCCACAGCAGTGTCAAAGAGTCAACATAGAGTGCAAAATTAGCAATAAACGATCCACCATCCCAGTGCACTTGCAACCAATCAAAAAGGTGAACTGTTTCTGGCTGAGTGTATCCATGCCAAAGCATCAGGGTCAAAATGAATGAAGTCGCTAGACATACCACCGTAATAATTGCGGGTGCTTTTGTCTTTACTTTGAAAGAGGCACACAAACCACAAAGTACTAGTGAAATAAGTGGCATCCAAACAATAAAACCTGCCCAACTCAAATCAACTCCATTTAATACCTCAGAATTTGTAACTGCTGGCATTGCAAGAACAGTGGAGAGGGTAGATAGCGATTCAATCATTCGCGCAACTCTCCAAACATATCTGCATCAAGCGTAGATTTTTGTCTATGCAACAAAACAACAAGAGCAAGGGCAAGGGCAGCTTCTGCTGCTGCAACAGTCAGAATAAAGATAACCATAACTTGCCCAGAATAATCTAGCATATAACGACCAATTGAGACGAATGCAATTGCTGCTCCTTGGAACATCAACTCGGTACACAGGAACATCACAATTAAATTTCGCCTCACAAAAAATCCAATTAGACCAATTGTAAGCAAGATTCCGCTCACTACTAGGTAACCCGCTAGTGCTGAGGGTTCCATCAATGTAATCACGATTCTCCCCCTACGTCTTCTGAGTCAGTGCCGAGAATTGCGAGGCGCTTATCTTTATCAGAAAGTTCAATAGCCCTTCTGGCTAATACTGCTGCACCAAACATCGCCATTAGCAAAATTACTCCTGCCAATTCAATTGTGACAGGAAAATCATTTACTAAAGACCATCCAACCATCTGTGTATTTGTAGGCAACATCGATTCATCGAGCACTAAAGTTGACCCATCACTAGATGTAATAAATGCACCTTCTTCGTTAAATCTAATCATCTGATTATTTTCAACTACTGGAGGCCAAGGAAAATCTGGTGCAATTTCGTGGACAGATGTCTCAAACTGTTTTGTAAGTTTTTCAAGCACTAGCCACTGTGAGTTGCCATCAATCTCGTTGTCCAAAGAAGAAGTTCCATTTGTGACTGTTCCTGTTATCAAACAAAGTAACAAAAAACCTACGACAACGGCTACGGCTGGTTCACGCGGTAACCTATCGTAGAGTGCTTGGGTGTACGGTTCATCCGGAGTATCCGCTTGGTTTGCAAGCATCAATACAAACATATAAGTAATTAAAATTGCACCAGCGTAAACAATGATTAATGCAAACGCCATGAATTCGGCTTCAAGCATCAGCAACAAGCCCGCGCTTGCAATAACAACTAACACAAAATAAAGCGCGCTGTAAATTGGTCTTTCGTGTGTGACCATTCGAATGGCAGCGCCGATAGCACAAAGTGAAAAGATAACAAAAAATATACCTTGGCTAACTTCTCCAAATGCAGAAAGCGAGCCAGTCAATAGGCCAATAATCCAACCGCTAGCAGCAGCACCTAATGCGGCAAACACAACCTTTAGAGATGGAGGTGAAGGTCTCAGTGCTGCGTACACAGTCAGGGCCAGCGTGACGCAGGCTATGTAGGGGAGGAACAAGTCCATTCTGAATTTATCTACCTTCAAAAATGTGGAAGGAAAAAATCGTAAAAACGGGCAAGATATGTCCATCAGCACCTATTCGCAACCGATTTACTCGTTAAAGGTAGAATGGTTTTTATGGACCAATCACTGAAGCGAAGAATCCCAAATGCCATCACAATGTTGAGAATTCTCATAGCTGGTGCATTCTTTGCTGTACTAGGTGGATATCGTTACCCTGACCAAGGAATTCTCT
>CAZQGB010000109.1:0-2273 GCA_964592615.1 uncultured Isosphaeraceae bacterium | reverse complement strand
AATCCATAAGCCGTTTTGTTCGAGGGTCGGCACTGTGTATGCGGTGGCCAAATCCGCTCATACGTATTCCCGATTTTTTCCATTCTGCAAGGCAAGTTTCTGCTGCAGCGTGTAAGTCTCCGCCATCTGCTTTTGCAATTATTTCGCCTAATTGTTTTGCGCAATTTGTAATCGCACCACCGTGGTGCTTGTTAATTGACATTATGCCTGCTGCAACTGATGCGCTAAGCGATGCACCAGTTGATGCAACTGTTCTTGCAGCAAGCACTGATGGCGGGGTTGCACCGTGATCAATACTTGAAACAATAATTGCTTCCATAAGTTTACCTGTTGGTTCATCTGGCATTTCGCCGCGAAGAATGAGATAAACCATCTGACCAAACGAACAGTTTCCCATTAAGTCAGCGATGTCGTACCCGCGAACGCGTACCGCGTTTGGTTCTATTTCGGTGATTGCGGTCTTCCACGATTCACTCATGCGTTACTCCTCTCAAGAGAAAATGTTGCAAGTGCTGCTTTCGGCAATTCGCCAAACGCATCGACGACAACACCACCTGCTTCTGTAATTGCTTTCACCTTGCCATCGTGCGTTCCACGACCACCTTCGATAATTGCACCTGCGTGACTAAAGCGTGTGCCTTCTTTGGCTGCCTTACCGCCGATATACGCAATCACTGGTTTTGTGATTCTTCCATCCTTCATGTGCTTTGCTAATCGCTCTTCTTGGCTTCCGCCGATTTCGCCAAAAATAACTATGCCATCGGTTTCGTCATCATCTTGCATCATCAGCGCAACGTCTGGAATTGGTAAGCCAATGACGCTATCTCCACCAACATGGCAAAGTGTGCTTAATCCAAAGCCGGCTTGTGCAAGGTAATACCCACACGAACTTGTCATGCCACCTGAACGCGATATCACTCCAAGCGTCGTGCCATTATTTCCCGGTGGTGGTGTAAACCACTGGCGGGCGCTTTCTGCCTTACCACCAATCATGCCCAGAACTGCTTTGCCTGGACTAATAATACCAAGTGTATTTGGACCAACAAAGTTCGCGCCCGCTTCTTTTGCTCTTGCAGCAATTGCCATTGCATCCCAAACGGGAACGCGGTCAGGTACAAGTACAACCAGTTTAACTCCTGCGTCAATTGCTTCAATTGCAGCGTGCTTCACAAGACGTGCTGGAACAAAGACCACTGAAATATCAACACCCCCGGAAGAAGAAACTACTTCCGCTACTGTGTCGTGTACTGAGATGCCTTCTACTTCTTGCCCGCCCCTTCCGGGAGTGCAACCGCCTACGATATTCGTGCCAAACTCCTTCATAAGGCGAGTGCGTGCCCTGCCCTCACGACCAGTGATGCCCTGCACCATGACACGTTTATGTTGATCAATAATAACTGCCATTAATCAAGTCCTTTCACGGGCATATCTACAAAGACAACCGGATGTCCAGCACGTAAACATTCAATTTCACAAGCGATTAAATCGCTGTCTTTATCAGTAATATCTTCAGTTGGTTCTGGCTGGCCTGACTCGCCAATTGCTAAAAGTCCATTACTCTCGCTGACAACAATTTCTGCCACTTCCTTAGTCAAATTGTCAATCCAAAGTGCACCGTACTTTATTGGAAAACTAGCTGCGCTTTCACTTCCAACAAAATCGGGGACGTGTCTTGTCATTCCATCATTCGTCTTGTTTGTATCTTCAACAAGGTTCGCAAAAACACTTGCGCACCTTCCGGGGGTGTCATCTTTCTTGAACCCCCGGACTTGTGCTGGCAAGTTCCTGCACGAATCCTCTAAAATATCAACTGCTCTGTCTTCACTATTACCCCCAAGTCGAATTACCACTGGTATTTCCATCTTCATTTCGATAAATGCTTTTGCAAGACCATAAGCAGAGTGGTACTGTTCTTGCGAAGCAACACCAGACCCACTTCCAAAGTAGCCGATCAGATTTGGCTGCGATAAAATTATGCGTGCTGCCTGATAGACTTTAGCGACCGAAGGGTTGCCACTTGTATCTGTAAAGTTCGCAAG
Organism: uncultured Isosphaeraceae bacterium; assembly: GCA_964592615.1. Taxonomy (GTDB): domain Bacteria; phylum Planctomycetota; class Phycisphaerae; order Phycisphaerales; family SM1A02. Next base: position 234 of record CAZQGB010000109.1, on the reverse strand, counting down.
TGTGAAGCCCTCGTTTGAAACCGCGTCCATCGACATCATTGAACCGCCACCGCCAGCCCCGTGGAAAGCAATCAATCCCTTTGTATTTTCCCAACCAACTGTCGGTAATTTTGCAAAGTAAAAGGTCCCACGATGATCTTCCTGTTCAATTTCATACGCAAGTTGTTCGAGTTTTGTTGGCGGATGATCAAGTTCGCGGGCGATATCGATGCCTAAATCATCATGCCTAAAGAC
>CAZQGB010000108.1:0-2286 GCA_964592615.1 uncultured Isosphaeraceae bacterium | reverse complement strand
TAGCATGTTCGTTAACCGATTCAGGCAGTGGCATGTGTACCATGATGGCAGTAACAACTGGATTAGCGTTAAGTTCAGAGATTATTGCAGTGATATCTCTCTGGGTTGCTGTTTCTGGTAGTTCATGTAGCGTGTATTCAATTCCGACAGCGCTACACGCTTTTGCTTGGTTTTTCGCATAAAGAAGTGCACCCTGATCACCTCCAACCAGTACTGCATCAAGACGTACACTCTTTCCCTCTGACTTTAATTGGTTAACTCGCGTAGCAAGTGAATCCTTCACTTCAGCAGCAAGAACCCGTCCATCAATAATCGTTGCAGTTACCATGAGCAAGCAGGATACCAACGTTACAATACCTTGATGAGCACAGATCAACCATTCTTAGCAATTACTATCGGAAATACACGCGCATCAATCGCCATAATCCAAGGAGATGAAATTAATGACCAGAAGTGCTTCAACTCCTCAGAAACAAGCGAACTAGTCGAACACGCTATCATTACATGGAAAGACCTAGAAAGTGAAAATCCGCAAATTGTCATGGCTTATTCCAATGAAACTGCAGGCGAAACAGTTTCAAAAGCACTGGCTGACCAAACTTCACGACAAATCTGGCACATTGGGGAGGACGTTCCAGCAGCAATTGGAAGGCACTTAGATCCAGAAACTATTACTGGAATTGACCGACTTTTAAACGCTTCAGCAGCGTGGGAATTATGTAATCAAGCTTGTATAGTTATTGATGCTGGTACTTGCGTCACTGTTGACTTCGTTGATGGTGATGGCACTTTCCATGGTGGTGCAATAGCACCGGGTGCAAGAATGCAGTTAAACGCAATGCACCTCGGCACTTCCTCACTTCCTGAAGTTGATTTTGAACCACCACTGCGTGAAGCTTTCGGCAAAAACACTGCCCAAGCAATGCTTCAAGGTGTATTCCATGGAATTCAAGGAATGGTCAGACAACTTAGTGAACAATATGCTGCTAGATATGGAGCGTACCCGCGAATAATTGCAACAGGCGGTGATTCTGAAGTTCTTTTCAAAGATGACGAACTAATAGAGCAAATTATCCCAAATTTGCAAATGCAAGGCATTGCTGTTTCGGTCCGCCACACAATGGCTGAAGAAGATGCCTAAAAAAACTTGGACCTTACTTACTCCTCAAAATACAGGCGCTATCGCGGTAATCCAACTTCCTGCGGAAACACTTAGTACTCTTACAACTAGAACCCAATGGGAAAATGGCAAACTATACCTTGTAGATATCCCAGAAATTGACGAGGCAGTTGCAGTAAAATTAAATGAAGATATTGGCTACCTCATGCCACATGGCGGGATGCATATATTGAGAAAAATCACTACCCGATTTGCAGATATTGGTATGGTGCAAAATGATTTACCTAGTTTTCCTGAAGCAGAAGACATAATCGAAGAGGCAATGCTCTATACACTTTCTAAAGCAGAAAGCCCTCTTGCAACTGATTTATTACTTGCTCAACCCGCGAAATTGCGAAAAGCAAGTTCTCCTACGAGTGAAGATTTAAAACGGGCAGAAATTCTGAATCACCTTATCCATCCTCCAAAAGTTGTGTTGCTTGGTTCGCCCAACACGGGCAAGTCCACGCTCATGAATGCCCTCACCAAACAGGACACATCGATAGTACACGACCTTCCGGGAGCAACCCGCGATGCTGTTGGCGCTCGCATTAATTGCGGTGGACTCGTTCTTGATTTGTATGACCTTCCCGGCTTTCGCGATTCAGATGATGCAATTGAACAAGAAGCAATAACAATTGCAAAAAATATCACAACCGAATCCGTCCTTACAATTCTAATTGCCGATGACTCGCACGATTGGTTTGAAACAGACAATCAGCCAATACGCATTGCTACAAAATCAGATATCAAAGAAAAAGAAGACGCCGATCTTTGCGTCAGCGCGCATTCTGGCGAAAACATGGAAGCACTCACGCTTCTCATTCGAGATGCAATCGTTCCCCCGGAAGTTCTTAAAAGCGACAAGCCGTGGTTTTTCCCAGGCAGTTACAGTCAAACCGACGAGTAGCCACAATCCACGTACAAAACCTGCCCCGTCACACCTGAAGACATATCGCTAAGCAAGTAGACGGCAGAGTTCCCAACATCTTCACCTGTCACATTTCGTTTGAGTGGCGCTTTTTCCTCGACCCAGTCAAGAATCGAACTAAACCCGCCGACTGCCATCGAAGAAAGCGTTTTCAAAGGACCGCCACTAATCGAGTTCACCCGAATATTTTTCTCAC
>CAZQGB010000107.1:0-2298 GCA_964592615.1 uncultured Isosphaeraceae bacterium | reverse complement strand
GCCCTATTTTGCAGTTGTGCCCAATTTGTACCAAATTATCAATTTTTGTACCTGAGCCAATAGTTGTAGATGCAAATTTGCCTCTATCGATACAAGAATTTGCCCCAATTTCGACACTGTCACCAATTTCAACATTTCCAATATGCGGGATTTTTACAAGATGGGACTGATCTTCACTTGGGCAATAGCCAAATCCATCTGTTCCAATGACCACGTTTCCGTGAATTATGCAGTCCTGTCCAACCGAGCAATCCTGGCCTACTACTACCCCTGAAAACAATAATGAACTAGCGCCTATTTTCGCTTGCTTGCCAATCCTACAGTTGGCATGTATTGAAACGCCCTCACCGATCTCGGCTCCATCTGCAATCACAACATTTGGTCCGATTCTAACATCCTTGCCAATTTGAGCGGACTCAAATACTACCGCTGATGGATGAACTCCAACATCAGGAAGGTCAGATGAGCCACAAAAGATAGATAAGATTTTCGCAATCGCAAGATCAACATTGTCAACCCAAAGAAGAGTCCTGCTAGTGGCGTCATACTCTGGAACTGAAACTCCATTTGGAACAATTCCAATGGACGCTAAAGATTCTTTCCATAACTTTACGTGTTTAGCGCTATTCATAAACGTAAGTTCACCGGACTTGGCATCTTTTAGAGTTGAACAACCAGTGCACTTTACATCTGGCGAACCGTCAACGCGAGCGCCTATCACATTTGCCAAAGAACCAGCAGTATGTTGCTGCTCCATCACGACTCTCTTTATCGAACCGCCATCTCATCAAAAGAGGCGTTCATATACTCGATTAACGTGTCGGTCACATCCATTTCTGGGTTTGCGTATAGCATTCTACGAGAACCGATTACCGCGGACATATCAACAGCGTCGCCCTCAGGTAGCGCAATAGATGTTTCATTGACAAAAACATAATCCCAACCATTTTGTTCAGACAATTCTTCAATCGCTTCACGGACATGGTTGTACACACGACGCATCCCACGTGACTCCTCTCTAGTTTTCACAAGAATGCCATAATCGTTTAGTGATTCATATTCAAACAATTCAAGTTGTTGCTCATTCATTAACTCGTTCCATTTGTCTGAACCAGTTTGATATAACTCAAATTCTTCAGCGTAATCATCAATGTGGCGACGGCGTTCTTCTTTATCTTCTTCAATTTTATCAATAATCGCCTGTGCTCTTGCCTCTTCCCATGCTCGTTCTTCAAGAGAGAGAAGCACCCTTGAGATATCGACGGAAACAAGAACTGCTGGTGTCGCTTTAGCAATTTTACGCAGTGCATGCGTCTGCCATGCAACAGTGCCTATTGCAACCAGCATTACTATTGGTAATACATTCAGTTTGTTTTCTAATAATTTCATTTCAATCCTTTGTTCAACTTAGTTGGTTGGATTTTTTTCCCACTCAAGATTCATATGAGTGATGATTTGTTCAGTTATATCAATTTGGTTACTTGCAAAAACGATCCGCTTTACTTCCAATTGTTCTCTAACTTGAAATTCTCGTGAAACCTTTGCCTTAGGATTAACGGTTATTTCTCTTGTTACATCATTTATAAGCACAAGGTCATATCCGTTTTGTTCTGCAATTGTAGATACTGATGCTTGTATTTTTTGATACAAGTCACGGAACATAAGTGAACGTTCGATATCAACTTGTGCAGCAGCAAAACGCTGGTAGCTTAGTGCCTCTAGTTTAATTCGGTCTAGTTCTTCGTTTATTACTGGTCTATCTACGTCTGAGGTAGCCTCAAGTTCTTCTTCTAATTTTGCAACGGCATCAAACTTGGCTTTACCAGTTTCTTCTATGCTCGTTATGAGATTGTGGAGTTTGGTCTCGGAGTCAGCGCGCTCTGTAAGGTCTGCGACAACCTTCTCAATATTGAAAGTAACTACAACTGTTGGCTCAATCATACGGGTTGTTGCAACTGCTGCATATCCAACAATGACACATACAATCAATGCTGCTGTTGTGACCAGAGTCCTATTCTTAAGCCGATTTTTGCCTAAATTGATAAACATAAAAAACCTTCCTTCTTATCGAAGTGTGAGAATTGAATAATTGGTAATTGTATGTGATATCCAGTTATGTCGTAAGTCCGTTAAAAGGGCAGTTGAACGCTAAAACTGAATGTTTTCTTTCGGTCATCTTCCTGTTTAACAACGGGGAATCCAAAGTCAAAAGCGAGTGGTGCTTGACCTAACTGAGGAATATTCAAACGAATACCTGTTCCTACGCTGACTCGGTAATCGTCTAGGCTTGGGGACTCT
>CAZQGB010000106.1:0-2301 GCA_964592615.1 uncultured Isosphaeraceae bacterium | reverse complement strand
GTTCAAGGTCGAGTTGGGATAAAAAGTCGTGTGCTTGTTTTGCGTCTTCACCTTCTCCATCGATAGTTAGCGTGAAGGCTTTGAGCCGCGCGAGATTCATGCCGCGAGTTTTCATCGTGTGATATGTTGCAAGGAACACAGCACCAGAGTCGATGCCACCTGAAAACAGAACGCCAATAGGTTCGTGTTCAGGGATAGTGTCGAGCCATTTTGAAACGCTGCTACAAAGTTCGCCAATGTATTGGTCGGCATAATTTTCAGTTTGACTATTTCGGGGGGGGTTGAAAAATCGTGTGCAAACTGGGTTTGGGTCAGGGCAACCAACAAGAGCAATCTCAGTGAGGTGGTGCGCAGGAACCATGCGGGTGTACGAAGGATGGAATTGGTCGCCAAAACTGTTTTCTTCAAGCCACGCTTTAATTTGGTCTATTCTTTCTGCAATAAGAAGTGCAGGACCAGCAACTTTCTTTACGATGAAATATCGCATCGGTAATTGCAGTGAACGCGCCATGCGAATGATGTGACCTTTTCTTGCCATGATTGCAAAGTGTCCATCGATGGTTGCGATTTTTTCTGGGTTACCACCTGCAACTATTTCAGTTGCTTCATCAAGCGAATAATTAAAAATCATGTTCCTGCTATGGTCAGTCAGGTCGATTACTTCGTTAATCATGTCTGGGTAGTGGGGTTGTAAATTTGCTAGGTCTTCTCGTGTTCGTTGCATGTACGAATAATACATCCTCTGTGCCTGTATCATGTGTGAAATGAGCACTACGATTGGGCAATTATTAGAGAAGGCGGCGGAGGTAGTTGCTTCTGGAGGGAAAGCAGTATTCTGCTTGTTGGCGAAAACGACTGGTTCATCGCCCGCATCAGCCGGAGCGATGATGCTTGTTGTTGGAGACGGAGAGACCTTTGGAACCATTGGGGGCGGGTGCGTTGAAGCCGGAGTTGTAGAATCAGCATTGGAATCGCTTCGTTCTGGTCGTGGACAGGTGCAAACTATCCCACTTGACCATAGTTTTGCATGGAAAGAGGGGCTTATTTGTGGGGGAACAATTGAAGTTGTCATTGCTTTGGCAAGTGATGCAGAAAAATTAAGTGCGGTTGCCCAAGAGTATCAAAATCGAGTTCCAACCAAACTTGAACTCGCAATTGAGGAGAGAACTTGGACACTCAATCTTCCGCCAAGACCACATGTATATATAGTTGGGGCGGGGCATCTTGGGCAAGATGTTTGCAGGCACGCGCTTTCGCTCGATTTTTCGGTCTCTGTTTTTGATGACCGAGATGATATGCTCAAGCGTTTTGTTCCAGAAGAAGCAGAACATGTCCATGGAAACATCGCCGAAACCCTCGCAACTGTTCCATATGACGATGAAACGTACGTTGTCATTGTTACCCGTGGCCACCGAGACGACGCGGTTGCACTGCACGCAGTTGCAGGCAAGGGTGCTGGATATGTTGGTATGGTTGGTTCTAAACGTAAGATTGGCCTTACATTTAACGAACTCAAAGACAAGGGGGTTTCACAAGAGTTTCTAAAAACAGTGCACGCACCAATAGGCATAGACCTCGGCGCACAAACAGTCAGTGAAATTGCACTAGCAATTGCAGCCCAACTTGTTGAAGTACGCCGAAACAAACCTTTTGAACCAACGGTCATTTGCCCATGACAATAACTGGTGTGTTACTCGCTGCAGGTCGCGGTTCTCGTATGGGGCAAACCAAACAACTTTTGCCTTGGGGCGAGGGCACTGTTATTGAAGCGAGTTTCGATGCACTAGAATCTTTTTGCGATTCGATGGTTGTGATTCTTGGCGCAGATAAAGAAAAAATTATTGAAACGTTGAACCCACGAATTTTTTCCGTTGTAGAAAGTGACCCAGACGCAGAACAACTCGCATCCATCAAACTTGGATTGAAAGAAACAAGTGGTGATGTTTTGTTGCACCTTGCAGACCATCCAGTTGTCCCAGAAAAAGTTGTAACGTCAATCATTGCAACAGATGGTGACAAAGCGATTATTCCTACAAGTGGTGGCAAGGGCGGGCACCCTGTGTTTATTCCACAGCAAGTCATCGCCCACATTCGGGGGTGGAATGGTGATGGTGGTTTGCGGCAATTTTGGGAAGAACACCCCGAACTTGCCACACGATTGCCAATTGAAAATGCAAAAGAAATGCTTATTGACCTTGATACGCCAGAGGACTACGCCAAGCATAAAAACTGATAAAATTAGTGGACTCTTATGAAGATTTTAGCGATTACAAATGCTGTTCCAGACCCCCGAGGCACTTT
>CAZQGB010000105.1:0-2317 GCA_964592615.1 uncultured Isosphaeraceae bacterium | reverse complement strand
TAGCATGTTCGTTAACCGATTCAGGCAGTGGCATGTGTACCATGATGGCAGTAACCACTGGATTAGCGTTAAGTTCAGAAATTATTGCAGTGATCTCTCTCTGGGTTGCTGTTTCTGGTAGTTCATGTAGCGTGTATTCAATTCCAACAGCGCTACACGCTTTTGCTTGGTTTTTAGCATAAAGATGTGCACCCTGATTACCTCCAACCAGTACTGCATCAAGACGTACCCTCTTTCCCTCTGACTTTAATTGGCTAACTCGCGTTGCAAGTGAATCCTTCACCTCAGCTGCCAGAACCCGTCCATCAATAATCGTTGCAGTTACCATGAGCAAGCAGGATACCAATGTTACAATACCATGATGAGCACAGATCAACCATTCTTAGCAATTACTATAGGAAATTCACGTGCCTCAATCGCAATAATCCAAGGAGATGATATTAGTGACCTGAAGTGCTTCAACTCCTCAGAAACAAGTGTAATAGTCGAACACGCTATCAATAAATGGAAAGACCTAGAAAGTGAAAATCCACAAATTGTCATGGCTTATTCCAATGAAACTGCAGGCGAAACCGTTTCAAAAGCACTGGCTGATCAAACTTCACGCCAAGTATGGCAAATTGGCAAGGACGTTCCAGCAGCAATTGGTCAGCACTTAGATCCAGAAACTATTACTGGAATTGACCGACTTTTAAACGCTTCAGCAGCGTGGGAATTATGTAATCAAGCTTGTATAGTTATTGATGCTGGTACTTGCGTCACTGTTGACTTCGTTGATGGTGATGGCACTTTCCATGGTGGTGCAATAGCACCGGGTGCAAGAATGCAGTTAAACGCAATGCACCTCGGCACTTCCTCACTTCCTGAAGTTGATTTTGAACCACCACTGCGTGAAGCTTTCGGCAAAAACACTGCCCAAGCAATGCTTCAAGGTGTATTCCATGGAATTCAAGGAATGGTCAGACAACTTAGTGAACAATATGCTGCCAGATATGGAGCGTACCCGAGAATAATTGCCACAGGTGGTGATTCTGAAGTTCTTTTCAAAGATGACGAACTAATAGAACAAATCATTCCCGATTTGCAAATGCAAGGGATCGCTGTTTCTGTTCGATTCGCCATGGCTGAAGAAGATGCCTAAACAAACTTGGACATTACTTACTCCTCAAAATACAGGCGCTATCGCGGTAATCCAACTTCCTGCGGAAACACTTAGTACTCTTACAACTAGAACCCAATGGGAAAATGGCAAACTATACCTTGTAGATATCCCAGAAATTGACGAGGCAGTTGCAGTAAAATTAAATGAAGATATTGGCTACCTCATGCCACATGGCGGGATGCATATATTGAGAAAAATCACTACCCGATTTGCAGATATTGGTATGGTGCAAAATGATTTACCTAGTTTTCCTGAAGCAGAAGACATAATCGAAGAGGCAATGCTCTATACACTTTCTAAAGCAGAAAGCCCTCTTGCAACTGATTTATTACTTGCTCAACCCGCGAAATTGCGAAAAGCAAGTTCTCCAACGAGTGAAGATTTAAAACGGGCAGAAATTCTGAACCATCTTATTTACCCGCCAAAGGTTGTTTTGCTAGGTGCCCCAAACACTGGCAAAAGTACATTGATGAACGCGCTCACTAAACAGGACACATCGATCGTACACGACCTTCCGGGCGCAACTCGCGATGCAGTTGGCGCAAGAATAAATTGCAGCGGACTTGTCCTTGACTTGTATGACCTTCCCGGCTTTCGCGATTCCGATGATGCCATAGAACAAGAAGCAATAACAATTGCAAAAAAAATAACAAGCGAAGCCGTCCTTACAATTCTAATTGCCGATGACACGCACGATTGGTTTGAAACAGACAATCATGCTTTACGCATTGCTACAAAGTCAGATATCAAAGACAAAGCAGACGCAGACCTTTGCGTCAGCGCGCACACTGGCGAAAACATGCAAGAACTTACACTCCTCATTCGCGATGCAATCGTTCCCCCGAAAATTCTAAAAAGCGACAAGCCGTGGTTTTTCCCTGGCAGTTACAGTCCAACCGACGAGTAACCACAATCGACATACAAAACTTGCCCCGTCACGCCAGAAGACATATCGCTAAGCAAGTAAACGGCAGAGTTCCCAACATCTTCACCCGTGACATTTCGCTTAAGCGGCGCTTTTTCTTCAACCCAGTCAAGAATAGAACTAAATCCGCCAACTGCCATAGATGAAAGCGTTTTTAGAGGTCCTCCACTAATAGAGTTCACCCGAATATTTTGCTCTCCGAGTTCCATTGCAAGGTAACGAGTTGCCGA
>CAZQGB010000104.1:0-2331 GCA_964592615.1 uncultured Isosphaeraceae bacterium | reverse complement strand
ACATCGTCTGAGTCAAGTTGTGTGGTTGCTGCGAGTGCACCCTCAAGGATAGGGTCTGGAGCGAGATCGCCCCCCATCACATCAATGCCAATTCGCATTAATGGTTACGCCTTTGTGGCTTTGACTTGAAGACCTGGGCGAACGTAGCCGCAACTTGGACATGAGCGGTGCGGTTTACGATTGCTACCACAATTCGGACAAAGAGCCAAATTAGCACTATTTAGTGCAAGGTGGGAGCGGCGTTTTCGCTTTCGTGCTGGAGATGTTCGTAGTTTTGGGAGCATCGTTCCTTACCTTCTTCAAAAATGGCTCAGTTGAGCCGTATCGAGCCAATTGGTTGAAGGCGGAATTGTAGCAAAAATGGGCTCCGATTGCCACATCACACCTAAAAATGGCACCTTACGACCAAATAAACTACCCCGCGGGTAGTTTATTTGGGTTTTGAGTTTGTTTTCGCGAAAACTATCCCGCGGGTAGTTTTCTGCACTTTAGAATTCACTAACTGCTCGGTATGAAGTGCAACCAATCGCCAAATAGGAATTCAAGGCGTTGCGCGAGAAGTGCAATCCGACCCATCACGGTGTAGCCAAAGGAAGCACCGAATGTAATCATTAGGAACCAGATACCGACCCGAGCCGTCCTCCCGACAAAACCCTTGTGCTCGATAGAGAAGAAGAAATATATCATCGCAGACAACGTCGCAATCGTTAATAAACAGGCATTGAACGTCGGCCAAAATTCAAATCCACCTTCACCCGTAATCCAAAGCGGAACAATACCTGCCTTGATTTGAGCGACGAGATCTGCTTCAACATACCCAATCATTCGATAGCCAGCCGTAATTCCAATAAAGAAAGCAATTGGCCAGCGACTTATCCAACCACCTGATGGCATCAATTGCCAGAGGAGCATCACTATCAAAATTGCAGGAACGATGTACAGCCACTGTGAAGGTGCCGATGCGTCCATTCCGGGCAAGGACCAACTCTGCACAAGCGCAGGGAAAAGTTTAGCAAGCAAGTTGGGCACAAAAACATCCCAAATACCAATCACCAAAAAGTATCCCGCAGAAGTTCCGACTACCATTGCTTCAGCAAATTTATATGCAGGGTTATCGCCGACAAGGAACGACAGAATAAACAATGTAAAGATTGCAGAAAGCCACAAGCCAATAGTTCGTGACCAACTTAAGGTTGCATCTCCACTATCAATCATCGCCGTTGTTAATTCTGAGTCAGGCACAACTTCGTATGTTGTCCACGAAATATCAGCCGAAGTCGCGTTCGCCGCATCTACCTCTTCCCAAACAGCATCTTTATTATCATTTACTTCGCCAGAATCTGTAAATGCGTGGTGTTCAGGGGTTACCCAAACTTGCCCAGTACGTGAAATCGACATACTCCAGATGAGCATGATTGCGCCAACGATGAAAACGATTCCCCAGATTAAAGTATTTGATTTTTTAGGTGAATCTGTACTCATGTTACGCCTCCACCCGTTTTCGACTGACAAAGAAAATCCAGTTGCCAACAATAATTAAGACAATCATCAAACTGTGAGCGACCAACTGCGGTCCCATTCGTCTCTTAGCTTCTTGTGCTTTTTTATTTGCCGCGATGGATGGATACGCTTCATCAAGGGCTGCTTCATATTCTGCCGCAGCTTTAATTGCACCGAGAACACCGGCAAGTTGTTCTGGGATGTATGGATACATCTGCGGGGCTTGCACGCCTGTACAGCCAGAAACCGTAGTTATTCCAAAGGGCGTTGCAGCAAATTGGACCCACTGCTTTGTTCCGGGATCACCAGCACTGACATTGATAATTAAATTCATGTCTTGGATATTTTTAATGTTCTTCGTCATCGGAATATCATCAAGGGGCGTGCCCTTTGAGTCGAGCGGGAACATGCCACGCAAGTCCTGCGTAATCATTCGGATGACTGCTTCTCCGCCCGCCTTGTAACTAAACTTCATATAGTTTTCGCCGTAAACCAGTTCGGGATACTCTTCTTCGATGGTATCGATGCTAAGGTCAACCATCGGCGAACCAAGTGGCCAAAGTGCTAAGTAATATTGTTTGTGGCCTTTTATGGAACAGTGACGAGTAAACGCTTGAGCCATCGGAAGTAGTTCGCCTTGGGAGGCGGGGTCAAAATCATACGCCAAGAGAATGTTTGAACCATCGGGCAAATCGTCGATTGCATTAAAGACCATTTTTGCCTGTTTTGAAACAACTTCAGGGAAAACAGTACGAGTCAAAATTGGAATTGCTACAGCCAAGAACATGGCAAGAAAAACCCAACGTCTATCTAAATTTTGGAGTGTTTTTA
>CAZQGB010000103.1:0-2346 GCA_964592615.1 uncultured Isosphaeraceae bacterium | reverse complement strand
AAATTGATGGTGCACTTGTTTGCCGCTTGATTCAAGGCAACGGCGAGTCCCACCACGCCCCTTTTGATGGTGACCTCCCCAGTGACGATGATGATTGCGATGATGACGACAACACCCCATTCGGCATCGCCATGTACGATTAAGTGACTGTCCCCCGACTGTCCCCCGGCTGTCCCGTGACTGTCACGTGACAGTCACTCAATTAGAGGTTCGGAAGTTAGGGTGTGAGAGCGGTAGGCGTCGTAAGAGTAGAGAATGATCGCAAGCCAAATCAGCACAAAGACGATGATTTGGGTCGCTCCGAAGGGTTCGTTGAAGAAAATAACTGCAAGAAGAAGTTGCCCAGTTGGAGCAATGTATTGCAGAATGCCCATAGTCGAGAGTTGCAACCTGCGAGCGCCACTTGCAAAAAGCAGCAGTGGCATAATTGTCACAAATCCACCTAATAACAACCCAGCAATAATCCAAAATGATGCCTCTGGAAGAAGGCTCTCCCCTTTTGCCACAAACCAAACTTGAACAGCCAAACAAACCGGAAATGTCAAACCCATCTCAACTGTCAAACCCTCTATTGACTCGACCTCCATTGTTTTGCGAAGTAGCCCATACATCCCGAACGAAAAAGCAAGCGTAATAGAAATCCAAGGAAGAGAACCCTGCGCAACAGCAAGAAAAGTAACTGCGCAACCGGCTATTGCAACAGCAATCCATTGCAAACGACCTATTCGTTCACCCAAAAGCAAAAAGCCAAGAGCCACAGAAAAAAGTGGGTTGATGTAGTACCCAAGAGACGACTCAGTTAATCGATTCCAAACAACTGCTAACACAAAGACAATCCAATTAATTGAAATGAAGAAGGTTGAGCCAAGAAGTAGCAGCGCAGTACGTTTGTCCTGAAGCGACTTCACACATTGCATCAACTTTTTTCTATAGACAAGCAACAAAATCAAAAGTGGTAGACCAGAGAGCACTCGCCAAACAAGCAGTTCTACAATTGGAACGCTTATCAATATTTTGAAATAAAGTGGTGTAACTATTGCCCACCACAAATAAGCACCAACAGCAAACAGCACTCCCGAAAAACCTGCTGAGGACTTAGATATCTTTGTCAAGCGATGAGATACCAGAGTGGGAAGAGGAAAATCCAAATCACATCGACAACGTGCCAATACAAACCACCACACTCAACTGCTGAGTAGTACCGCTTCGTAAAATCACCGCGTTGTAATCGCCACATCAACCATAGCAAGACAATCATTCCAACTATTACGTGAATACCATGCAAGCCGGTCATCAAGAAATACAAACCAAAGAAAAGGTGTGCGTTTGCTGGCTTCTGTTCATCGAGTTGAGGAACTGCAGGTCTTTCATAGACAGCCATTCTTTGGGCTTCCGATGCACTTTCAGGAGCAAGACCTGTTGGTGCTTGCATTGCGTTTGGTACAGAAGAACGTGGGAGAGAATCAAGAAATGATTTTGGTTCTTCCTTCTCAACAACGATTATTTCTGCTACTTCTACTTCGTTTTCAGTTTCTGGTTCCGTCTCAACAACTTCGGATTCATCACTGTTTGCAGGAACAATCATCAACGTACGAAGGTACGCAATAATGTCCATAATTCCAGCATCCTTTAACATAGGATTGCCGCCCTTTGGAGGCATTTGCAATTGCAAAACGCTATCAGGGGCATTTGCTGGCCGGCCAACTTTAATGAACTCTAAAAGTTCAGCATCGTCACGTTCTAATACAAATGCACTTGTATTAAGAACTGTTCCCTGTCCGGGAACTCCTTCGCCAACAGGACCGTGACACGATCGACACGTTGCATCCCAAAGACCTTTACCAACAGAAGCGTCACCAGTCAACGCTACAGCAGCACCGCTTCCCCCTCCACTTCCACCATCATGAGAAACCTCATAAAAACCCATGCCACCAACAAGATGGTCGTGGAATTTATGTTGGTACTCAACTGACTTTATTGCCATAAAAATAGCAGCGCAAACAAACGTAACTCCAAGCGCCATTGCAGCCATACGCCGCATGCCTTTTTGTACATATGTAATTGCCATAGCCATTGTCAAACTACTTATAAGAAGAACTGCTGTATTTGCAGCACCGTAACGTTCATCTAAAAACTGCTCACCCCACACAAAGAGGTCGGGATGATTTGCTCTGAAAACTGCGTAACCACAGAACAGACCGCCAAAAAGTAATATCTCTGTTGCAAGGAACAACCAGATACCCAACTTCGCAGCGTCGTGCTGTTGCGACATATCACGATAGTGGTGCTGGACATTCAGTTCATGGCTTTGAGACATATCTTAAAACTCCAAAAATCAAACTCGCC
>CAZQGB010000102.1:0-2390 GCA_964592615.1 uncultured Isosphaeraceae bacterium | reverse complement strand
AGGGTGTCTGCGATTCAAAAGTGGAACCGCCTTTTCCACTTCTCGTTGCACTTGCATCGAAAAATTCGGTGCGAGTGCCTATGGGATGCACCGTGCTGACAAAAATGTTTTTATGCTTAAGTTCCATTCGAGTGGAGGTCGCAAACGCCTCGATTGCTGATTTGCTTGCACAATACGCACCATGGCTTGGCGTTGCAAATTTAGAAAGGCAACTTGCGCAGAACAAAATGTGTCCCCGGTTATTTTTTGCCATTTGTTTTGCAGCAAGCGACGCTAGTTCGACTGCTGCAAACACATTCAGGTTAAACAAATCTCGAAACTGGTTGTGGTCATACTCAAGCGTCGTTTGGTCAAGTCCGTGACCAGCATTGGCAAAGACAGCGTAGACGTCGCCTGCTTGCTCAAGAAGGTGTTCGTTGAATCCATCCTCGGTGACATCGCCAACAACAAAAGAACAACTATCGCCTAGTTCTTGGGAGAGAGATTTTAGTTTTTCTTCTCTTCTTGAAGTAATGACACATCTCATACCCGCTTTGGTACACGCTTTTGCTGTTGCAGTGCCGATTCCGCTGCTTGCACCTGTGATGAGTATGGTTTTTCCCTCTAAGGGGACTTTCATGTTTGGAGCACGCCGGTTTTGTATTCACCAGCTATTTCAAAAGTGGATGCAATTGAAAGAGCATTTATTAACTCTTGGCGTGTTTCTTCAGGATTAATCAATCGGTCTACCCATCCCCTCGCCGCACCGTAGAAGATGTCCTGTTGCTCGTCATAACTTGCAGTAATCGCAGCGAGTAACTGGTTTCTTTCTTCTTTATCAACTTCTTCACCCCTTCGTTTACGCGCTGCAAGGTCAATTTGAAGTAAGGTGTTCGCTGCTGAAGACCCGCCCATAACAGCATACTTAGCAGTAGGCCAAGCCAACGTTAGGAATGGGTCAAACGCACGGCCACACATTGCATAATGCCCAGCACCGTAACTACTTCCGACAATCAAACTTATTTTTGGAACGACACTATTGCTCATAGCATTTACCATTTTTGCTCCAGAGCGAATTATGCCTGCTTGTTCGCTGTCGCGACCAACCATAAAGCCAGTTGTATCGTTAATGAAGATTATAGGAATACGTTTTTGGTTGCAGTCCATGATGAAGCGGGCGGCTTTGTCTGCTGCTTCTGTGTATATAACCGCCGGCATGTTTGAGGATGTAGAGGGACCATCCTTGCCGCCTGGCATTTTCTTTTGCGTTAAACATCTTTGGTTTGCAACGATTCCGCAAGGCCATCCTCCGATTCGTGCGTAGCCGCATACCATAGACCGACCATAGTCAGACTTGTATTCGTTATAACTTTCATTGTCGACGATGCATGTTAAGAGTTCGTTCATGTCGTATTGTTCATGGGACTCCGCCTTGAAAATACTGTCTATGTCAGATGGTTTTTTGTCTGACTCAACAGCTTCGTATGGTGGATCGAGCACTGGATGAACCGACATATCACTGTGAACAAGGGCTTGCATCCGTTTGATGCAAGAGTCATCATCCGGTTCTTGGAAATCAATTGTTCCGGAAATTTCAGCGTGCATTGAAGCGCCGCCTAGATCTTCGTTGTCAACCTCTTGACCAATTGCCGCCTTTACAAGGGCTGGACCAGCAAGGTAAAGCCCGCTTCCCTCTGTCATAAGAAGCGTGTCGCAAAGAACGGGGAGATAGCCACCGCCAGCAACGCAGTTTCCCATTATGGCAGCAATTTGCGAAATTCCCTTTGCAGAAATTACGGCATTGTTTCTGAAAACACGACCAAAGTCATCCGTATCAGGAAAGACATCTTCTTGAAGAGGAAGAAACACACCGGCTGAATCAACAAGATACAGAAGCGGAAGTCGTGCACGCTCGGCAATGGTTTGTGCGCGAATTATTTTTTTACACGTCATGGGAAAAAATGCTCCGGCTTTTACCGTTGCATCATTTGCGATAATCATGCACTGTTTCCCGCCTACTTGAGTAATTGATGTCACAACACCAGCAGAAGAGGCACCACCGTATTCCTTATACATGTTGTGTGCAAAGAAGAGACCACATTCAAACTGTGGTGCGCCTTTGTCGGCGAGTCTGTTTATCCGTTCACGTGCAGTCAGGCGTCCGTGACGGTGTTGCCGCTCGATGCCTCGTTCACCACCGCCAAGTTTTATTTGTGCTGCTGTCTCGATGAGTTTTGCTGTTGCTTGTTTTAATATAGACGGTTCGCTCATAATGCACAGGATACCGCATCTCTACAAAAAACTCGCCAATCAAACAGAGTTGATTGGCGAGCAAAAGTCCTGGAAGGGGCTTCGCACCTGTAAACCCGTTGGGTCTACGGGTTCAGGTTCCGCGAAGCCCTCTTGTACAG
>CAZQGB010000101.1:0-2396 GCA_964592615.1 uncultured Isosphaeraceae bacterium | reverse complement strand
GTTTTACATGCATCTCCAAAGTCGGCCTCAGTAAGTTCTTTTACAAATACTTCAAAACCAAGGGACTCATAAAGTTCGACTGCCTCTTTTGCTCGGTCTGGATCAGCAAGTTGCCTTCGCTGCCATCCATCGGCAAGCAGCGCAGGGTCTGGCTGCACTGAAATCGTCTCAAGCGAGGTTGGGTCGCCACAATTCGCTTGGCCGTTTTGACCATTAACTGTTAAATTAATATCAGTCATCAAGCTGTCGCCGTTTGGCGTTCCTCTGCAAGTTTTGCAAGTCGAACATGTCCTAGAATTGCTGCGCCAAGCGCTGTTGTATACATACACATTTCGCCTTCTGGAACATTAACTTCAGATTCAAGTTGTTTTTTCACTTCACCTGGAACCGTGCTAAAGCGCATAATGCCGCCAATGAGCGTAAACTCTTCTTCGGCTTTCACGCGTTTCATAAGTTGCACGCAACGAACTACAAGTGATTCAATTGCACCCTGCATAATGTCAGATGGCGGAGTGCCAAGCGAAAGTTGATTAATAACCTCGGACTCAGCAAATACAGCACACACACCAGAAATTTCAGCAGGATCTTTTGCTGTACTTAATAGTGGTCCAATTTCTTCGGTTGTGTAGCCCATATAACGAGCTGTCTTTTCAAGGAAAGCGCCAGTACCCGCCGCGCATTTATCGTTCAAGCGGAAGTTTTTTACCTTTGCGTTTTCTTCAAGGCGAATCGCTTTCATTGTTTGCCCACCAACATCAAGAATTGTTCTTGTGTTTGGAAACAACCTCGACGCGCCACGAGCACTCGCTGTTAAGTCAGTAACAAAAATGTCTTTTACGGGGCAAAGGTGCCTGCCGATTCCTGTTGAAACAGTGTAGTCAATATCTGATTCGTTTAATCCAGCATTTTCAATACATGCTCTCCACGAATCCTCAGAAACAACATCAAGTTTAAAACCAGTATGCCTTGCATCTTTTGCAAGGATATTTCCTTGGTCATCGAGTGCAATTGATTTGGTGTAGGTTGAACCGACATCGATTCCAATTGTAATTGTCATTTTGCCACCTCTTCAGTTTTCTCGTGTGGTTGCCTTGAAGCCATGATGCGATCCATCGCAAAGAGCGCTGCACCAAGCGCACCCATGTAATGCGAATCATCGCTGATATTCACTTTCGTTCCAAGGCGCTCTTCAAGTGCTTTTACCATCGCAACATTCTTTGTTACACCACCTGTAAACGTTATTTCTTCTTCAATGCCCACTCGGCGCATTAAGCCACCAGAACGAGTTGCTATAGAAGTATGAACACCCCACAAAATGTCTTCAACCTTTTTGCCCTTCCCTAGCCAAGATAAAACTTCTGACTCCGCAAAGACGGTACAGGTTGTACTAATCTTTACCGGTTTGTTGAACGTAAGCGCAGTCGGACCAAGTTCATCGAGTGTCATTTCCAACGCTTCCGCTGCAGCTCCGAGAAAACGACCAGTACCTGCAGCGCACTTATCGTTCATACAAAAGTCCTCAATTTCGCCATTTTCACTTATGCGAATTGCTTTTGTATCTTGCCCGCCCATGTCAACGACTGTTCGTGTCTTGGGGAACATGTGAACAGCCCCGCGACCGTGACAACTAATCTCAGTAATCTGTTCATTACCAAAAGTTACTTTGTAACGTCCGTAGCCAGTGCCAATGACATATTCAACTTCTTCATTGCCAATATCGTTTTGTTTCAACGCAAGTTGAAAGACCTCTTCTGCTGCTGCAATCACATTTGACCCAGTGTCGATGAGGGCTACGCCTACGATTTCACGATCTTCATTGATGATTGTTGCTTTTGTCTGTGTTGACCCAACGTCAACGCCTGCTGCATAAGCCATAAATTAACCCTCCTTACCAGCGATTACCGCTTGGTCCTTTCTTGATTTGAGCCCTTCAAAGAAGGCATCGATTCTATTTTTCATCTGTGCTTCGGAGATTACTCGCGAGTCCATCATGTCTGATTCAACGAACAAACTTGGAATGTCCTTTTTGCCAGAGAAATACCCACGACTGTCTGCCAAGCCAGTCGATACTGTTCTGCAACTCTTAATTGGGTGATACACAATGCCATCGACATTGAAATCGTCCACCATGTCAATCAACATCCTGTCTTGATGGAACATACTGTCCATAGCATCGCGAACACTAATGAGTAGACCCTGAGCCAAACTCTTAATAGGATCTTTTAAATCATATTCAAACCCAAGGTTCGTTCCGCCCGAAGCAAACCAAAGATACGTTGAATTGATAAACGAACCACCCCAATCGGTAAAGAGTTCGTTGAACTTTCTAAAGATTGGATAGCAAGGAACACCAATAAAGACAAGTCGCCATTCTTCCTCTGTTAATCCACCAATAC
>CAZQGB010000100.1:0-2431 GCA_964592615.1 uncultured Isosphaeraceae bacterium | reverse complement strand
CCATCAACATCAGCAGGAAAAACACCAGTGGAATAGAGTCCAGTTTGATAATGCCGCAATGGCTCAAAAGGTACAGCACCAGAGGCAAATGCGCTAACCATTAATAAGAGGAGATATAGTAATACTGTTCTATTCATAAGTAGAATTCTAAATCATTAATGTTTGAACTCAAAACATAATCATTTCTTTTCTTCTAAAAAAGCAAGTGGTTGCTTAAACTTCACATGGCCCCCACGTTCCGATAACAGCCAAAAGATCCACAACATCAACCAAACCGTCAGAATTTAAATCAGCAGGACCGCAGGTTTGCCCCCAAGCCCCAACAATCATTAGGAAATCCGAAATATCCACAATCCCATCATTCGTTGCATCTGCGAAACATGAAGTTACACAGGTGCCCTCTGGCCCTTCGATGTATATAGTTCCATCGCCAAACGAAAATTCAGTCGCCCCACCAATTCGAATAAAATAATCCTCCCCTAACTCAATCGAATACACAATGATTGAAGAACCTCCGTTGCAACCACTATCATCTCCATTGCAATCGATTTGTGACAAGTTGCAACAGTTGCCTTCATACACTACGATATCTGAGTCAAAATTTAATCCACACGCATCAATGAGCAGTTCTCCAGCGTTGCATGCTACATAACGCAACCACAAGTCATTTCGCATTCCACCAAAGTTGCTTGTGCTACATTGAGTTGGGTCAAAACTATCCACAGAATCTGTTGCTTGAAAATTCGAAATATCTAAAAAACCATTTGCAACATCCCATGAAGCACTGCATTCATCTGGGAACGGTGGATTCACTTGTATAGAAACAAGTGATTCGCTCGATTGTTCGCAATCGTTCACATGGTAAAAAAAGAAATCGTCTCCGACATATCCATTCGATGGGTAATATCGAAGTGAATCATTCGACAAATA
Organism: uncultured Isosphaeraceae bacterium; assembly: GCA_964592615.1. Lineage (GTDB taxonomy): Bacteria > Planctomycetota > Phycisphaerae > Phycisphaerales > SM1A02. Next base: position 1,501 of record CAZQGB010000100.1, on the reverse strand, counting down.
ATAAGGAACATAATTTATTTCCAAACCGCTTGGCTCCCGAAGCACACCTTCATTGGGCAAAGAAGAAATGACATACTCAAGCGAATTTCCCGTGAAGGTTTCCCCGACAAGTTGCATACTTAATTCTTCATATAAACTTGCAACAAATTCTAAATCGTAAGACACTGGGGGGCAAACACCGCCGCTTCTAAAAGTAGTTTTTCTGAGACATGGGAGACATTCTTTTTGTAATAACACACTTGAACCCAGATGCGAGCCATTCACGTTTGCAGTCATAATGTCAAACATTGCATCACCATTCAAATCAGCTATTTTTACTTCGGCAGCACCACCAGGGATGTTGATTGACTGAATTGAATCTACATGCCCAGTTCCATCGTTATGCAGAATATACTGAACAGTAGAACCAACGTGGACAACAATAAAATCTAAATCACCATCAGCATCGATATCTTCCAGAACCATCGAATGTGGCGATCCTTGGACAGGAACTGTTTCGCCAAGTGTAAAGTTGGCTTGACCATCATTGAAAAGCACCCAAAATTTATCAAAAAGTTTATCAAGCGATGCAATGTCAATATCTCCATCACCATCTAAATCGCCTAATGCAATGTACCTTGGAGTCCCTGGCCACATAGAAATTTGAACACTCGGTTGCCACGTTCTTGGGCCGCTCGACAATACAATCGAAATTGTACGAGAGTAAATGTCAGCAACAACAACGTCAATAAAACCGTCCCCGTTCAAATCTGCCGATGCGCCACCACGTGGTTGAACACCCACTGTTGCAGAAGATCCAACCGTAAATGTTCCATCTCCATTGCTGTAGAGTGGCGTCATGAAGCCATTACTTTGTTCTGGGTTTTTTACACTTCCATCCCAATGCAGCGTAGCGATATCTTTGTTTCCATCTGAATCTAGATCTTCAATCCAAAGAAAAGAAGGTGTAAATAAATTGAATTGGTGCTGGATAGAATAACTACCAATTCCATCATTTGCTAACACTGTGATTGACATGCCATCAAAGTCGGCGGTACACAAATCGATGTCTCCATCACCATCAAAATCTGCGCCTTCAACGTACCTCGGATGAGCACCTGTTTGAAAATCAATGCTGCTTTCAAATATTCCTGCGCCGTTGTTATACAACACCGTTACAGAATCTGAAGAACGGTTCGCCACCGCTATATCAATATCTAAATCACCATCAAAATCTGCAGGAAAGATTCCAGTAGACATTCCACCAGTTTGATATTGAGCGACATTCTGAAATCGTAAGTCACCAAAGGAAAAATTTGCAATTAATAAAACGCACGCTAAAAGTAAGACGTGATTCCTCATCTCTCCAAGTATGTTGATTTCAATGCTTTTGTCAAGAATTTAGCCATGAATTATCACTAGGAACACCCACAATCATCACTACAACGCTCAGAAAGTCCGGTAAAGACGGCTATTGCTGCTCCAGCTGCATCTGTAAAGACAGAAAACCTACCGATTCCAG
>CAZQGB010000099.1:0-2434 GCA_964592615.1 uncultured Isosphaeraceae bacterium | reverse complement strand
TCGTAACTTTCTGCAATTACTGCTTTAACTCCAAGAAGCATAGTTCCCTTTGCTGCCCAGTCACGCGATGAGCCCATCCCGTAATCTTTTCCAGCAAGAACAATGAGCGGAGTTCCTTCTGTTTTGTAATTACAACTTGCTTCGTAAATTGATTTCACCTCACCATCAGTAAAGTCAGTTGTAAATCCGCCCTCAGTTCCGGGGGCAAGTTGGTTTTTAACGCGAACATTTCCAAAAGTGCCTCTCGTCATCACAAGATCATTACCACGGCGCGACCCAAAACTGTTAAACATTGAAGTTGGAACACCGCTACTTTCAAGGAACTTCCCTGCTGGAGAATCAGCGCTAATGTTTCCTGCTGGTGAAATGTGATCCGTAGTCACCGAGTCGCCAAGTTTGCAAAGCACTCTTGCACTTTGAATTTCTGTAATTCCGGGGACTTCCGCAGTCATTCCTTGGAAGAATGGTGGTTCATGTATATACGTGCTTTCATCTGACCACTGGAACAATTGTCCATCGCCCGCTTGCACCGCTTGCCAGTCATATCCGCCCGCAAACACATTTGAGTATTGCTCAACAAATTCATCTCGACCAAGAGAACTTGCAATTGTTTCTTGAACTTCTTCGTTTGTTGGCCAAATATCTTTCAAGTAAATATCGTTCCCATCAACATGCGCAATCGGCTCAGTCGCAAGATCGATGTCGACCGTACCTGCAATTGCGTATGCAACAACAAGTGGTGGCGATGCTAAATAGTTTGCACTAATTTCTGGCCCGATACGACCCTCAAAATTTCGATTTCCACTTAAGACAGAACATGCAAGAAGGTCGTGTTCATTTATCGCCTCTTTAATCGGCGCATCAAGTGGCCCAGAGTTTCCAATACAAGTTGTGCAACCATATCCAACAACCCAGAAACCGAGCGCTTCTAAATCGCCAAGTAAATTCGCGCGTTTTAAATACTCCGTCACAACAGTACTTCCAGGAGCAAGCGATGTTTTAACCCATGGCTTACGTGTTAAACCAAGAGCGTTTGCTTTCTTTGCTACTAAGCCAGCAGCGAGCATCACGCTTGGGTTTGATGTATTCGTGCAACTTGTAATTGCTGCAATTGCAATATCGCCATCGGTCATTTCAAAAGAGTCAACGGTATCTTGCACGAGTGCACTGTTCGGTTCAGCGTGACCAAACATTTCACTTCTTGTTTCTAACCATTTTGACTTCATGTCTGAAAGGAGAATGCGATCTTGAGGTCGTTTTGGTCCCGACAGTGCTGGTTCAACCGTCGACATATCAAGTGTTACAGTTGATGCATATTTGATTGGACGAGAATCATCTCGCCAAAGGCCTTGCAACTTACAATATTGTTCTACCGTCTCTATCAATTTTTCATCGCGACCGGTCAGGTACATATATTTTGTTGTCTGTTCATCGACTGGGAAAAAGCCCATCGTCGCGCCGTATTCTGGAGCCATGTTTGCAAGTGTTGCACGAGTTGCAAGCGGCATATCGTCGAGTGCTTCACCAAAAAACTCAACAAACTTTCCAACAACACCGTGCCCACGAAGTAATTCTGTAACACGTAAAACAAGATCCGTCGCGGTAACTCCTTCTTGCAACTTGCCCGTTAGTTTCATTCCAACCACTTCAGGTATCAACATATAAATTGGTTGACCAAGCATGACTGCTTCGGCTTCAATACCGCCAACTCCCCAGCCAAGAACACCAAGCCCATTTATCATCGTTGTATGAGAGTCTGTTCCAACCAAACTATCTGGGTACAACACTCCATCGTTATCCCATGTTACTTTTGCAAGGAACTCTAAATTGACTTGGTGAACAATTCCAGTTCCTGGCGGAACAACACTAAAGTTGTTGAATGAGTTTTGTCCCCATTTCAAAAACTCGTATCGTTCATTGTTTCGTTCAAATTCTTTTTCGCCGTTAATCGATAAAGCGTTTGCTGAATTAAAGGCATCAACTTGCACTGAGTGATCAATAACTAAGTCGCAAGGAACGAGCGGGTTCACTTTTGATGCAGATGCTTCATCACCGGTCATTCTCACGACTGCACTTCGCATTGCAGCAAGATCAACCACCGCGGGAACTCCAGTAAAGTCCTGAAGTACAACTCTTCCGGGGGTAAATGGGATTTCAACTTCACCGACATTTGTTGCATCGTAAGAAGCAAGTGCTTGCACGTCTTCACCCGTAACAATGCCATCGCCACAATGACGCAAACACGATTCAAGTAGCACTCGAATCGAATAAGGCATTGTTTCAAGGGAACCAAGTGAATCAAGCCGGTAGACAGTTCGGTCACCAAGAGGTGTTGAAATTGTTTCACATCCGTTTTTGAGTTCTGTAGTCATAGAACCATATTTTAGCAGATATTTTTGGTCTAACTAAAATCGCTGCGGTTTTCATTCAATCT
>CAZQGB010000098.1:0-2454 GCA_964592615.1 uncultured Isosphaeraceae bacterium | reverse complement strand
GGTGCTATCCGAGTAATAATTTTTGCACCAACCGCATCACCCCAAACATTAACAGCAGTTCTGCACATGTCAAGGATTCGGTCAACGCCGATGATGATGCCAATGGCGGCAACTGGAAGTGGACCGTTTGCTGAACCAGTCAGGTTCATATTTACTGCTGAAATAACAATAACCATAGTTACCAAGCCCGCAGAAGGGATTCCTGCAGCGCCAATTGCAGCAAGGGTTGCGGTAATAACAACGACTAGCAATTGTCCGAATTCTAATTGAATGCCAAAGAGTTGGAACAAAAAGACAACTGCAACGGCTTCGTACAACGCGGTGCCGTCCATGTTGATTGTTGCACCAAGTGGCAAAACAAAGTTCGCAGCACGTTTGGAGCATTCACCCTCGCCCTCAGCGGCATCGATTGTTACAGGTAATGTCGCTGAACTCGAATCAGTACCAACTGCCGTCATAAGTGCACGTTTCATCCGCCACATAAATCGATACGGCTGATGTTTCATTCCCGTGCAAATCCAAAGTACGAGTGGTAGCACTAGAAACCCGTGAATTGCAAGACCAATCAATACTGTTGTCATGTATAAGCCAAGAGGGCCTTTTATCGAATCAAACCCTATCTTTCCAACTGTCCACGCTACAAGGAAAAATACACCGATTGGAGTAAGCCAAATTACCCAGCGAACTAAAATCATTAAGCCCTCAAAACAAGCGTTGCAAATATCTCTTGCTGCTTTTGTTTTGTCGCCGCCTGCTGCAAGCGCTAGTCCAAAAGCAATTGCGAAAACGATGACACCAAGAGGTCTGACTTTGACCATATCTTCAAAGATATTTACTGGAATCAGTTGGTACAAAATATTCATCCAAGCAGAACCAAGAGAGTTGGTTGCTGTTTCTCCTGCAGCAAAATTACCAGCGGTCTCGCGTAGCGACTCCTGTACCTCTGGAGCAAGTACACCCGGTGCAATCCAAGTTACAAGAATAGTGCCAAGCGTTACCGCCAAAAACATCGTAGCGAGGTAGTAGATAAGCGTTGCACCACCGACAAGACCAAGTTTTGATGGGTCTCCAATTCTTGTAATACCTGAAATAACACTGAAGAAAATAAGTGGAATGATTAGCAGTTTCAATGGGCGAATCAGGACAAGGTCGCCTGTTGCTTTAAGCCAGTGATCTCCATCCACAACTGCACCTGAGGCGTGGAATCCATATTCGCCAACTAGGGCACCAGCAACGAGTCCAATTAGTATGAGTAATGTCAAAATGTTTGTGCTTCGATGTGTCATGCGTAGTACCCTATCCGATATGAGCGGTATTGCAGGAATTTTAAGGCGAGACGGACGTGTAGTACCTCATCATTGGAGATTATTACTTGAGGAAACACTGCTGCTCTGCTCCTCTGGTACGAATTGGGCATTTGAAGACTCCATTGATACAAATGCGGGCACTCTCACAATAATCCTCCTGAGTACCCAGCCACCAATTACCTCTGAGGTAACCCCTGTGTCGTCCTCTGAGGTAGATATGTGGGTCGTTGATGGAGATTTGGCTGGGGAGTGTGCTTTTGCTCATTGGGAAGCGAAAACTCTTTCGCTAGAACTTTTTCGGAAGGGTACGGGTGCGATTCCCCTGTATTGGCTTGATTTGGCTGAAGCTGGGGACGGGTTCGTGTTTTGTTCAAATCCATTGCCACTGCTTCGAATTGCGCATGAACTCGATTTGGCGAGCGAATGTTTTTCTCAAGGAGTGCAAGAATTTCTTCAATTCGGTTTTGCAAATGAGGGAGGAGCACTTCTCTTGCCAGTTTGTTCCATCCCAGTCGAGCACTTCGAGATAGATTCAATTCCAAAAGTAAGTTCAGTTCAATGTGATATATCTGGAACACCAGCGGAAGATCTTCAAACTCTTGTGAATGTACTTGGAAAACCATTCGCAGATTCTTCGCTACTCTCAACGTTGTGGCAATATCGATATGCGAAAGAGGAGGGGATACCAATTTATGATGGTCTACTTTTATCAGAACAGAAGCAAAAGAGATACAGTGAATTTTTGCAACGCTTGCTCCCACCACAATCTGGAGTGAAAGTTAACCCAAAAGAATACCAGTCATCTAGGAGTATTGCACTTCGTGCAATTGCTAATCATGTAGACGTTGAGCTCTTTCTAACTTCTAAACGAAATCCGATGCAACCTATAGACTTTCCACTTTCATCATGGCTTCGAAGTCCTCAGAGCAGTTTGGGGCAACTTGCCGGTGATACGTTGACATCAAATCTATTTGCAGATATTCCAGTTGACCAGAATGCGGTTATTTCGTTGTTTGAAGCACATCGAAATGGAGATGCAGACAACACGCAACAACTTTTTGCGTTGCTCACGCTGGCTCTGTGGTTTTCACAGGTTCACGCATAATGATTCCAAGTTCATCAAGTTGATTTGGATCAGCAATTCCTG
>CAZQGB010000097.1:0-2486 GCA_964592615.1 uncultured Isosphaeraceae bacterium | reverse complement strand
TGTATTCAATTCCATCAAGTTCAAGTGGGTCTGGAGAATGCGGTGAAATGTTGACGTAATTCTTAAGATTGTTGAGTTGCCAAGGAAACTCAGGTGAATTAGTAAGCACGCCAAGCGGGTTGTCATAGATATTAGTTTTTCCATTTACCCACTCAACAACAATGCTTTTCCCCGACTTGTCGCTAACAGTTAAATGAACCGGAAACACAACATTTTTAATATCCCCATACGTGACGGGTTTACTAAAAACATAAACATCTTTGATTGCTTTTTTAACCTCTTCAACGGTTTTGAAATTTCCAAGAACCCAATCACCAACATAAAGATAAAACAGCGCGTCCTTGTTTGCCCCTTTTGGTACGGTTTGATATTTGGTATAACCAGGAAGATACAAGAAACCCATAGAAAGGCCCTCTTCGTTCATCCCATCAACAGGATGTTTAGAACCAAAGAAGTCCATCATGACGTATCCATATTTTGATGTCCAAGTCATACCATCGTTGCCAGTTGGCGATGGAGATTGAATAGTAGTACCAACGGGTGATGTAACTATGTGTGAGTTCAATTCCGCGCCAAACTCCATGGTTCTAGCAAGAACAATTGAGCCATCCTTTGCGACCAACACAAAGTGGGTGCACGCAAATACTGAAGAACAAACGAGTAAAACGGGCACAATTGTTAACTTAATTAATTTCTTATACATCTTGGAAACTCCTTTATGTGTTGTCATATACACTATCAATATAACACTATTAATATCTCGATATACTATCTCCCATGAAAACACTCCTCTTTTTATTATCAACAGGTGTTTTCGCGAACCACGCCTTTGCCACAAAAACGCTTGTTGTTAGGGAAGCAATGCAAAGGGCGCTGGTTCACGATATTTTGCAAGATGTTGACAACCGCTCAAATTATCAGGGCGATGCTGACTCGGCGTTGTTTACCATTAGTTTGCTGCAGCAACCAAAGACGCAAGATGCTACAAAAACAGCATTGTCAGACGAAGAGTTAGCAAAAAAACTTGCTAACCCAGTTGCCGCGATGATAAGCGTTCCGTTTCAAGGTAACTATGATCGCAAGATTGGTCCAAACAACGATGGGACTCGTTTTCAACTTAACTTTCAACCGGTAATTCCATTTGAACTAAACGACGAGTGGAACTTGATTAGCCGGACCATTGTTCCGATTATTAAACAAAAAGATATTCTTCCTGGCTCGGGAACCCAAACGGGAGTTGGTGACATTGTTCAAAGTTTTTTCTTTTCCCCAAGAAAGCCAACCGAAGATGGGTGGATACTTGGAGTTGGACCCGTCTTGTTACTTCCTACGGCTTCGAATGATTTACTTGGTACCGAAAAGTGGGGCGCAGGTCCAACCTTTGTTGGTCTCAAACAAGATGGACCATGGACTTATGGCATGCTCGCCAACCACATCTGGTCTTATGCTGGTAATAAAAATCGAGCCGACGTAAACGCAACATTCATCCAACCCTTTGCAAGTTACACCACACCAGATGCTTGGACGTTTTCTATCCAAACAGAAACAACGTACAGTTGGGAAACCGAAGAATGGTCGATTCCAATTGAAGGAGTTGTTTCCAAAATGACCTCAATTGGAAATCAGAAATTAAACATCTTTGGTGGCCTCAAATATTGGGTAGATAGCCCCGACAGCGGCCCACAAGGGCTTGGTTTCCGCTTTGGAATTACCCTTCTCTTCCCAAATTAATTAGAGGCTCTGCGTTGTCAGTGGCGCAAACTCTCTGCTATAATCCCGCCTCTTATGGCACAAATACGCGCGATCCGAAAACGAATGACCGCAGTGGGCACGATCACCCGCATTACAAAAACAATGCAAATGATTGCGACCGCTAAATTCACCGCGGCTCTTGCACGAGCTAAGGACACACGCCCTTACAACGACGCTGTTCGCAATCTTGTTGGCGAAGTTTCTTCCGCAGCCGGTGATTATGATTCACCGCTCTTTACATCAAACAGCGACGGAAAAAAAGAACTCCTCCTTGTGATCTCATCTGATCGTGGATTGTGTGGTGCGTATAACGGTAACGTGTTACGAGTGGCACTGAACAAACTTCGGGAAGCCAAAGCTACAAACAAAGAACTTGTTGTAGAAACCGCGGGAAAGAAAGCAGCAGCGTTCTTCAAGTTTCAAAAACACGAGCCAGCAGAAAAACATACTTTGGGCGACACTCCAAAATTCGAAGATGTTGCTCGAATTGCAGACCGATATATGGACGGGTTTGCAAAAGGCGAGTGGGATGTGGTGAGTGTTGCGTATATGCGGTTTGAATCCAACGCGAGACAGATACCGGAAATCATTCAACTACTGCCCTTGTCACAAGAGGAAAGTGAACCAGAAGGCACTTCGGCCAACTACGATTTCTCTCCATCTGCAGAAGAGATTCTTGACGATCTTCTTCCAAGAAGCGTAAAAACAACGCTTTTCCAAGCGTTTAACGATGC
>CAZQGB010000096.1:0-2585 GCA_964592615.1 uncultured Isosphaeraceae bacterium | reverse complement strand
TCAAGCGAACGTGCCTTATGCGTCGTCATTTTTGCATGTGGCATGAAATCCCAGAAAAATTCCTCAGATAATTCTTGTACTTGAGTTTGCCTATGTGTGGTCAAAAAGCCATCATAAACAACAGCAACTGGCAAACTAACTTCCCACTTTAAGCGTTCAGCAATTGCTCCGATATCTTGGAGTTCTTGCGCGTTACTAGCAAACAAAATTATAATTCCTGTATCGCGAACTGCATATACATCGCTATGACCTGCAAAAATAGTTAGTGAATGTCTTGTAACATCTCTGGCACCAATGTAAAAAGATACCGGTAGAAGTTGCCCAGCGGAATTGTACATCTCAGGAATCATTAACAAGATGCCCTGTGAGGATGAACAAGTTGCAGAGCCAACACCCTTCGCTGCCATTCCTTGCACAAAAGATGCTGCGGCGGCTTCATCGCACGCCATAAAACATTGTGGCACAACACCATAGATATTTTTCTTCCCCATCGCATTCATCTTTGCACTTTCTTCGCCGAACGGTGAAGATGGTGTGATTGTATAAATTGAAATCCCGCCATTCACTAAATACGCAACGCGCGAAATGACTGCGTTGCCATCAGTCATTACTTGTTTGCCGGAAAAAGGAAATGTAGATTGTTCTGTGGTAGCGGATTCAATTACCTGTTGGGTCATTTACTAACTCCATTTCTTCAAAAAGCACCTCTACCACGGTCTAAACATCGTAGATAGTACCACTTCTAGCCCGTATGATGGTGTTATGCCAACGTTAGAAACTACTGTAAATGGCCTGAAATTTAAGAATCCATTTGTAATCGGAAGCGGACCTCCGGGAACGAACGCTAACGTGATTCGAAAAGCATTCGACGAGGGTTGGGGTGGAGTCGTTGCAAAAACAATTAGCATGGATGCTTCGAAAGTTACGAATGTTGCACCGCGATATGCCCGCATGCGAGCACTTGGCTCTAAAGAAGTTTTTGGTTGGGAAAATATTGAACTTATCAGCGACCGGCCTTTTGAAACGTGGCTTGAAGAATTCGACTCAGTAAAGCAATCACACCCAGATGGAATACTCATTGCTTCTGTTATGGAAGAGTACAAAAAAGAACGCTGGATTGAAATGATAGAGCGTTGCCAAGAAGTTGGCGTCGATGCATTTGAACTTAACTTTTCTTGCCCACACGGTTTGCCAGAGCGGAAAATGGGCGCCGCGATGGGGGAAAATCCTGACATAGTCGCTGAAGTTACAAGTTGGGTAATGGAAGTTGCCAAGATTCCTGTTTGGGCGAAGATGACCCCGAACATTACCCATATCGCAGACCCAGGAGAACGTGCACTTGCTGCTGGCGCAGATGGGGTTGCCGCAATTAATACAATTCTAAGTGTGATGGGTGTTGACCTTGAAACTCTTCGACCACAGCCAACAGTTGAGGGCTACAGCGTTCCGGGTGGGTACTCTTGTAAAGCCGTCCGACCTATTGCACTTCGCATGGTCATGGAACTTGCAAGAATGATGCGTGATGAATTCCAAGACAAGACTATTTCGGGGATTGGAGGCATTGAAACTGGAGACGATGCTGCACAATTTATTCTACTTGGGAGTCATACCGTACAAGTTTGCACTGGTGTCATGATTCACGGGTACGGCATGGTAAAAGAGATGGCTGAAAGTTTGCTTGCGTTCATGGAGAAGCACAACTTTGAAACCATTGACGATTTCCGAGGTGCATCTTTACCCTACTTTAGTACTCACGCAGATTTAGTGAAGCGGCAAACAAAAGCCAAAGCAGAAGCAAAAGCGCGTCGTGAGGGCATGGTACAAAAAGATGCACAGTGGTCTGGCGATGATTTCGTTGAACAATCCGACAAACTCGTTTCAAATAACGATTGAGGATCATCTTGGGTGGTACATGCCAGCGCCAGTATCGCCGACGAATTTGCCTTGCTCCGCTACGACTTTGCCGCGAAGAATAACAACATCACTTCTTCCGATGCGCTTCATACCTTCAAAGCCAGAGTAATCAACTTTTGACAGTCCATCTTCGTGTTTGAAAGTGCCTACAAAATCAGGGTCGTACACAACAATATCCGCATCGCTGCCAACTGCTAAATCGCCTTTTCGTGGATACATATTGAATTGTTTTGCAACGTTTGTGCTACAAACATCAACCATCGTTTGCAAATCGATTTTCCCTTCGCAAACACCATAAGTGTGCACTAAATCCACGCGTTCTTGGATGGATGGAATGCCATTTGGAATCAAAGTAAAGTTTTCAGTTCCCATATCTTTTTGGCCGTTAAAATTAAATGGTGCGTGATCTGTTCCAACTGTTGAGATATTTCCATTTGACAATCCGCTCCAGAGCGCATCGTGTTCTTCTTTATCACGAAGCGGAGGTGACATTACGTATTTAGCACCTTCAAAATCGGAACGCTCAGCAAACGTTTTATCTAGAACAAGATGAGGTATGACCGCTTCAACTGTTACATCCACTCCACGCTCTTTCGCTTCCATTGCTCTTGAAACTGCTTCACCACAAGAGGTGTGAACAACGTAAACGCTAGCCCCTGTACGTTGAGCAA
>CAZQGB010000095.1:0-2596 GCA_964592615.1 uncultured Isosphaeraceae bacterium | reverse complement strand
TTCTTCTAGCGCTGTATATTTCGTTTTTGGTTTGGGTTACCTTCGTGGCAGTTTCGTAGAGTACTTAAATCGCAAGGTCATCAAAGTTGTCATTTGAAAAAGGGTCGTCCGATCCTTGTGGCACTACTGTGGCAAATCCAGCGCCTTCGGGTGGTGTTGCGTTTGTCCAATCATAGAAACGTGTGCAGGTATTATCCCAAGTCAACTTCACCGTCGCTGTCGGGCCATTTCTTTGTTTTGCAATAATTAGTTCTGCAAGGGAATGTTTGTCTTCGTTTGCTTCCATCCATGAAGGATCGCTCTGGTGGTAATACGATTCACGGTGGAGCATTGCAACAACATCTGCATCTTGTTCAATCGAACCAGACTCTCGCAAATCGCTCATCCGTGGGCGGTGCCCCTCGCGTTGCTCAGCTGCTCTGTTTAACTGGCTGAGACACACCACTGGTACTTCAAGTTCACGAGCCAATGCCTTGATGCTTCGACTAATGTCACTCACTTCTTGTTGTCTTGACTCAGCACGTTTTCCACTTGTCATCAGTTGCAGGTAGTCAACCAATATGACTCCAACATTCTCTGATTGTTTTAAGCGCCTTGCCTTTGCTCTAAGCTGTGTAATTGTTAAACTTGGTGTGTCGTCAATAAAAAGTGGTTTGCCCATCAGGTCATTAGTTGCCTGAATAATTGCTTCCATGTCACGATCGCTCAACATGTTTCTTCGAATCTTATGACCAGACACAGACGCTCTTGAACTTAACAATCGTTGCACAAGTTGTTGGCGGCTCATTTCAAGACTAAAGAACGCAACAGGTGTTCCACGCATCACAATATTTTCTGCAATGTTTAATGCTAGAGCAGTTTTACCCATCGATGGTCGTGCAGCAACAATAACCATTTCGCCAATTTGCAAACCACTTGTAATTTCATCAAGACTTGGATACCCAGTTCCAACTCCAGTAATTATTCTTCCATCGTTTGCTTCAAGTTGTTCGATTGCCAAATTTAGTAACTCGTCAAGTTTCTCTGCGTGACGAGATTCGGATTGCTGAGCAATGCTGAAAATACGTCGTTCAGCTTCACCCAATATGTCTTCAGGATCCTCAGGATTGCTGTATGCGTCGTGTAATATTTCACCAGCTGCCGCAATCAATTGACGGACAACTGATTTTTCTTTAACTAAGCGGGCATAATGAGAAGCACTTGCAGCGCTCGGAACTGCTGCCGCTATATTGACAAGATAATCCTCGCCACCAACAGCATTTAGCAGATTTCTATCCTCAAGAAGTTGCTTAAGATGAACATAGTCAACGGTTTTCAGAGAACCGTTGTTGAGTTCAGTCATAATGTCATAAATTGAACCATTTGCCTTCTTAAAGAAGTCGTCCCCACTATTAATAATAAGCTGTACATCATTAAGCACACTTGGGTCAATAATAATTGAGCCCAAGAGACTTTCTTCCGCTTCAACTGAGTGTGGTGGTAATGCGTCGACCAAACGGTCAATCGCCTGAGACTTTGCGCCTTGCTGAAGATTTTGTATTTGTTTTTGCTCTTTGCTCATCCTTGAGCATTACCTTACATTAAATTTCATACAAGAATGGAGAAACGACAAGTCATCCACCGGGGCTGCTACACCACATTCGAAAAAAACTGGCTGAGCTTACGCTGGAGCAAACTCTTTTGAGGGCGTTTCAACAACGGGTGTTTCGACAATCGGTGTTTCTTCTCGATTCACAAGGTTACTATCTACAGCTTCTTTCATTAAACGACCAACTTTGAATTTAACTGTTCTTCGGGCAGGTACTGGAACACGTTCAAGTGTTCTGGGATTTTGAGCCATACGCGGAGCGCGTTCCCTAATTTCAAAAACACCAAAGTCCCGAAACTCAAGACGATTCCCCTCACCAAGTTCTGTTATTACACCATCAAGAAATGCTTGAACGATTGAGCGAACATCGTTTCTTTTATATTTTGTTTCATCGGCAATTCGATCTATCAAATCTTTCTTGGTGGTCGTTGTCATCGTCAAAACTTTCTGTTCCTAAGAACTAGTCTCGGAGATTGACACTACAAGCTGGTTCTCCCTCCAGCACGTGCCTCTCTGCTTCTCTCAGCCCATTGCAAAAATAATCATCGCGAAATGTCCCTTTTGAACTCGACATCTATTCCACGTGAAGACTCTCATTTTTTGCAAGTAAACCTCTCCATTTCTACTTCGCTTTAGACACTTCTTAAAATGCCAACACCTTTAACGTATGTGCTACGCTTCAGTATGGCGTTTTCCTCTCGGCTCGTCAAGAACTATTCTCAAACTCTTGGTGTTCTTTTAATATTTATTATTAAAATCTAAATAGCAAAATCAATATGTCCCAATGTTCCCATGTGACCTAACAACAAATATGATTGCCATCTTTTTTATTAAAAAACCCTTTTTGAGGTGCATTACAAGTGTTTCAGGTAAAATAATCTTCGATTTTGATTGGTTCTTACCCTATTAGAGGTATCATTCCCGCCCGACCATCTGGTCGATGATTGGATTATTGCCATGAATATTATTATTTGTGGGGCTGGAAAAACCGGTGCCCACGCAGCAGAA
>CAZQGB010000094.1:0-2635 GCA_964592615.1 uncultured Isosphaeraceae bacterium | reverse complement strand
CGCATTCGAACGCTTACTTTATTCTCTTGAGCATCTCGAGGACCTACAACTAGTAGCCATGGGATTTTCATATCAGCGGCAGAACGGATTTTTGCTTGAATACGTTCGTCACAGGTGTCTACGGTTGCTCGTATTCCTTGTTTTCGAAGTGTGTCAAGTACGGTATTAGCGTAGTCATTTGTTTTTTCTGAAATTGCGAGTACGCGAACTTGTTCTGGTGCAAGCCACGTTGGAAATGCTCCGGCGAAATGTTCAATTAGTACGCCGATGAATCGTTCCATGGAACCAAAGGGTGCGCGGTGAATCATAATCGGCCGATGTTGGTTTCCATCTGCTCCAATGTACGAAAGATCAAACCGTTCTGGCAGATTGTAGTCAACTTGAACAGTCCCAAGTTGCCATGGTCTGCCTAGCACGTCATTAACAATGAAGTCAATTTTTGGGCCGTAAAACGCGGCTTCGCCTTCTTCTTCTGTCCAAGGAACATCAAGAGTTTTTGCTGCATTTCGACATGCCTCTTCTGCTTTGTCCCAGTTCGATGAGTCTCCAACATATTTTTCCGAATCTGAATCTCGTAATCCAACACGCACTTTATAGTTGTTCATGCCAAGAGTTTTGAAAATAATTTTCACGAGTTCAAGACATCCAACAAGCTCGTCAGCGATTTGTTCTTCTGTGCAAAATAGGTGGGCATCATCTTGTGTAAAACCACGGACGCGAGTCATTCCACCAATTTCTCCAGACTGCTCCCATCGATAAACAGTTCCAAACTCTGCGAGTCGAACGGGTAAGTCACGGTAGCTGTGGTGAGAACTTGCATAAATGCGAATGTGATGCGGGCAGTTCATCGGTTTCAATAAGTACCCCTCAATCTCACCAGCTTTCATGAGATTTGCAAGGTCGCCACACGAACATCCTTCGCTAGCAAGTGCGTTCAGTTGTTCTGGGTCTATAAGCGGTGGATATTGGCTTTCTTGATAGTAAGGGTAATGACCAGATGTTTTGTACAAATCAAGTTTGCCGATGTGGGGTGTGAATACTTGGCTGTATTGTTGCTTCTGTAATTCTTCTGAAATAAATGTTTGCAGTTCTTGCCGAACAACCGAACCATTTGGAAGCCAGAGCAAGAGGCCTTGCCCAACTTGTTCGTCTATGTGAAAGAGTTTCAGTTTTTTCCCTATAACACGATGGTCTCGTTTCTTTGCTTCTTCAAGCATTTTAAGGTGTTGTTTTAATTGTTTTTTATGAACAAAAGCAACGCCGTATATGCGAGTTAGGTTGTCAGAATCAGCATCGCCATGCCAGTAACTACTTGCAATACTTTGGAGTTTATATGCTCCGATTCTTCCAGTTGAAGGGACATGCGGACCTCTGCATAAATCTTCCCAATCTTTTTGTGGCTCTCCTGTGGCGTACCATGTGAGAGTTTCAGAGCCATTTTCAATGGCACGTTCAGCGTTATCGATTTTGTATTTGCTTCCTTCACTCGAGAGTTTCTGCATTCCCTCTTCAACAGGAAGTTCGTATCTGGTGAAAGGGCGATCTTCTTTGATTATTTTTGCCATTTCGGTTTCAATTGCTTCAAACTCTTCACTGCTTAACGGTTCAGAACCTTCAAAAGAGATGTCGTAATAAAAACCATTGTCAAGAGCAGGTCCGTACACAAGTTTTGCTTTTGGGTGGATTCTTTGAATCGCTTCTGCCATGACATGCGCACAACTATGTCGAATGAGCTCCAGCGCGTCTGGGTCACTTTCTTTTTCGCCTTTTCGAGCCGTTACGATTTTGACTTCTGCGTCTGCGTCAATTGGAGTTGAAAGGTCGCAAAGAGTCCCATTGATTCGAGCGCCGATAGCGCATTTGGCAAGACCTTCAGAGATATCACTCGCAATTTCGTATGGCGTTGTGTCTTGGTCAAATGTTCGTGTTGTTCCGTCAGGGAGAGTAATTGTTGGCATAGTGTTACTTGTTGAACAGGTTTGACTGAGTTGGGAATACAGGTGGTTCGTCTTGCATGTCAGAAACTTCTCTGGATAAATCTTCTAAATCTTGGAAGTTAAAATATTCACTTGCATATCGAATGTAGACAATTGGATCAACGGATTTGAGCTGGTTGGCAACACGCAAGCCAACTTCTTTACTCGGGACCTCACGTTCAAAGAGTTGCATGAGTTCTTCTTCAACATCTCTAACGATGGTAACTTTTTGTTCCTCAGGAATAGGGCGTTTACCACATGCTGCTTGTAAGCCTCTGAGTACTTTTTCAGGGTCGAAGGGTATTCTTGTTCCATCGCGCTTAATGACCATTAGTCGAGAAGTTTTTTCAACCCGCTCAAATGTTGTAAACCTACGATTGCATTTCTGGCATTCACGACGACGGCGAATGGAACGTCCTCCATCGGAGCCACGGCTATCAATGACCTTATCTTCATCTCGTTCGCAGTAGGGGCACAACATTGAGTGTCCATTGTACTCAACTCGTGAGAATTTTGATTTATGGTGTGATACTTGGTGTCCAGTCCTCAGTGGTTGCTCTTGGAGCCCATCTGCGCATATCAGCGAGATCTTTGATAGTTACAACTTCGGTCGAGCCGTCGAGTTGTCCAACTAGCACTTTGCCATCATGGCGTGCAGA
>CAZQGB010000093.1:0-2654 GCA_964592615.1 uncultured Isosphaeraceae bacterium | reverse complement strand
TTAGGCAGAAAAACGGGTATAAATCTCATGTTTTCATTTATTTTGACACTCCAGAGGGTTGCCACCAGATAAACTTTACCGAGAGGTTGTTTTTGCTTTATGTACGCCCTCTACAATGCTTGAATGCCTTTCTATGAATTTGAGGGAATCAGGCCAGTTGTTGATAAAACCGCTTTTGTTCACCCAACGGCGGTACTGATAGGCGATGTAATTGTTGGTCCTCAATGTTTTGTTGGTCCTTGCGCAGTTATGCGGGGCGATATTGGTCGCTTAATCCTAGAGCGGGGGAGTAATTTGCAAGACACGTGTGTAGTACATAGTTTTCCTGGCGATGACACAATTGTGCAAGAGAATGGTCATATTGGACACGGTGCGGTTTTACATGGATGCACGATTAAGAAAAATGCGTTGGTCGGAATGAATGCTGTTGTTATGGACAATGCAGTTATTGGGGAAAATAGTTTTGTGGCTGCAATGGCATTTGTTAAAGCAGGCACACAAGTCCCAGACAATGTAATTGTTGCTGGATGCCCTGCGAAAGTTATCAAAGAACTAAGCGAACAAGAAATTTCGTGGAAGGGTAATGGAACAAGTACATATCAATATCTTGCAGATAGACACAATGCAACTAGTAAAGAGTGCGAACCGCTTTTGGAAATGGAACCAAACAGAAAGCGTGTTCCCCAAACAGACCATGTTTCCAAAAAAGATTTTGATGGCTAATCGCGTTCAAACAATGTAGCAAGACCTTGCCCAACTCCTACGCACAATGTAGCGATTCCTTTTGATGCGTTAGACCGTTGCATTTCGTGAATCAAGGTAACGGCGATTCGTGCGCCACTACAACCAAGAGGGTGTCCCATTGCAATTGCACCGCCATTAACATTAACTTTATTCGCATCAAGTTCTAATCCATTGATACAAGCAAGTGATTGTGCGGCGAACGCTTCGTTCAATTCAAACACATCGATGTCATCCACCTTTAAGTTGGTGCGGCTGAGTAATTTTTCTACGGCATGAATTGGACCGATGCCCATGATTGCTGGGTCAACGCCCGCTGAAGCAGAACTCCCAATAAAACCGAGTATGTTGAGCCCAAGTTCGCGAGCTTTTGATTCTTCTACGAGAACTAGTGCCGCTGCACCATCGTTGATTCCACTGCTATTTCCTGCGGTAACTGATGCATCATTCTCTTTGGAGAAGCACGGCTTAAGCGTGCTTAGTTTTTCAAGTGTTACCTCTGGTCTAGGATGTTCGTCGGTATCTACGACTACTGCTTCACCCTTGCGCTGTGGAACATTTACCGGAACAATTTCATCATTCCACTTTCCTGACTCAAAAGCGGCTTTCCACTTCTGTTGGCTATTCCATGCAAACTCATCTTGCGCTTCACGAGAAATGGACCACTGCTTTGCTACATGTTCCGCCGTTTCGCCCATTCCATAAGGGTGGTGTATCTTTGCAAGTTTTGGGTTTGTAAATCGCCAGCCGATAGTAGAGTCGTACATTTCGCAGTTGCGATCAAATGCTGATTTTCCTTTTGCCATCACAAAAGGGGCGCGGCTCATCGATTCAACTCCTCCTGCAACCATAACATCGCCGCATCCAGATTCAATCATTCTTGCAGCAATATTTATTGCCTCTAAGCCGGAAGCGCAAAGTCGGTTAACAGTTGCGCCAGCGACCGTCAAAGGAAGACCTGCAAGTAGTGCAGCCATTCGTGCAACATTTCGACTGTCTTCGCCAGCTTGGTTTGTAGCACCAAGGTACACATCATCAATGGCGCTAGATTCAATTCCTGCTTTTTCAACAGCATCTTTGATAGCAATTGCTGCAAGGTCATCGGGTCTAATTGAACTAAGTCCGCCACCGTAACGACCGATTGGAGTGCGCACGGCGGATACAATTGCTGCTCGTCTATTCATACGAGCATTGTACCGAAGGTTTTAGTTTGCTGAAACGGCTCCAAATGGTGGTGTAGAAAATCGGTTATCTCCAACAGTTTCATTGAGACCCGCTAGTAGTGCGTTGACGTTGTCTACGCCAATTTTCTGAGACCATTCGATTGGCCCCATAGGAAAATTCATGCCCAATTTCATAGCAGTGTCGATGTCTTTGCCAGAGGCAACCCCTTCAGTAATTGCCCACATTGCTTCATTTATAATTCCCACGAGTACTCGTGAGAATATATATTTTTCAAGCATCGACCCAGAAATGCACGTTGCTTCCAAGCAAAATGAATTGATTGCTTCCTCGAGTTGATTTGAAAGCTCAAGTTCATGAGTTTCAATAATAATTGCAGGCACAAGATTGTCTCTGTCGTCGTGAGCGTAAGCACCACAGCCAGTCTTGCGCCCAAGGTTACCTCGTGCGATAAGGGATTCTTGTTTTTTACTTGGGGCGAGGCGATTCGGTCTGCCCAAACGTTCCCAAATACTTCTTGTAGATGCGACACTGATATCGTGCCCAATCATGTCTGTTAACATAAACGGACCAATTTTAAACTCGCCAAGTGACTGCATCGTTTCATCAATCATATCAACGCTTGCAATGCCGTCTTCGACAATGCGCCACGACTCTAAGTAAAAAGGTTTTGCGACTCTGTTTACGATAAATCCAGGCGTGTCTGAAACTTGCACAACAGTTTTATTCCA
>CAZQGB010000092.1:0-2657 GCA_964592615.1 uncultured Isosphaeraceae bacterium | reverse complement strand
AGACCGCAAAAATCCCGTCCTGCTAAAAAACAGGCAAGGAGGACTATTGTATACCGCCCGTCACACCCGTCAACAGCACAATTCGTCCCAAATCACATTTTTTTACCTTTTTGAGGCAAATTCGTTACTGCCAAAACTGCTACCTGAATCGATAGTACGCCTGCTGCTTGCAATGTGTTCGAAGCAACCTCCAAAGTCTTACCAGTCGTAAGAACATCATCAATAAGTAAGATGTTTTTTCCTTTTATTCTCGCCCAAGGTCGAAGCCACATAGCATTACGTGGCAACGACTTACGTCTACTTGCGGTTTTCGATGCTTGGGGTGTCGTGTTTCGCCGAAAGAGTGCGCGTCGAATTGGTATTCCTGAAGCCCGAGACACATGTAACGCGAGGAGGTGTGCATGATCAATTCTACGAAAAAATTTACGTATCAGTGGCATCGGTATTGGCACGATAACCGTGTTGGGTGGAACGCACCCACGCAGGCGCTCTCCTAGAAGTTTCCCCAAAAACGCAGCCATTTCTGGCCATGCGGCATATTTTGTCTGCAGAATGCTTGTAGAAAGTGGTTGTTCGTACGAACCAAGCCTAAATACACGGTTCCAGTGAAGCCTTCGAGTTGCGCAGGGGCATCGCTCAAGATCGTTATGAATTGATTCGCCACACCACGGGCAACCATCACTCTGAACAAACTCTTGCATTGCAACAGCTGGTCGTGGAAGTGTCATCCCAACCCAATCTTCAATAAATTGATCAAGTAAGACAAGCCAGCGATTTGTAGCAGAGTTCATCTGAGTCTTCTACCATGCATTACATGGGCAATAGAAATCACTGCCTTTTTTCTTCATGATGACAAAAAGCGAGCTCTGGATACAAGCAAATTTAAACACAGCGTTACTTGATGCTGCACACGATTGTAACCTTGAAGATGTTGCTTCAATGTCATCATTACGAAAACTGTGGAGCATTGAAGAGATTACGATTGCAGCTTCTTTGCTCGACGCACGAAAACGAGCCATTGGGAAACTCGCCAATGCTGACTCAATATTGTCTGATTCCATAGGTGTGCAACAAGCCACTTCAACAGAAATCGCAAAACATAAATCAAAACGCTTTGTAACTGACGGCCCTGTCTATGATTTATGCTGTGGCATTGGAGCTGATTTACAAGAACTTCCCTCGCAAACAGTTGGAGTCGATAACGATTCGTTGCGTTGCACAATGGCAAACTTCAACACAGGTAAAGAAGCCATTTGCGAAGATGTTCTTTTGATGGATCTCCCTTCAAACGCCCTGATTCATATTGACCCTTCAAGACGAATTGGAACTAAACGTTTGCATGGCCTTGACACCATGAAGCCAAACATTGAAGCAATTATTGACATAGCATCAAAGGTCGCTGGCGGAGGGATAAAAGTTTCGCCTGCTGTGAACCAAGGCGATCTTGAATCGTTTTCGATTCCTCTAGAGCTTGAGTATATCGAGGAACATGGCCGTGTTGTACAGTGTGTCGTCTGGTTTGGTTCACTTGCAAAACATGCGGGGCAGGTTACAGCAACTTCTATGACGCTTGGCAAAAGTGTTTCAGGAGTTTCAGAGTTTTCAACATTTACTAAGAATCTAATTGGCTGGATTCTAGAACCAAATCCTGCCCTTGAACGAAGCGGATTACATTGCACTTTAGCAAAAGAACTTATCGCACAAGAACTTGCCCCGAACCTTGGTCTGTTTTGTGCGAAGGAAGAGTGCGACTCTGACTGGTTCCAACAATTCGAAATTCTTGAAACAATGCCACTACGAATTGAAAAGGTAAAGAGATTACTTGACGAACTCAACTGCACACAAGTTGAAGTAAAAACACGAGGCAAAACAATCGATCCGAATCAATGGCAAGATATGTTGTCCTCAAACGCTTCTGGCGACTTACTAACTGTGTTTGCTCTTCGGCTTGGGAAAAAACGCGCGGCTATCATTACGCGCCGTCTTTGACAACTGTAATAAGCCCAGCCAAAGCGTCTTTTCTTGGTTCACGAAGAAGACCTGCGAGTTCCATTGTTGAAAGCCCCATGTCTTCTGCACAAGCAGTCAATATTCTTGCAGCAAATTGCTCCAATACGCACTCTATTGGCATCGAGGACATCGCACCTGAATGGGTCACTACTGCACCAAGAATTTCATTTCTTTGCTTTTTTGACTTCCCCAAGAGCCATTCTGTGATGATTGAGCGCTGTTTTTGCATTGCTCTCACGACAAGCAGGATATTGGCTGATTCTTTCAATTTCGACCATTTTCGTAATTAGAGGATATTTCCCCAAAAAAATGTAAAAAAGATGAAAAGAACATGAGAAACTGCGATTATCAGGGCTGTGCGGTAAAAAACCGCGAAACTAACATGATTGCCCCGTAGGGAGGGCATGAGACAATGGATTGAACAAGGATGGGTCAATCATTCTAAAAGGTATGTGAGAAACCATGAACATTAACAAAGATACGAACACTGACAGATTGTCACGCAAGGACCTCATTACAGAGGCAAGATTAAGCAAAAACAGAGCTCGAGTGAAACTCCTAAACCACATACACGCTGAACTTGAAGAACAAAATTCAATGGAAACCGCGTACGGTTTCAACCCCGAAAACGAAATGTCATTCACTGG
>CAZQGB010000091.1:0-2676 GCA_964592615.1 uncultured Isosphaeraceae bacterium | reverse complement strand
TTTTACGCACAGTTATCGAACTTTTAGAAAACCCCGAAGATTTAATACCAACAGTTTAATGACGTGGAATTGGACACTCCTTGATGCGGGCAGGTTTCGTCTTGATGGCGGGAGCATGTTTGGCGTAGTGCCCAAATCGTTGTGGTCACGACTTGTTGAACCAGACGATCAAAATAGAATTCCAGAGGCATGTAACTGCATTTTGTTAGAGAGGGGCGAACAGCGTGTTCTCATAGAAACCGGTTACGGTGGTGGTTGGAGCGAAAAAGAAACTGAAATGTTTGGAATGAATGGTGTCACTATTCTTGATGCTCTAAAAGAAAAGAATGTCGATCCAGATTCCATTGATAGTGTCATTCTCTCGCACCTCCATTTTGACCATGCCGCTGGTGTCACGCTGTTGCCAAACGCAAAAGTCATTGTGCAAAAGCAAGAGTGGGAAGATGCCAATGCTAATCGCTCGACGATGAGTAAAACATACTTACCTCGGGTTCTTGACTCTATTCGGGAACGTCTTGAACTCGTGGATGGCGACGACACTATTTGCGGTGACATTCAACTCACTGTTCGCAAGGGGCACACGTGGGGATTGCAATCAATTGAATTTCAAGATAACAGTGGAACTGTTTGTTTTTGTTCGGACGTCATGCCTACAATAAATCACGTAGGACTTGCATATTCCATGGGTTACGACATGTTACCGTGGGACAATGCGCAAACAAAAGCGAAATTACTTGAACAAGCGTGTTCAGAAAACTGGCACATGGTGCTCTACCACGAACCGGACTCACCCGTCGTTACAGTTACCAAAAACGACCGCGGTCGTTTTGTGCTAGAACCGATTACTTAAGAAACGATATTATTGTGTTTGCAACGTATTGAACTTGTTCTTGTTCAAGTTCGGGGAAAATCGGTAACGCAACTGTTTCTAACGCCGCTTGTTCTGTGTGTGGTAATGGTTTGCCTTTGATATCAGCAAAACATTCTTGTTCGTGAAGTGGAACGGGATAATAAATATCTGTTCCGATGCCCTGCTCACTTAGATGCTCCCGTAGCGCGTCACGTTTTCCACCCTTAACTCTTAGAATATACTGATTCCAAATGTGCCTTGCTGGAGTACTGGGAGTTTTGGGTGCAACAATTCCGATGTCACCAGCTGCTGCAAAAATTTCGTTGTACATGGCAGCGTTGCGCGTACGCTTTTCGTGCCACGACTCAAGATATTGCAGCTTAATGAGTAACACTGCTGCTTGCAGTGCATCAAGGCGGCTGTTAACACCTACTTCACTGTGGTAATACCTTCGTTCTCCGCCGTGAACTCGTAACTTTGCCATTCTGTCTGCAAGTACTTCATCGTTGGTTGTCACCATACCTCCATCGCCGAATCCGCCGAGGTTCTTTGTTGGATAAAAACTAAAACAACCAATTGTGCCGCGAGAGCCAGCCATTGCACCAGTTGCGTCCTTTGCGCCAATTGCTTGAGCCGCGTCTTCGATAAGTGGAACTTCGAGATTCCTCGCTACATCCAGTATTCCATCCATGTCCACGGTTTGACCATACAGGTGGACGGGCATAATTGCCTTAAGGTGAGTACAACGATCAGCAGCGTTCGCGATACTTCCGGGGGTGATGTTGTAAGTCACTGGATCGATGTCAGCCCAAATTGGGATTGCACCGAGCCGATGAATTGCCCCCCCTGTGGCGAAGAATGTATAGCTTGGACAAATTACTTCATCACCCGACTTCACATCAAGTGCCATCAAGGCAAGTAACAACGCATCGCTCCCCGAAGCACAACCAACCGCCCTGCTTGTGCCGACATACTCGGAAATTTTATTCTCTAGTTCAGCAACTTTTGGTCCAAGCACAAAATATTGGCTGTCACACACCTCACGAAGTACCGGTTCGATTTCTTCTCGAAGTGTGTCGTATTGAAGTTTTAAATCAAGCAATGGAACTTCTGTTTGAACCGTCATAGCACTTCCTCTTTAGTCGTTTTTTCTTTTGTTGCAATCATCATGCTTGGATATTGTGAATAGAAATCTTCAGATGGTTCGTACTCTGGAACAGCACGACACACCAAACTCATCACTTCATCAGTATCTCTACTCTGAAGGGCTTTCTCTAGTTTGTTTGCAGCATCTGAGATGGACTTTAAATCTTGCTGTTTTTCAATTGATTGTGAAATTTTCTGGTGTGCGGTACTCTCTAAACAATCATCTATCGAAAGTTCTTCATACATTTTCTCACCCGGACGAAGTCCATCGAACAATATTTCAATATCGCCGTTTGGATTATCACTCGTTTTTTCAGTGAGACCGTATTTTTCAATCATTTCCTTCGCGAGATCATAAATACGTTTTGGCTCACCCATATCAAGAACAAACACTTCTGTTTCCCTTGCCAATGCGCCCGCTTGCATCACAAGTTGGGATGCTTCAGGAATAGTCATGAAATATCGAGTGACATCTTTATGTGTAACCCGAACTGGTCCACCTTCTTTAATTTGCTTGTGAAAGGTCGGAACAACAGATCCAGAGGACCCGAGCACGTTGCCAAAACGGACCATGCAAGTCCTCATCCTTGAATTTTCCTTCGCAATGGACTGAACCACCAATTCGGCGAACCGTTTTGTTGCTCCCATCAGGTTGGTGGGGCGCACGGCCTTGTCAGTAC
>CAZQGB010000090.1:0-2688 GCA_964592615.1 uncultured Isosphaeraceae bacterium | reverse complement strand
CACTTCTCATTGCGCAGTTTATGGGCGCGGCGAATGATAATATTCTCAAGACATTGCTTGGCTTCGCGGTAGTCCGTGGCATGTGGGCAGGCAAACTTGGAGAGGGCGGTCAAGGTCTCATTGCCTTATGTTTGTTTGTCCCTTTTATTTTGTTTTCTGGTTGGGCAGGACCACTAGCTGATAAACATTCAAAGCGCAGTATTTCAGTATGGATGAAATTGTTCGAAGTTCCGCTGGCTCTTCTTGCTGGTCTTGGATTTATTACCGGCAATTTTTGGGTCGCGGCAATAGCGATGTTGCTGCTTGCAACGCAATCAACTTTTTTTAGTCCTGCAAAGTACGGCATGATTCCAGAAATTGTTCCAAAAGCGAATGTTAGTCGAGCAAATGGCATTCTTAACATGACGACAAACATTGCGATTATTACTGGCATGTTGGTCGCAGGTATTGTGAGTGATAGCATTCAAGGCTCAGGTGAAACAACTGCTACAACAATAGGAATTTGGTTGCCTGGCATTGTATTAACTGGTGTTGCCATCCTTGGATTATCAGCAATTGTATTCTTGCCTAAGTTAATTCCTATGGATTCTGCAACGCATGTTCCGGTTAACCCACTAGCAACCTACGTTTCTACTTTAATTGAAATGTGCAGAACGCAACTTATGAAAATTGCAATTGCGTGGGCATGTTTTTATCTGCTTGCAACAATTGTCTTATTACTTGTTACCGAATTGGGCAGCGTCCTCGACGTTGACGATACAAAATTATCATATTTACTCGCTTCGATTGGTATTTCAGTTGGAATTGGTTCGCTCCTTGCTGGCTTTCTATCCCGTGGGAAAATACGAATTATCATGTCAAAGTATGCAGCGCTCGGGATGGCAATATCCATGTTCGAGGCAGGGCTTGCACCGGTTTCCTATTGGTCAACGCTTGTGTGCCTTATTCTGTTAGGATTATTTGCGGGCTTGTACGCAGTGCCTTTGCAATCTCTGATGCAGATGCTGCCAAAATCGGAGCACCGCGGTCGAGTTCTTGCGACTTCAAACGCGATTTCGTTTTTATTGATGGCAATCGGCTCACTTCTTTACTGGGTTGCACGCCCATTGTTTGGAGATAATCCGTATGACATTTTTATCGTCTGCGGAGTGATTGCTGTTGTTGCTTGGTTTATAACGCTTACAATACGAAATCATGAATGCCACTAGTATCTATCTGGATAATAATGCTACAACGAAGCCACTTCCATCTGTAACAGAATCAGTTTTGAAGGCAATGGAATCATTGTGGGGAAACCCATCTAGCATTCACCGCATTGGGCAAGAGGCACGTCACCAAGTTGATATTGCGAGAGAATCTGTTGCTAAACTTATCAACTGCTCTCCATCAGAAATCACATTTACTTCAGGTGGAACTGAGGCCGCTAATCTTGCTATCTGGACTGCGTGTTCTGCTAAGCCTGATAGTAAGGTACTTGTAACCAGTCAACTAGAACACGCTGCCGTTGGCGAGATGATGGATCAACTCGCAGAAAAAGGCATGGAAGTAGTCTATCTTAAGAACGATAATCAAGGTCTAATGGATATGGTTCACCTGAAGGAACTTCTAGAAACAAGAGCCGATGAAATAGCAGTTGTTTCCTTGATGTGGTGCAACAATGAAACGGGCGTCATTGAACCGATTGAAAAGGCATCAGAACTCTGTCGGGAGTTCGGTGTTCTTTTACATACTGATGGTACACAGTGGGTGGCTAAAATGCCTGTCGATGTGAATCAAGTACCAGTAGATTTGCTTTCGTTTGCAGCGCACAAATTTCATGGACCAAAGGGCGTAGGTGCAATCTATACGCGTTCTGGAATAAGTGTGTCACCACTTGTGATTGGTGGTCCTCAAGAACGTGGTCGTCGAGGTGGCACCGAAAATGTTCCATCCATCATGGGTTTTGGTGTAGCGGCAAAAGAAGCAATGGATTGGCTTACTAACGAAAACATTTCAGCGATGGAAAGATTGCGAGATACTTTTGAGGCCAAACTCAAAGAAGTTTTACCTTCTTCACATGTTAATTCGCAAGGTGCTGCCAGAGCTTGGACGACAACTTCGGTTTCATTTCCAAACGTGAAAGGGGAGTTGTTGTTACTAATGTTGTCAGAGCGGGGCGTTTGTGCTTCATCTGGTTCCGCATGTTCAAGCGGCGCATTTAAAAACTCTAAAGTTATTGAAGCAATTGGAACTCCTGATGATGGTGAGTGGGGGGCTATCCGTTTTAGTTTCGCAAGGACAACGACTCCCGAAGAGATTAACCGTGCAGTTGATGCTCTTGCTGATGTCTTTGCTACTCTTGAAAGCATGGAATCCTCCACTGCTGCAACTGCCTCTTAATTCAGAGTACACTACATTTTCGCCCTGTTAGCTCAGTTGGCAGAGCAGCTGACTCTTAATCAGCGGGTCGCAGGTTCGAGTCCTGCACAGGGCATTTTTGGCGCATCTCACTCTGCCAACGTAGTTGGCAGAGCATGGGACTCTTCATCAGCTTGGTTCAGGTTCGAGTCCTGCACAGGGCATAAAGCACAAGGGAAGAGGATAAGAACCTCTCCCCTTGTGCTTTTGAAGCCCTGTGTGTCGTGGCGAAGCCACGACTGCGTGATTTGCAAGGCAAATCCCGCCATGCCTTCGGTCAATTTTTCGGCT
>CAZQGB010000089.1:0-2811 GCA_964592615.1 uncultured Isosphaeraceae bacterium | reverse complement strand
CCAATCATTATGATTTTGGGGGTTAAGGTCCTCCTTCTCATCCCCGCAGTGTACCTTTTTAACTCACTCTTGGTTTATGGATTACCAGTAAGAAATCAGTTGAATAAGATCGACAACATTAACAACACCGTCACCATTTAAATCTTCTACGCAATCACTACAGGGACCCCAAGCAACTATAAGCATCAATATATCACTTACGTCAACTACACCATCACCGTTCACATCACCTGGTACACCGGTCTGCTCTGGAAACAACCATGCGACACTAAAAACTCTACTTGCAGAAGAAGAATCCGCACGACGAATTTCTAAAACATATTCACCGGCGGCTAGATCTTTTATATAAAGGTGTTCAACATTATCGATTGCGCTTTCACTAACAACATTGCCGCTTCCAAACACTCCAAGCCCGGCGTCACCAGTCATGTTCATCAGTTTTCCGCCTTGTTGTTTCCACAACACCAAGTCAAAGTCGGCAAGTGAGTAACCTCCAAAACCACTCGATGGACTTTGGTGCCACGTCAACACAATCGAAACCTCGTCGGCGAGAGAACCAACATCAAACCTTATATACCGGCTCTGATTTCCGCCAAGTAACCATGTTTCCCACCCAGCGTAAGGAGCGGGAACTAAATCTGTTGTACTTGTACTGGAATCATGTTGCCCACCAGCCATAATTTGCCACGATCTATCAACATTTACTGTGCCAACACCGACAGTGTCGTCAATTGGCTGAGTTGTGCGTCCACGATTTGGACCTGATGTTGTGGGGTTGTTCGTCCAATCATCAAGATGTTTTCCACCGGCTAACAAACACGCCTTCTTTGTCTCGGACAGTCCGGAAAAATAATTACCAGAAGTGTTCGGATGTGTTTCTGCTGTTTCTGTAATGAGAGCTGTAGCTGCGGAAACAACCCCAGTTGCATCACTCGTTGTACTTTGTACGGCAACGATTAATGGTAATTGACAGCCGCTTGAATCGTACCCACTTGGAATAACTCCGGCAATGTGGTCGCCATTTTGCATTCCCACGCTAACACCATTAAAGCCAAACGACATTAATGGAGAGTGTTCACCGCTATTAGCAACACCAACAATCATCATGGCATCAGAACTTTCGACCACCCAATCAGCCCTGCGAACAGCTTCGCTATCGAGTGAATTACTACCGAACGATCCTATCCAACTGTTATTAAAAATCGATACTCCGCCTGGTGGGGCGGAGGGGTTGCTACCTGAGCCAACCCTTAAAAAATTACTTTGCACCCAACCACTTGCTGAATACAAATAGACGTTTGTAATCCCAGGCGCCAGGCCCAAACCACCCGACCCATACACTCGCCTACCTATGTTTGTTGCATGTCCGGAAACTCCCGTCGACCCACTCACATATGTAAACGATTTCCCAACAAAGTCTTCATGTGCTGTGTCTGGTCCATAATTGCCACCATCATCTGCTTCAACTTGTGCTACAGCGATATCAGCGCCCGTTGGTTCGTTGCCGGCACCGAGACGAATAATCAAATCATCTAAACCATGATTCGTCGCAACGCCACCTGCAAAAACAGATGTAGAAAACAATCCACTTGCAACGATGGCACAGGTTTTTAGTGGTAATGACAGCATTCTTCTCTAGGGTTAAGAATACTCATAATTACCCCAAATTCAACTTCAAAAATACGTTTGTGAATAAGTAGTTGGAATAATCCGAATAGTTACTCTGAAATGTCGCTTTTTATTGCCGTTAGCAACATTCTTTCTTTCACAACATCGCGATTTATTGGCACCCAGAATGAGCCGGGTACTTGTTCCCAAGGTTGCTCGGCTGGCAAAACTTCGGTTACCGACTCATTTGATAGCGACCATGTTCCGCGCCGAATACCTTGCGTATACTTGCGATCGACGTAAACCCAAACTCGCAATTCCATTTGTCCTGAATATGTTGTTAAATCTTGCTCGAGTCCAGATAAAAGGTCGGGACCAAGTAGGGTTTCATCCTGAACACTTGGAATCTGTAAAGATGTTACTGGAGTAAATTCAAACCGAGCGACGCGTCGTTGCATTGCGAGTGTGTTTTCAAGACCCTGCCTTGCTGTCGATGCTTGTGGTTTCCACGGCTCAAGAAAACTTGCGGCGATTGCTGGGTCGGTTGAGATAACTCCGCTTCGACGATCAAGCAAAACCGGCTTCATTCCATCAGCATCAGCAGCAGCAACCGCTGCATCAAACGCCGCGGAATATGTTTGCGAATCAAGCAGAATAACATCTGGTCCAGCTGTTTTAGAAGAACAACCACCAAGCATGTAAGTGATTGAAACTAATATTAAAAACAAAAACTTCACGATTTGCATTCTACACAAAGTACAGACATGTTTTTATTGTGGTTATTTGTTGGCTTGGCTGATCTTTCTCATCAAGCTTGAGGTCGCAACTCTTATGTAATCAGCACGAAAAAAGGCAGTTTTTTGAGGTATCGCCAAAAAGCAAAATAAAATACCGAGATGGAAGAAAAGAACGAGATCGAACTGTTTGCGCCTGACCTTGTAGAGTCCTCAATTGTGCTTTTGCGTGGGCAAAAGGTGCTTTTAGATGAACAACTTGCGAGTTTTTATGGTGTGGAGACCAAGCGCCTACTTGAACAAGTAAAACGCAACATTGGGCGGTTTCCCGATGATTTTGTGTTTCAATTAACAGAAGATGAGTGGGAAATCTTGAGGTCGCAAATTGCGACCTCAAGATTATCGGACCACGGTGGTCGCCGTACACCACCTTACGCATTCACCGAACTTGGCGTGGCGATGCTCTCGA
>CAZQGB010000088.1:0-3120 GCA_964592615.1 uncultured Isosphaeraceae bacterium | reverse complement strand
TTGCTTGGTGGAAAAACAAAGGGTGGCGCGTCATTATTCACCCTGAATCAAAACTTGAAGCAGTGCAAGTTGCAGATGGCTCTGGAAGCACCGCTTTCTTGTGGAACGAAGTGATGGACTCCCCCCAAGGTAGCAAGTTCGCGGTGGGGACTGAGGGGCATTTTGTTCGGAATTTGAAAGAGCAAGCTGCATTTAGAGGCATCCAAGTGGCACATCTTGCAGATATTACCTCTGAGGTAACCTCTGTGGCCTCCTCTGAGGTAACCTCTGTGCCCTCCTCTGAGGCGGGGTGTGGATGTGCCACGATGAGTCGAAATGATCCACCTCATTTAGCAGGTATGCTCGATTTGCTTCGCAAGGGAGAAGCACCTGATTTGAATCGAGTGCTTGCTGGCGACACCGTGGATGAGACGACGGCAAAACGACAACGGTTAACAGGAGATGAACGAGCTGTTATGGTTGATGATGCGAAATTAGCACTAGAGCGCATGATTCAAATTACGGAGTCTAAGTCATGACAATGCAGTACGATCGACATCTTCTGGAAATTGATCTACGCTCTATTCCTGCATATCGTTTTGATGTTGTAATAATAGGCGGAGGCGTTGCTGGAGATGCAGCAGCACTTACAGCGGCTAGTGAAGGCAAAACAGTTGCGGTAGTTACTAAATCTACTTTAGACAACAGCAATACCAACATGGCTCAAGGCGGAATGGCAGCTGTTATGACCAAAGGAGATTCATTTGAATCTCATATTGAAGACACGCTTGAAGTTGGGGTTGGTCTTTGCGACACCTCTGTAGTAGAAACAGTCGTAAAGCGCGGGCCAGATGCGGTAAACCAACTCTTATATCTCGGGGCAGAATTTGATTTGAATTCTCAAGGTGATTTGGATTGCTCTCGCGAGGGTGGACATAGGCACGCTCGAGTTGTACATGCTCATGGCGATGCAACTGGGCGTGAAATGCAACGTGTCTTAACGAACGCAATTACTGGGCATGATTTTATAACTACGTTTCAGAATACTTTTGCACTAGATATTGTGACAGCAGATGGTGAAGCGTATGGGGTTGTTGCTCAAGACGCTTCAGGAAAACTTGTGCTGTTTTCGTCGACTCAAATTATTTTAGCAACAGGTGGCGGAGGTCAACTTTATAGAGAAACCACAAATCCAACAATTGCAACAGCTGACGGAGTTGCAATGGCCTTTCGTGCTGGAGCAACTATTCGTGACCCAGAATTTTTTCAATTTCATCCAACTTGTTTGTACATTGCTGGTGCGGCGAGAGTGTTGATAAGCGAAATTGTACGAGGGCACGGAGGTATCCTTCGTGATCGACATGGTGAGCGGTTTATGCCAACTTCTCATCCCGATGCAGAACTTGCACCTCGCGATGTTGTTAGCCGAGCAGTTTTCAGGCAGATGATTGCTACCCAGGATACTAATGTCTATCTGGACCTTTCAGAAGTTGATAGTGATCCCCACCTCTTGTTTCCTGGGATAAGCGAGATGTGCGGTTTCTTTGGGATTGATATTGCAAAAGACCCCGTTCCGGTTCGCCCAGGTGCGCATTACATGATTGGCGGCATTCATGTTGATCATGAAGCCCGCACTTCAATTCCGGGTGTCTGGGCAGTTGGCGAATGTGCTAGCAGTGGTTTGCACGGCGCAAATCGGATGGGTTCAAACTCTCTACTTGAAGGAATGGTGTTAGGGGGAGCTGCAGGTGCAAGTTCCGCACTTCAAAGCGGAACAAGGTCTCGACACCGTCCTTCTAGAATCTTACGACGCACATTAGACGCTACTCCCCATGGCATTGAACTTGGGATTTCTGATTTACTCTATTCCATGAAATCACTGATGTGGAGAGATGTTGGCTTGGAAAGAAATGCAGAATTGTTACGTGATGCAAGAGAGCACTTGTCTTTTTGGTACGACGCGGCTCGGCGGTTAGCTCCTTCACACCCTCGGGCGTGGGAACTCGTTAACATGTTGACGGTAGCTAACATCGCAACTTTAGGTGCTACTGAACGACGCGAATCACGAGGTGTACATTTCCGGACAGATTACACGAAGCTGTGCGACCCATGCCATACTATTATCGAATGTATTGAAGTAGATGACCATTGCATCGTAAGTAATACATCACATGTGGGTGTCGATCAGAAATTAACTTACGGTTAAAAAGAGGGCCTGAATGCCCTTCCCAACCAATAACCCAATGAACAAGCCACTTGTGGCAATAAGGACTTTCATAAGAATATCTTCTTTTTTGAAGATCCAACCATATCTGGTTTTCAATTTTTCCCAATTCATAGGTATTCTAAAATCGTCGTTTTATGATGCAAACTTCAGTTAAGAGTACATTTAATTTCAAAAAATCTATGTAGGTCCTCTTTATTCACAGCCCCACTCAGACATCACAATAAGCAAGTCATCGACATCAATAGTGCCATCGCCATTCACATCAGCTTGCGAGTTATGGGACCCCCAGTAACTTACAATCAGAAGAATGTCAGAAATACCTACAGACCCATTGTCATCAACATCACCAGTGCAATTTGATGCACATTTTGGAACGATAGCAGTATGGGTCATCGAAGGGACTCCGCCTGGCTTGAACAATTCCAATTCTAAATTTCCATACTCAGGTGCTGTATCCGCTGTGAACCAAAAGGTGTACATGCTCCCCCATCGAATTGCATTGGCCCACTCATTCGACTCATAAGTTTCAGTTGACCATTTAATACTATCTACTTCAATAGTGGCTTCCCAATCGGTTCCATCGATAATCTCACCGCTATGGTAATCGATGTCATTAAAACCAATTTCACTTACGGAAATGCACTCTCCTAATGGCACGGTAAACGATCCAACACTTCGGTCGCTGTTTAGGTTGTGTACTGCGTAAACATAATCCCAAGTCCCATCTCCATTGTCGTATACGCGAACTCCAATATGAAGAAGACCTTCTTCTGGAACTCGCACAGGTCTTACATCAACATCGTTGTCAAAAAATTGCCACGCATAAATAGCTGGTTTTGTGACTTGAGTTAAACTTAAGCCAATAGGGTTTAATGAATTTGAGAACTTAAACCATTTATAGGAGGCGTTGTTAT
>CAZQGB010000087.1:0-3134 GCA_964592615.1 uncultured Isosphaeraceae bacterium | reverse complement strand
CTTTAGCATCGAGACCGCCCGACATGGTTCTTCCGCTACTTGCATATTTCTTTGAATTATTAAAGGCGCGCCCGAGCCGTGTGAGAGAGTCGAGCAAGACAACTACATCTTTTCCGGCTTCAAGTTTTCGTTTTGCTCTCTCAATTGCCATGATGCCAAGTTCAATATGTTCGTCGACATCTTGGTCATTTGAAGAGGCGAGCACCTCAGCTGGAACGGTTCGTTTGAACTCAGTAACTTCTTCAGGACGCTCATCGATAAGAAGTGCAACGACTTCGATATCGGGATGATTGTGATGAATGCCTTGTGCAATATTCTGAAGTAAAACAGTTTTACCCGCTTTGGGTGGGGCGACGATTAAGCCGCGAGTTCCATAACCAATTGGGCAGAATAAATCGATGAGCCGACAAGCGGGGGGACAGCCCTTGTGTTCAAGAGTGATGCGAGGTTGCGGGTCGATGACGGTCATTTCTTCAAACGGGCAGTGTTTGGCGTACGTCGATGGATCGATGCCCTCGATTGCCGTTATTTCAGAAACAACTGGTCGAACGTTTCTGGGTTGCCCCTTCTTCTTATTCTTAGATTTTTTTTGTATAACAGTTGCTGTCAGCATTTGACCTACACGAAGCGGGTACTCTTCTTTGAGAACTGCTGGAAGGTATGGATCTGTTTCAGCTGAGATAGGGCCGTTTTCCCACTGGCGCAAACGTCCCTCATGTGGAGTTTCCCAATCAAGGAAACCAGTAATAGTTTCTGTCTGTGTTTCAGTCATGTTGTAGATCCATCCCCCCTAAACCCGTGTTAGTAATTATACCTGAATGCTAGGCGATAGTCATTTTGTTAGTGCTATGGCAATCTCAGCAGCAGCTCCCGCATTGTTACAGAGCAGAGCGAGGTTTGCCACAAGTGATTTGCCCCCAGTGATTTTTGCCATCGAGTCCAGAAGGAACGGGGTTCTTGTATCCGATGGTTGGTTTAACGCTGCCCACTCATTTTCAGCTATGGTGAGTGCTTCTTGTAATGCGCCTTCATCAAGAGCAGCATCTGGCGGAGCAGGGAGCGTAGCTAAGACCGCCGATGTCAATCGCAGATCTTGCCAGTGATGTTTGCAAAGCGTTGCAACCTCAGCAGGGGAGTCAACTTGGTGAACGAGTGGGTCGCTACTTTTGTTTTTTTCGATAAACCTCGGGAATTTATTGTTGCCAAGACCAAGTACAGGAACTCCAATTGTTTCTAGCGATTCAACCGTTGCGGGAATATCAAGTATTGATTTTGCACCACTTGAAACAACACAGGTTGGAGTTGTTGAAAGCATGGTTAAATCATTTGAAACATCTAATCTATTCGCCCAATTAGCATGAACTCCACCAATTCCTCCAGTTGCAAACACTCGGATTGGATTCTCTTTTGAAGAAAGTTTACAAGCAAGTAATGTGGATGCTACAGTCGTTCCCGCGCTTAGAGATTTTTGCATGGTTTGTGCAAGATTTGCGATTGATACTTTGCCCGACTCTGGGTTAGTTCCAAGTTCGACTATTTCTTCGGGAGATAAACCAATACGAAGTGTTCCATCTAGAACACCAATCCACGCCGGCAGTGCCCCAAATGACTGGATTGTTTTAGTCATTGCTTGAGCAAGAGCAACATTAATTGGAAGTTCTGAATCTATAATAATTGGACGGTCTCCATACTCATCACTCCACGGAGTTTTTGGAAGACCTTTCGTGATTACAGCAGTTTCTAACGCAACAATTGGCTGAGATTGCTTAATAGCATTTCGGATGTCATCAGATATATAAACACTCATCGTTTACGTGTTCGAACACGACCACCCATGCGTTTACTAGGCAATCCCTTTGGCACAATTCCACCTGGGAAACTTTTGTCATCTTTTCCATCCTGTTCGCTAGGAATATTTACTTTTGTGCGACTTTTACCTTCGCGAGAGGCCTCGATGCGTTGTTCTTCTTTTTGGCGTCGTTCCTTGACAACTCGCGGTTCTGGTCCGGGTTTGAAGTCGGGATATTCTTTGATAGGAATTTCAACATTCGTGAGTGCTTCGATTTGAGTTAGGAGTGGTCCCTGTTCAGGCGTGACGAACATCCACGCAATGCCTCCGCGACCTGCGCGAGCAGTTCGACCGATTCTATGCACGTAAATTTCAGGATCTTCTGGGACATCGTAATTGATGACATGTGTAATGTTTTCAACATCGATGCCACGGGAGGCAAGGTCAGAAGCAATCAATACGCTGAGTTTTCCATCACGCAATTGTTGCATTACGCTGTTGCGCTTGGACTGTTGTAAATCACCATGAATGGCAGCTGCATCGACATCTTTTTTTGTAAGGAACCGGGTCAGTTTGTCGACGGTTGCTTTTGTTTTACAAAAGATAAGCGTCATCGCTGCTTCTTCGTGAGTTAACAGGTGATATAACAATTTTTGCTTATCCCACGGTTCGACTGGCAAATATTCTTGGCTGACTTGTGCTACTGTTAAAGAGCCAGATGATGAAGTGACGTCAAGCAACTTAGCGTTGTTCATGTACTTTTTAGAGAGCCGGTTAATTTCATCAGAAATTGTTGCGGAAACAAAAATGGTTTGATGTTTTTGTCGTAAACCACCGAGAATTTTTCGAATATCATCACGGAATCCTATATCGAGCATGCGGTCAACTTCGTCAAGAATTGCGATGCTGATTCGGTTGTATGGAAGGTGACCGCGTTGGTGTAAATCCATGACTCTACCTGGCGTACCAACAATAATTTGAGGTCGTTTCTCTAGCTTGGTTATCTGAGTAGTTATCTTTTGCCCACCATAAATTGGCACTGCTTTTAAGTTTGTAAATTGACCGAGGTCTTCAAGTTCGGTAGCAACCTGAATTGCAAGCTCTCGAGTTGGAACAAGTATTAATGCTCCGTAAGCATCTTCTTCATTTAGTATATTTAAAACGGGAAGTCCAAATGCTGCTGTCTTTCCCGATCCAGTCCTAGATTGCCCAAGGATATCATCTCCTGAAAGGGCAAGCGGTATAAGTTTTGATTGAATGATAGTAGGGTGTTTGAACCCAGCTTTTTCAATTGCTTTTTGTAGGTTTTCGTTTAATCCGATATTTGTGAACGTTTGTTCTGTAT
>CAZQGB010000086.1:0-3166 GCA_964592615.1 uncultured Isosphaeraceae bacterium | reverse complement strand
AGCCAATTGGTTGAAGGCGGAATTGTAGCAAAAATGGGCTCCGATTGCCACATCAAGCAAAAAACGGCACCTAACGCCGATTTTCGTGATTTCTAGTGATAGCCACTTTTGATTTCTAGTGATAGTCACTGGTCGCTCGCGGACTCGCTGGGTATGACAGTCACGTCGAAATCACTAACTACTCGGTATGAAATGGAGCCAATCGCCAAACAGGAATTCAAGGCGTTGAGCAAGGAGTGCAATCCTTCCCATCACGGTGTACCCAAAGGAAGCACCGAAAGTAATCATCAAGAACCAGATTCCCACTCTTGCGGTCTTGCCAACCAGTCCCTTATGCTCGATAGAGAAGAAGAAATATATCATCGAAGACAACGTCGCAATCGTTAACAAACAGGCATTAAACGTCGGCCAAAATTCAAAACCCCCCTCGCCAGTAATCCAAAGCGGTACGATGCCCGCCTTGATTTGTGCAACAAGGTCTGCTTCGACATAACCAATCATCCTATAGCCAGCGGTAATCCCAATAAAGAATGCAATTGGCCAACGGCTAATCCAACCACCTGATGGCATCAATTGCCAGAGAAGCATCACAATCAAAATTGCAGGAACGATGTAAAGCCATTGCGATGGTGCCGATGCGTCCATGCCAGGCAAAGACCAACCCTGCACCATCGCGGGGAACAATTTGCCGAGCAAGTTCGGAACAAAAACATCCCAGATATTAATAACCAGCACGTAACCCGCAGATGTTCCCACCACCATCGCCTCTGCAAATTTATATGCGGGGTTATCACCTACAAGGAACGACAGGATAAACAATGTAAAGATTGCAGAAAGCCACAAACCAATCGTTCGTGACCAACTTAAGGTTGCGTCTCCGCTATCAATCATCGCCGTTGTTAATTCTGAGTCAGGCACAACTTCGTATGTTGTCCACGAAATATCAGCCGAGGTCGCATTCGCCGCATCCACCTCTTCCCAAACAGCATCTTGATTATCATTTACTTCGCCGGTGTCTGTAAATGCGTGGTGGTCAGGGGTTACCCAGACTTGCCCAGTTCTGGAAATCGACATGCTCCATACGAGCATAATTGCGCCAATGATGAAAACGATAGACCAGATTAAAGTATTTGATTTTTTTGGTGAATCTGTACTCATTACGCATCCCCTCGCTTTCTAGAAACAAAGAAAATCCAGTTGCCAACAATAATGAAGACAATCATCAAACTGTGAGCGACCAATTGTGGTCCCATTCGTCTCTTGGCTTCTTGTGCTTTTTTATTTGCCGCGATGGATGGATACGCTTCATCAAGGGCGGCTTCATATTCTGCCGCAGCTTTAATTGCACCAAGGACACCAGCAAGTTGTTCTGGGATGTATGGGTACATTTGAGGGGCTTGCACGCCTGTGCAACCAGAAACCGTAGTTATTCCAAACGGAGTTGCAGCAAATTGTACCCACTGCTTTGTGCCCGGATCACCAGCACTAACATTGATAATCAAATTCATGTCTTGGATATTTTTAATGTTCTTCGTCATCGGAATATCATCAAGGGGCGTGCCCTTTGAGTCGAGCGGGAACATGCCACGCAAGTCCTGCGTAATCATTCGGATGACTGCTTCTCCGCCCGCCTTGTAACTAAACTTCATATAGTTTTCGCCGTAAACCAGTTCGGGATACTCTTCTTCGATGGTATCGATGCTAAGGTCAACCATCGGCGAACCAAGTGGCCAAAGTGCTAAGTAATATTGTTTGTGACCTTTTATGGAACAGTGTCTAGTAAACGCTTGAGCCATAGGAAGTAGTTCACCTTGAGAGGCAGGGTCAAAATCATATGCCAAAAGAATATTTGAGCCCTCTGGTAAGTCATCGATTGCATTAAAAACCATTTTTGCCTGTTTTGAAACAACTTCGGGGAATACGAGCCTGGCCAAAATTGGAATTGCTACTGCCAGTAGCATTGCAAGGAAAATCCAGCGGCGATCAAGATTTTTTAATATTTGATACATCTGTTAATCCTGTCCCAAGTATGAACGGTCAACGCCAAGAAGAATTCGAAGTGAAGTTGCTACAACACCAAGGGCAATCCCAATTGTGATTGCACGCGTGCCGGCTGTGTTTGGAATGTCCATAATCCAAACTGTTAGACGGTCAAACTGGAGGGCATATAGGTCAATTGGAAGCCAACTAATTCCGAAGAAATTAAAATGAGTAATCTCTTCTGGGAACCAATCTAACCATCCAAAGAGCCAAACACCTGCGTATGTTCGACCGAGCAAAACGATTCCGGCTGTTACCAGCAAGAGCGTTGCTTCGGTGTTCTTTGCGCGGAAGGCACGGAACGCAGCGGTTGCAACATAGAACGCCAACATCGCAAACATTGTCGAAGTAAGCGGTACAACCATGTGTTCGTAAATCCACCATAAGCCAGAGCCTTCTTCAAGGACATACCCGGACCATACAAATTCGGGGTACTTTGGATTAGGGTGTACACCCATTTGCAACAACCCAACGACTAGCACTGTAAAGAAACAAACAATAGTGACGACTGAATATCCCCAGCCCTTCCGATTACCGGAAACCTTCATAAGATGAAGTTTGATAAGGTTGCCGCCGCCCAAGAGCATCGCACCAACTGCGAGAATGTTAAACCATTCTTGGGCGGTGAGTCCCCAACCCTCAGCGTAAGGAATAAAGTTTGCAATCAGCAGGACAAAGCCAGCAACGATTGCAATGATAAGTGGGACAGTTCTTTTCACGAATCATCT
This sequence comes from uncultured Isosphaeraceae bacterium, assembly GCA_964592615.1. Classification (GTDB taxonomy): domain Bacteria; phylum Planctomycetota; class Phycisphaerae; order Phycisphaerales; family SM1A02. The sequence continues at coordinate 398 of CAZQGB010000086.1, read as the reverse complement.
CCCTCTAAGTCAGTATCGCCCGAACCAAATGAACCAAGCCCTTCTTCACCGAGCATATTACTTTTTATGTAGCCAAGCGAACTTTCGAAAATGTCATCATCACTTTCGGTAATCGAAGCAACCGTTGCAAAAAACACCCCAACGACAAGAACAAGGACGGAGACAAACTTGCCCCAATCCTGTCCTTTGAGTGAACCAATTTGCAATGGGTCGCCAGAAAGGTACGCAGAGGCAGCGAAGAATTCTTCGCCAATCAAAGTGTAGTCGCATGAAGCAACAAAGAACGGCAATTGGCTTGGCATTGCGGTACCTGCTACTTGAATCGCACCGATGTGGTTGCCTGTTTCAGCAAGAATGAGTGACTCTGCGTAGAAACCACCCATGTAAATACACGCCGC
>CAZQGB010000085.1:0-3182 GCA_964592615.1 uncultured Isosphaeraceae bacterium | reverse complement strand
GCGCATCGTATCAACGTTGAACACGACTAGGGATTTAAGAAAGTACGAAAAAAAACAGATTTTGTTGTCAAACTTTCTTTTTTTAACGCATATACCAACGTGGAGCGGAATAATCCCGCTTTCATCGAGCCCTACGGGATATCTGGCTCCATAGTTCGAGGGAGTATTGGGAGTTTCTGGGAATGAACGGGGTATATATTTGGGGTTCTGGGGTGTGGGTGGTAGTCGAACCGCAGCGAATTTCTCTTCTCCTTCGCTGCGGTTCTTTTCTTGAACCAATAACCCTTACACTTTGAGAGAATAGATAATCGCTCCCTGTCAAGTTTCTTGTCAATCGGTCGACACGCTAACTTGCACGCCTTTCCAACACGTGCAGTTAAAACAAGCAAAGCAAGTGATTGCCCTGCTGTAGGTATTAACCCACCCATCGAAGGGACTTTTGATGCAATCCATTGCGTTGCATGTTGGGAAACATCAGCAAGTACGACTGTTATCAAAACACGGCGAACCAATCGCATTGTTCCAATCGTGCTTGGGCGAACTCCATAATTTGATGCAATAGAACGCATCATACGCAGTTGACGCCAACCGACTATTGCACCATCAACCATTGCCCATGGCGATATTCCAACAAACGCCGCTATAAGTATTGATTCCTTAGCAATAGTTTTGTCAACTCTGGAATCTATCGATGCCAAATGCATTTCGACTTGTTCACGAACGTCTGTTATTGAATCTGCGTTCTCTAACTCGGTTGTGTCAACTTCAATAGATTTCATCCACCGAACTGCTAGAGCCCGAGCAATTTCAACGTCATCTTTGGCAAGTGCCCTTGATAGCCGGTCAACTCTTCTAATTGAGAAATATCCCATACATTCAACAAGACAAAGATAAATTAACCCAATTGCAATAAATAATATGCAAGTGATGGTCGCAAAGCCAACAAACTCTCCCGTAGCAAATGCATCCGTTACGAGCGAGATACATTTCAACGATGACCAAATGATAATCCCAAGGAACAATCCCAATATCACCATAAATATCGCATATCGCCTCATACACAATGTTGTTTGGTTTCTGGCAAGTTAACTTTCAATACAAACTTTGCAGGTATCCACCAAAAAAGGAGTCTGACCCCAAAAAAGGAGTCTGACCCCAATGCGCCTTCCATACTTGTCAATTGTTAGCAAATTGGTCGATATGCATAAAAAGGAGTTTTACGATGTCAGAGAATGAAAACAGTTGCTGTCCAGGGAAAAAATTTCCATTTAAGTGCTTGTATGCCGTTTTGCACATTTTGATTTTAACGTGCATGGCAACATCGCTATGGCAAATTGCAAATGCCCTAGCAGACAAAACACCATGAGTATTGACTTTCCACACTTTTGTACCGATGAAGAACTAGTTTCACAAGTCAAAACGTGGTCGATTGGAACAACCGATCATGGGCATGGCACTTCTGTAAGTGACAACATCGAGTGCCACAGCGTTCGACTCGCAGAAACGGAACCGGGTGGCGTCTACGATTGGCACCCCGCTCCCCGAAAACAATACGTTGTCACGTTAGATGGGACAATCGAGTTTACATTTGGCAATGGAGAGATACTCGTCATCAAACCGGGTGATATATTTTTAGCAGAAGATCTTGAGGGGCGCGGGCATAAATGGCGAATCATTGGGGATGAACCATGGCGACGCTTATATGTTCATCTAGACAAAGCCCCCGCAACCTAATTAATCTTCGAGATGATTCTTGACTTCTTCTACCTCTTTGGCCTCTTTAGCGGGGTCTTGTGTGGTGTTTGCTGGGGGCAAGTCAGCAGTCTTTGATTGTTCTACTTGTTTCTGCTCTTTATTCGATGCCTCTTCTTCAATATCTTCTCCAATTCCCTTGATACCTTTTTTGAATTCGACGATTGATTTTCCTAAGTTTCGGCCAACTTCAGGAAGGCGTTTGCCAAAAATAAGAAGCCCAATAACCAGAAGAACGGCTATTTCAGCCCATCCTGGCATACCAACGAGAGCGAGTAAATATGATGCGATGAGTGTTGTGGACATAGTTTTGTTCCTTAACTGCGATTCGCAGGTGTATCATTCTATCATGAGACGGCTATATATCTATCCCCAATTTGGTATAAATCACATGACTGGTCGATGTATATTGAAGATGAAAAAGCACATAATTATATTATTCGTATCGATTTTCGGGCTCTATGGATGCAAGACCCAACAAGAAGCTACTACAAGCACACAGCCACTTAATTATACGAAGGCACTTCCGAAAGGAAGTCCCGCGCTTCGTCGTGTTGCACCTCAAAATTGGCCAGATTTAACCATTGCCTGGGACTCTCGAGATCTTTTCCTGCAAGATTCGATTGTGAACAGTATCAATTGGTTCAATGCTCCATCTAGCAAACAATGGTTTCCGATCGAAGGCATCTCACACGAGCAAGCTAAGAACTCTGTCATTGTCCTTCAAGAATTACTTAATCAATCAAACTCCCGTGAAGAATTTCTTGCACAAGTACAAGAACGGTTTGATGTCTACCAATCCGTAGGGTGTGATGGTGGTGGAACGGTACTTTTTACTGGGTATTATTCACCCGATTTTCATGCCTCTCGAAATCCGACTGAAACCTTCAGTGCAGCTCTTTTTGAACGCCCTAGCGATCTCGTCACCGATCCATCTACAGGAACACCACTTGGAAGAAAAAATGCCGATGGCTCCATTGAAATGTGGCCAGCGCGTAGAGAACTCGAAGCTTCCGGAGAACTTGAGGGAACAGAATTGGTTTGGGTCAAAGATGATTTGGACGCATATACCATTCACATCAATGGTTCCGCACGCTTGCGTATGGACGACGGAGAACTCATGTACATCGGATACGCAGGTAAAACAGATCGTGACTACACCGGTCTTGGGCATTCCGTTCTTGAGGCGGGCTTACTTCCTCCAGAAAAACTAAGTTTGCGGGCGATTCGACGACTTTACGACAAAGACCCCAAGACAATTAACAACCTCATAGACAACAACGACTCATTTGTGTTTTTCAGAGAATACGACGGTGGCAATTGGCCTGCGGGTTCACTCGGAGTTCCAGTAACCGCGGAACGATCAATCGCAACTGATAAAAAAATCTTCCCGCGAGGTGGAGTTGTTCTAGTTGACACAACAGTGCGTT
>CAZQGB010000084.1:0-3286 GCA_964592615.1 uncultured Isosphaeraceae bacterium | reverse complement strand
CCATTTTGAATTTGTGGCTCACCATCAATATTTGGTAAGTGAGTCGGATACATTGGTCTGTAGAACCGAATCGGTGTACCCCATGTATCAACAAGGACAAGCGGTTGCGAACTATCAAACTTGGACTCTCCCGGATAATAGACCTTAACTCTTCCAGTAACAGGGTCAACATCCGCATCACCTGAACTGTTAACCGAAATCCTACCTAACATTTGATCATTATTGATATCAAGGTATGGGCCAAATACTTTGCCTGCAGGTTGCAAATCGTCAGGTGAATGAGTTGTTGGCAAGATACCTCTTGGGCGCCTATCTACGAAGAGACCATTCCCTGAAACACTTGAGTCAGTGTACGCATCAGTCGCCCCCCAAACACCGTCTAGACCAGGGTGAGTTATCCCCAGCCGTGGCATTTGATCGATGCTATCATCAAAGTGAACATGGCTAGTTGGTAAGCGCCCATATCCATCTTGAGAAAGGTCACCATACCCTAGTAGATATTCCGCAGTCGTTGTTATGGAGTACCAATTCTGAATTTCATTCCTGTACGTTTCGTAATCTGTTGAAGTCGGAAGGTTTGGAAACTGGAGAGGGTTACCAACAGGAGCAAGTGATTTCAAATTCCGTTGATTATCAAGAAGAGGAGGGAGATATCCAACCTCCTCCTTAAACCAAACTGTCGACTGTCGCAAACCCATAAGCCGTGCATTTGTTTCGGCTATCATCGCACCCGTTTTTGCAGAGTTCATACCAACAACCAATGCGCTTACAAGAATTACAATCAGTGAAATTGTCACAAGTAATTCAAGAACCGTGAAACCATATTTAACTGGTGTCGCTAGTTGAACCATCCTCATATCAACCCGTATCCGATACCGATTCAATCATCTTGACTAGTGGCAAGAACAACGCAAGCACAATTGTTCCGACAATACCACCAAGTACAACAACAAGGGCTGGCTCTAGCAAACTAAGCAGAGCCGTTACAGCAACATCCACCTCTTCATCATAGTTGTCTGCAATTTTCATGAGCATGACATCAAGATCGCCTGTTTCTTCACCAACTTCAATCATGTTGACAACAATTGAGTCGCAAACCTTTGCTTCTCTAAGCGGCGCTGCAACCGACTCGCCCTCTCGAATTGAATCGTGCACTCCAGTCAAAGCTTTTTCATACACATGGTTGCCTGATGTATCCCTTGTAATTAGAACTGCTTCAAGGATTGGAACACCCGCCGCAATCAAAGTACCAAGAGTACGGCTAAACCTTGCGACTGATGTCTTTTCAACTAAAGTACCTATGACGGGAATCTTCATGACAACGATGTCAGTAATTGCCCTGCCAGGTTTTGTCTTTCGAACAAGTTTGAAGAAGAAGAAAATTAAAAATGGGGCGGCAATTACCCAAACATAACCAGGGATTGATTGCTTCCCTTCTTCGGGAGTTCCCGCAATCCACAAACTCGCATCAATCAGCCAAAGTGTCAATCCGGGAAGTGTTACATCAAAATCGTTAAAGATATCTTTGAATTTCGGAATAACAAAGTACATAATCCCAGTAACGATTGCAACGGCAACAATAATCACACAGATTGGGTAAATCATCGCACCTTTAATACGTGACTTTAGCCGTTCACCCTTTTCCATAAATGTAGCAAGCCGTTGCAAAATAACATCGAGCACACCACCAATTTCACCGGCGGCTACCATCTTGGAATACAACCGGTCGAATGCCTTAGGATGTTTACTCATTGAGTCGGATAGACTTGTACCAGATTCAACATCTTCAACCACGTCTAACAAAATGGTTTTAAGTTTTCCTGGTTTTTGCTGTTGCTCAAGAATCTGCAATGATCTAAGCAGAGGCAACCCTGCATCCTGCAATGTTGAAAGTTGCCGAGTGAACTGTGTTAATGTTTTTGTTTTTACCTTGCCAATCGAAATATTAATGCCGCGCTTCTTCTTCTTTGCGGCTGGTGCTTCTGCTTGTTTAGATGCTTTCTTTGAGACGCCCTTTAATTTTTCTTCACGCACTGATGTTGGGAAAAAACCATTCTGACGAACAGCAGCCATCGCTTCATCACTATTTGCTGCTTCAATGCGCCCCTTCTCTGGTTTACCTGCTGCATTAATTGCTTCATATAAATAAGTTGGCATACATTACGCTCCATCGTGGCAGATATAGCCACTTAACACATTACTCATCAACTATTGTTTCTCTTACGACTTCATCAATCGTGGTTTGCCCATCGTAAATTGCAAACATGCCACTTTCACGCAAACTTTTCATCCCACGTTTCGCCGCTTCTACTCTGATTATTGCTGTTGATGCTTGGGACAATACAAGTTCGCGAAGAGCGTCATCAAATTCCATGATTTCAAATAAAGCTAGACGTCCTCGGTACCCACTATTGTTACATTCGCTACAGCCCTTACCTCTAAAGAAAGTCCTACCTTTTACATCTTCTTGCTTTAATCGCAACTCAAACAACTCTTCTTGGCTTGGTTTATATTCTTCCTTGCATTTATTGCAAATACGTCGAACAAGTCGTTGAGCGACTATCGCTTCAACAGTTGCTGTGATCAAAAATGACTCAACGCCAAGGTCTACTAAACGTAATATGGTTGACGGTGCGTCATTAGTATGTAAGGTCGTGAAGACCAAGTGACCTGTTAATGATGCTTGCACAGCAATTTGTGCTGTCTCCAAGTCACGAATTTCACCAACGAGAATGATGTCTGGGTCTTGGCGCAAAAATGACCGCAACAAACTTGCAAAAGTTAGATCTTGGTCTGTATTTACTTGGCATTGAATTAACCCATCAATGTCATATTCCACAGGATCTTCTGCTGTTAATATCTTCGTCTTTGGATCGTTTAACTCTGTAAGAGCGGAGTATAAGGTTGTCGTCTTACCCGAGCCAGTTGGACCAGTCACAAGAACAATTCCATTTGGTCTATGAATAATGTCATCCATTTTTTCATAGTCCTCAACCCTAAGTCCAATTTTATCCATGTTCAACTTAACGTTAGATCGGTCAAGCACTCGAAGCACCACTGATTCACCAAACATAGTTGGAAGTATCGAAACACGAAGGTCTACTGGTGAACCAGCGACTGTGAGTTCAATTCGACCATCTTGTGGAAGTCGGCGTTCCGAAATATCAAGATTAGCCATAATTTTTACTCTTGAGACAATCGGAAGTGAAAGGTGTAATGGAGGGGGAACCATTTCATAAAGTATGCCATCAATTCGATAGCGCATTTTGAATTCATCTTCAAATGG
>CAZQGB010000083.1:0-3321 GCA_964592615.1 uncultured Isosphaeraceae bacterium | reverse complement strand
GTGCAGGATGGTCTTCAGGAATGTTTAGTGCATTAAAATTATGATATTCGTCTTCGACTTCTGGACCATAAGCGACTGAGAACCCCATACGTCCAAAGACTTCGGTGATTTCATCGATTGTTTTACTGATGACATGCCGGCGACCCTTGGCAACATCATCTCCTGGTTCGGTCACATCCATTGGGGGGCGGGCGGAGGAAGCCCCATCAAGTTCCTGCTTACGTGCGTCAAATGCTCCCTCGAGCACGGTTTTCACTTCATTAAGTCGCTTGCCCACTGCGGGTTTGTCTTCCTTGGAGACATCCTTCATCAATGGCATCACACCCTTAAGCCGCCCTTTTGAGCCAAGATAGGAAACACGCCAAGATTCTAGTTCATCGGTAGTCTGAATTGAGCCAATTTCACAAATGGCATCTTCTTGAAGTTTATCGAGAGTTTCAAGCATGAGTGCATAGTACCAAGACTCGGCCCCCATTTGGCTCTGAGCCAATCTGGCTCTGAGCCAGTCTGGCTCTGAGCCAAAATTGGGCGGTGATTGATAAGGCGGAGCCGAAGTGGTGCTGAACAAGTAGTAAAAAAACCGCCCCAAGAAGGGGCGGTTTTAAAATGGGTTTCCCCAGTGGATATCTAAATATGAACGCCGCTTACTCTTCCTTAGCGTCTGCTTCAGGAGTTTCATCAGGAGTTTCTGTAGTTGCTTCAGCTTCAGGGACTTCTGTTACTTCAGTCACCTCTTCACTTGCTTCATCAGCAATAGTTTCATCCACAATTTCTTCGGCAGCTTCCTCTGCGGGTTCATCAGCAACCGAATTTGAAACAAGAACTTTTGCAGCAAAATCACGTCGGCGCTGTTTCTGTGTTCGCCTACGAGAATCTCCACCACCAAGTTGCGGCCCTTCTTCTTCGCCTACAAGTTGCAAGATAACCAAGTCAGTGCCATCTCCAAGTCGACGTTTACCAATTTTGATAATTCTGGTGTATCCACCATCGCGATCAGAAAACTTAGGAGCTACAACCGCGATAATGTGTTGTACTAGGCGGGGAGCTTTTCGAACTTCACCGTATCGGTTAAACTCAATGTCACTCTCGCTAGGTAAGTCGAAGTGGTCGTTCTGTTTCGCTGAATCAGGCACGTTTGGATCTGCAACCCAAGAATGGATTTTGCGATCATTAATCATTTGCTCAATTCGTTTTCTTGAATTAAATCCACCACGTTTTGCGATAGTAATTATCTTTTCAACAAATGGTTGCACTGCTTTTGCTTTAGGCAATGTAGTTTCGATTTGCCCATGTTCAAATAGTCCAGCAGCGAGATTTCGAAGCATCGCAGTGCGATGTTCAGTATCTCTGCACAATTGTTTTCCATGGATTCGATGTCGCATGGTCGTACTCCTTTACAGAAGACTTACGTCTTCTGATTATTCCATTCCTTCAGAAGAACCAATAATTTCATCTTCTGGATTAGGGGTTGGATTTTCAATTTCTTCAATTAGTTCTTCAATTCCTTGTGCATCATCGCAAGAGTCGTCATCGCTTTTGCTCATCGCTTTTTCTAAATCGACAAAACCATCAACTCCAGGTGGCATCTGCATTGCAAGTGTCAAACCAAGATCTTCTAGTTTTCGTTTAATTTCACGTAGCGAGGTTCGACCAAAACTTCTCAACCCAAGCAACTCTCGATCATTCAAAGAAACAAGTTGTGCTACGGTTTTGATTTGTGCGAGTTCAAGACAATTCGATGATCGTACTGTCAAATCAAGGTCTGATGTGGACATTTCTAATTTTCGTATTAGTTCTTCATCAACGGCAGCGGCTGCAGCGGCTTCAGCACTGACAACTGCCTTGCCAAGAGAGTCAAACTGTACAAACGCATTAAGGTGTTTACGTAAAATCTTTGCAGATTCAACAAGACACATTTCTGGGCTAACTGTTCCATCAGTCCAAATATCAAGAATCAATCGATCAAAGTTTGTTTGTTGACCAACCCGAGTATTCTCTACACGATATCGAACACGTTGCACAGGACTAAAGACTGCATCAATTGGAAGTTCCCCAATAATTTGTTCATCTTTAGTTGCGTATTGTTCGGCTGCAGGCACATACCCACGTCCTCGCTCTACTGTCAACTCCATCTCAAAATCAATTTTGTCAGTCAAAGTTGCAATGACATGGTCTGGGTTATGCACAGTGACCGATGAATCAGATTCCATTAAATCTGCTGTAACCTCACCTGGTCCTGAAGCCGAAAGGCGTAGTATTTTTGGTTCATCTGAGTCAACATCAACAATTAGGCCTTTGACATTAAGCACAATGTCAACCATATCTTGTTGAACACCTTGGATAGTGCAAAACTCGTGTTCTGCACCCTTGACTCGAATTGATGTAATCGCAGAACCCTCAATTGTACTGAGCAATATTCGACGAAGGCTATTACCAATCGTTGTTCCAAACCCGCGTTCAAACGGTTCTACAATAAAGCGACCAAATGTTTCGGTTGCTGATTTTTCTTCGAGGATAACACTTGCTGGAAGTTCTAAACCTCGCCATCGTACGTGCATCATTGTTCTGTTCCTTCTTACATTAGCAGTGGTCTGGGCAATTTTTGCCCTTCTTATAAAACGCTTGCCTCAGAATCGGATCGTGAAGGACTGCTGGCTCTCCACGCCCATCTCCAAGGAGCGAACTAATTCTTATTTACACACGTCGTTGCTTCTTTGGACGGCATCCGTTGTGTGGTATTCCTGTGTGATCTTCAACAGCAGTTATATTCATACCATTTTGTTCGAGAGATGTAACCGCTGAATCTCGACCACCACCTGGACCTTTAAGCCGGATTTCAATTTCAGTTACACCCATACGGCGCCCTTTTATAGCCACCTTCTCGGCTGCTCTTGCTGCGGCAAATGGTGTTGCCTTTCGAGCACCTTTGAACCCTACAGTGCCTGCAGAATCCCAACAGAGCGTTTCACCACTCAAATCAGTCATCGTGATAATCGTGTTGTTGAATGTTGCTTTGACATGGACGATTGCCTTGCCAATATTTTTTCTAATCTTTTTCTTAGCCATTATTTTTTCCTTTTACGCTTTTGCGATTCCTGAATCTCTGTATTACGCACAGAGGAATCTTGCGAACATAATCGACAGAGTATCGATTACGCTACTTTATCCTTTTACGCCCTTCTTACCAGCAACAGTCTTCTTGCGACCCTTACGTGTACGTGCATTACATCGCGTTCTTTGACCTCTTGTAGGCAAGCCCTTTCGATGGCGCTCACCACGATATGAACGAATGTCGCGAAGGCGTTGAATATTTTGTTTTAC
>CAZQGB010000082.1:0-3477 GCA_964592615.1 uncultured Isosphaeraceae bacterium | reverse complement strand
ATGACAATCGGTGGTCGCGAAAGGTCAAGGTATCGGTCATAAAACCCACCACCTCTGCCGAGCCGACCACCCGAGGGGTCAAATCCTATGCCAGGGACGAGGATTACATCGATGATATCAGCTGGAATAGGATGTCTATGAATCGGCTCTCGAAGTCCGTACCGCGTGTTCTTTAATGCGTGCTCATCGAGGGAATTCAAGACTCCCGCTCGCATGGTCTTATTTTTCCACGAGACAAGCGGTACCCCAACAGTTCTTGACTCGTCAATCCACTGGTTCAGTAATTGCAAGATATTAACTTCATTATCAAGTGGGAGATAAGCAAAAATTGTATCTGCAAAAATGACCGAAGCAATTGACATGAGTCGATCGCAAATCAAAGTGCTGGCATGACACTTTTCTTCAGTCGTCATTTCAGCAATGGCATCAACAATGTACTTGCGCTGTTTTGTTTTACTCATTCGAAGTATGTTGCATTAATAGTTGGCAGTGCTTGTGGGTCGTGATCAGATGGAGCAAGGATTGCGCGTTGATTTGAAACATCATCTCGAGCAAGAAGAATAGCATCGTAAACAGATCGCGACTTTGGGGCTTTAGATAGATAGATGACAAGTTGGCTTAAAGAAAACTGGCATTCGGGCATGCCTACTCGTTCTACAATGTGCCACGTTGCTGCAGCTTGTTCAACGGCACGTGGATCCTCAAGACCAACATCTTCACTTGCAAAAATGGACATGCGACGGGCTATGAAACGCGGGTCTTCGCCTGCTTCAAGCATACACGCAAGCCAGTACAGCGCTCCATTGGTATCACTCGCACGAACAGATTTGATAAGAGCACTTGCGTGATCGTAATGACCATCACCAAATTTGTCGTATCGAACAGCTTTTCGCTGCATAGATTGTTGAGCCGTTTCTAAAGTAATAATCCCGTTCGTGCTGTTGACTGCAATTTCTAGGGCGTTTATCGCACGCCTTGCGTCACCCTCAGAATATTTCGCCCAATGCGATATCGCTTCATCAGTAACTTCAATTGAAAGAGCTCCGTATCCAGTTTCGCAACAGAGAGCACGATGTAGAACGCGTTCAACATCAGAGTCATTGAGTGGCTCAAGTTTGAACAACGTCGACCTACTAATAAGCGCATTGTTTACCGAGTAGGCTGGATTTTCAGTGGTGGCACCAATAAGTATTAGGATGCCTTGCTCAACTGCTCCAAGAAGAACATCTTGCTGGCTCCGACTGAACCGATGTATCTCATCAAGGAAGAGAATGGTTCTTCTATTGTCGTTTTCAATTCGCTTTTTTGCTTCATCAATGATTCTGCGAATGTCCGCAACACCAATCATCGCAGCGTTGAATGACTCAACAGCTCCATTTGTTTCATGAGCAATTACATGGGCAAGCGTTGTCTTTCCAGTTCCCGGAGCACCCCACAAGATGACTGATGTCAATGTATCCCCAGTAATCATTCTTCGAAGCAAAGTGCCTTCGCCTAAAATATGCTCTTGCCCTACAACCTCATCGAGAGATGTTGGACGAATTCGATCAGCGAGTGGGCGGACCTGATTTCGTTTTGTGGCGGAGAGTTCAAAAAATAAATCGGGCATATCGTGATTGTAAACGCTTATGAGTTCCGATAATTGAATCAGTTTAAGAATTAGAGTTCCAATACTGCCGTTGTGGTGTATTCTTCAACACTATGTGTGGAATAGTTGCGTATATCGGATCCAAACCAGCGAGAGAACTCCTCCTTGAGGGGCTCAAGCGACTGGAATACCGCGGTTATGATTCAGCAGGAATTGCTGTTTTGAACGGCAAACTTAAAGTCGCAAGATCGAAGGGTCGCGTCTCTGGTTTAGAGGAAATGGTCATCAATGACGACAGCTTTGATGGAACCATCGGGATTGCGCATACAAGGTGGGCAACTCATGGCGAACCATCAGAGCGAAATGCGCATCCCCAAGCGGATGATGAAACGAACGGCCACGGCATTCGGCTTGTTCACAATGGGATTATTGAAAACTACGCATCACTAAAACAGTACTTGAGCGGCAAGGGACATACTTTTACAAGTGAAACAGATACAGAAGTGCTTGCGCACTTAATTGGTGAATTGTATGACGGTGATTTAGAAACCGCCGTGCAATCAGCGCTTAGAGAAGTCACAGGGGCGTACGCAATAGCTGTGGTTTGTGAAGAGGAACCAGACGTACTAGTTGTTGCGAGGAAGGGGTCTCCACTGATTGTTGGCGTTGGAAAAGATGAGTATGTTGTTGCTTCTGATTCAAGCGCAATCGTCGCTCACACAACACAAGCTTTTTTGCTTGATGATGAAACAGTTGCAAGGCTGACTCGTGATTCTTTTAGAACAACAACAGTTGATAATGTTGAACTTACTCCCGAAATACAAGAACTTGAATTTACATTAGAGCAAATAGAACTCGGTGAGTTTGAACACTTCATGCTGAAGGAAATTCATGAACAGCCAGAGACATTGCGAACCTGTATTCAAGGTAGAGTTGATGCTTTGAATACAAAAATTGTATTAGGCGGGGTTGCAGATTTTGAATCAGAGTTAGCCAAAGCAAAACGTGTTTTACTTCTTGGGCAAGGAACGGCACTGCATGCTGCAATGATAGGTGAATATTTGTTTGAAAAACTCGCAGGCATTCCAACCGAAGTAGAGTTTGCAAGTGAATTCCGATACCGTAATCCTATTGTTGAAGAAGATACCGTTGCAATTGCAGTGAGTCAGAGCGGTGAAACTGCCGACACACTTGCTGCGGTGTTAGAGGCAAAGCGCAGGGGTGCACTTACGTTTGGCGCAGTAAATGTTGTGGGGTCAACTATCTCTCGCGAGACTGATGCAGGTGTGTATTTGCGTGTAGGTCCTGAAATTGGAGTTGCTTCTACGAAAGCGTTTATTGGTCAAGTTGCAGTGTTAACAATGCTTGCAACATACATAGGACGACGTCACCATCTTGGTCGAGAAGAAATGTCCGAATTACTTTCTTCGCTTGAACAGATTCCCGAACATATTAAAACAGTATTAACACAATCAGACCATATTTGCGAGGTGACAAAAGGCGTTGTCAATCGTGACAATTGGCTCTTTCTTGGCCGTGGCACGAATTATCCGGTAGCGCTTGAAGGCGCTTTGAAGTTAAAAGAAATTAGTTATATTCACGCAGAAGGCATGCCGGCTGCAGAAATGAAACACGGGCCAATTGCGCTGATTGATAAGGGAATGCCAGTAGTTGTTGTTGCAACGAAGGGGAGCCAGTACGAAAAAGTGATTGGTAACATGGAAGAGGTTCGCTCACGTGGTGGACATATTATTGCAGTTGCTACTGATGGCGATGTAGAAATTACGAAGCATTGCGACGATGTCTTCTATGTTCCTGATGTGCCCGAACCACTACAGCCACTGCTCACCGTGGTTCCTTTGCAGCTTCTTGCGTATCACGCTGCAGTC
>CAZQGB010000081.1:0-3498 GCA_964592615.1 uncultured Isosphaeraceae bacterium | reverse complement strand
AGGGTGTTCAATCAGAGCGAAGCCCACCTCGCTAGGATTGTTGCTCAAAACTGAGCTGAATTGGGGATTTTATACTACTTTTGCGTTAATTGCAACGATGAGCTCGGTCACAGAGAACCTGATGGCTGAAAACGCCACTGTACATCGTTGCGATTGCTTTACCTTTGACATTCCACCCGTTAAATGGGCAATTTTGTGCAGTGGAAGCGAAATCATTGACATCAATTGTCCACGCGAGGTTTGGATCAATAATCGTAATATCTGCAACTCCTCCAACTTTCAGCGAGCCCAAGTTAGGTCGATTAATCAACGCTGCTGGATTGCATGTCATCATCGCGAGCATGGCTGGCCAATCAAGTACATTGTCTTCAATGAGTGCCTGTACATAGAGAGCGAGAGCACAATCCAAACCGACAATTCCAAATGAAGCATCGGAGAATGGCTTCTCTTTTGTGGACATAGGGTGAGGAGCGTGATCTGTTGCAAGAATTGCGATAGTTCCGTCTGCGATACCTTCCTTGATGAGTGAGATGTCATATTCTTGGCGAAGCGGTGGATTCATCTTTGCCATTGTTCCCATATCACGACACGATTCGTCAGTTAACAGCAAGTGGTGAGGTGATGCTTCTCCAGAAATAGGCTGGTTATCTGCTTGAGCTTGACGGATTAAATCAACGCTTCCACCACTGCTGAGATGTTGTGCATGCCACTTTGCACCGATTGATTTGTTGAGTTGAATGTCTCGAGCGATGATGGATTCTTCGGCACTGCGTGGCCAAGGTCCGTACCCAAGTTCGCGTTGCACTTCACCTTCATTCATTACTCCGTTAACTGTTGTTTTTGGGTCTTGGCAATGTTGCATGAAAGGTACATTACTTTTTGCACATTCCTTTAATACATCGGTCATCATGTCATCGTTTTCGACAACATCTCCATCGTCAGTGATTGCTATTGCACCTGAAGAAACCAATTCTTGGATGTGTGTAATGGTTTCACCTTGTCTTCCAGTAGTTGCACAGGCTGTCGGAAGGACACGGCATTTTCCAATTTGGTTTGCTTGTGCGATTGCAGATTTCACCAATTCTGGGGTGTCGATAGCGGGGATAGTGTTTGGCATCGTACAAACTGTGGTGTAGCCGCCATTCGCTGCTGCCAACATTCCTGTTTCGATTGTCTCTTCATGTTTACCACTGCTTGGCTCACGGAAGTGGACATGGATATCGATTAATCCTGGAGAAATAATGCATTCTTCGCAATCTATGATATCGCAATCGGTATTACTAATTTTTGAATCGCTTATCTGTTGGATGATTCCATCCTGAACTAGAATGTCACCAATGAAATCCTGCCCGTTGTTGATGATTCGTCCATGACGTAGTAGCGTGCAACTCATTGTCATATTCTATTGGATTAAAAAAGCCCCGCCAGAAGGCGGGGCTTTTAAGTTTGGTTTAAATCAAAATGGATTTATTTACCTGACATTGGGCAACCAGCTGGCATCTTGCCATCTTTTTTGCCACCCATTTTATCGCAGTCCTTTTTTGCGCCTTTTGTCATGCTTGCGCATTTTGCAGGATCGCAATCTTTCATGTCGCCACATTTAGTTGGGTCACAAGCACCTGCAGCAGCTGGCTTAGCTTTTGCTTTGCTAGCACAGCAACTTTTGTCGCCTGCAGCAGCTGGTTTTGCTTTAGCAGCACCCATTGGGCAGTCAGCGGTACCCATTTTGTCGCAACCTGCTTTTTTCGAGTCGCCGCATTTTGATGGATCACAGTTTGCAGGGTCACACTGAGCAGCAGTAGCGCTAGCGTTTACCTTACTTGATTTGTTGCAGCCGAGAACTGCGAAGCCAAGAAAGGCAACAAGGGTTAGGGTTAATAGTTGTTTCATAGTCATATTCTCCAATAAGGGGTTTGAAAGGGGTGTTATGGTTCGAGCACTACATTGTACTGATTTTTTGGATAGGAAACAGCGGTATATTGAGATATATCCGCTGATAGAATAAGAAATCGTATGACGAGCGAAAACATTGCATCTAAATGGGAAAAACAGCGAAAAAAACTCGCTTCTTTTGCAAGAAAGCTACCCGACTTGCCAGGTGTTTACTTGATGCACGATTGTCTTGGAAACATGTTATACATAGGAAAAGCAAACTCTCTGAGAAAGAGAGTGGGTTCATATTTTCTAGTTTCGACTGACATAGGTCCATGGAAACAGGGGATGCTCCCTTTGATTGAGTGTATTGAGTTCATTGAATGCGAAACAGAGTGGGAAGCCCTGTTGCTTGAAGCTCGCCTAATCAAGGACCACCGACCAAAATATAACTCATTGCAACTTGATGGAAAAACATATCCCTATTTAGCTGTCACCATGAAGGACGATTATCCAGGAGTCTTTATTACACGTTCACCAAGCGATGATGCCTTCAAGGGAGCAAAGTTGTTTGGACCATTTACCTCTTCTGGTGCTTTGAATAAATCAATTCATATGCTTCAAACGGTCTTCAGGTTTCGTACTTGTCCACTTGTAATTAAAGAAGAAGACCCATCGAATAATTACTTTCGTCCCTGTCTTTTACATGCAATTAGACGATGCTCTGGTCCCTGTGCTAACAAAATTAACAAAGAAGCATATCGGAAAGATATTGAAGGGTTTCTTCGCCTTCTTACATCGAAGCGTAGTGTCATACTAAGAGAACTCCAGTCCAAAATGGATACAACATCTCAAGACAAAAAATATGAAGAAGCAGCAGTAATTCGCGACCAAATCATTGCATTAGAAAAATTAGATAATCGCGCGGATAATAAGGTGATTTGGCAATCGGAAGTCACTGTATTTGCAAAAGATCCATCTGCAGGATTGCAAGCGTTACAAAAAGCGTTGCAAGTGAACATGGAGTTACGGTACATCGAATGTTTTGATATTGCTCATTTACAAGGTGGTGAAACTGTGGGTGCAAAGGTTACTTTTATGGATGGGAAGCCATACAAGGAGGGATACCGAAGGTATAAAATTCAAACCGCAAAGAATGATGATTACATGTCAATGCGAGAGGTTATTTCAAGACGATTTCGTGATGCTGGAAAGGGAATGGCGTTATACCCTGACCTCATCGTTATCGATGGGGGGAGGGGGCAACTTTCCGCTGCCATGGAAGCTTTTGATCAACTTGATAAGCAACCGCCCCTAGTTATTAGTTTGGCAAAGAAAGAAGAATTGATATTTTTAACGAATACATCGGACCCAATCAAACTTGGTCGAAACAATGAAGGTCTTAAACTTGTGCAAGCAATTCGGGACGAAGCACATCGTTTTGCCCAGCATTATCATCACTATTTGCGGAATAAAAAAACCTTAGGAGAATCGTAGATGGTGTGCATTGAGCCCATCGGTGGTGGTGTGCACATTCGAATAAAAGTTGTTCCAAATGCATCACGAGATGAAATTGTTGGCATAGTAGGCGGTCGAATTAAAGTTCGAGTAAAATCACCTCCAGAG
>CAZQGB010000080.1:0-3573 GCA_964592615.1 uncultured Isosphaeraceae bacterium | reverse complement strand
GCCGCACCCTCGCAAGGCGAAATGTACGAGTACATTTGCACGAAAGCCATGTTGAAAGAGCGCTTCGTTCGGGACTTGAAAAACATTGCTTAGTTCCTTTCACAACTGAATTTCAGTTACATGGTGCTACTGTAGAGCCGGTACATGTTGCTCATGATTCACTTGGTACATTTAGTTATGTGTTTGATACTGGTAAAACTAGATTTGGTTTCGCAACTGACCTTGGAAGAGTGCCATGTCATCTAATCGATAGATTCGTAAATCTTGATGGTGTTGCATTGGAATCAAACTACGACCCAATGTTACAAGAGATGAGCAGTCGACCAGAATCTCTAAAATCAAGAATTATGGGTGGAACGGGGCACCTTTCAAACGAACAATCACTTGCAGCAATTTGCCAAATTGCTGATGAATCAGACCTTCAGCAAATCGTCTTGCTTCACCTCTCAAGGCAGTGCAACTCCCCTTCTATCATCCGTGACCTCTATCTTGACAACCTCGCCCATCTTTACAATTTTGTAACTATAACGAGCCAAGATCGCTGTTCTGAATTGCTCTCTATTCAAACGAGAACAGAATTGCCCGCTTAATCCTTTTGTTTGCAATAGGTTGCATTTCCCGTAACATTAAGTTCAAATCGTGGAAAACCCAACGAAAAAGGACGTTCCATGCCGATATGTAGGGTGCTATGGGAAGTACTGCAATACAAACTCGTCGAGGTAAGTCAAGTGGCTCCTCATCACTAACCTCCGCAAACCTAAAAACGAGAATTTTGTGGATTTCTAGCGCAACAATCGCCATTTTCGTGGCTGTTGCGTTGCTATCTTTCAATGTTGGTGACTCGCCGTCCCATGTTGTAGCGGTGCACAACGACCCTATTGGAAACTGGTGTGGTGTTGTTGGTGCTTGGATTGCATATTGGACTTATCACATTCTTGGTTTTGGAGTTTGGGTTCTACTTATTGGTATTGGCACTTGGGTAACACTCGTTTTTCGAGGAGTTGAAATAACCCATACAGCAGCCCGCGCTCTTGGCTTTTTAATAATGGCAATTTCTGTTTCTTGTTTACATGAACTGTTCTTTCCAGAACTAGGAACACTTGCGGGAGCAAAGGCAGGACTCATCGCAAAAACAATTGTTTCTCAACTTGAGATAAGTTTTTCATCGTTTGGCGCATTCTTGATTGTGTTCGCTTGTTTTTCTATCGGTCTCGTAGTTGGTGCTGAAAAAGTTGCGTTTTCGATTGTGGGTCTTGTTTTTTCTGGAATACAAAAATTAACAAAAATCCGCAAGCCAAATGCTTCGTTATCTCCATTGGCAATCCTTCGATTTCAACGGTCGGCTGCAACGCTTACTCAAGAAGATGTGATTGAAGAAGAGTGGGAAGAAGATGAGTACCCTGAAGATGAATACGAAGACGAAGAGTACGATGATGATGAGTATGAAGAAGAGCCACGCAAAAAACTCTCGCCTGCAGAGTTGATCAAAAAAATGGCGAAATTGCCAGTCCGTGTTGCTTCAAGTGGTAAGGCGGCAAAAGAATCGGATATTCAGCGCCCAGATAATTTTGAAGGGTATATTTTCCCATCGCTAGAGTTGCTCAATGATCCAGAAGAGGGCTTTGGCGAATCAATCGAAGATCTTGTACGGCAGCAAGCGGTTGACCTTGAAGAAACGCTACAAATGTATGGCATTGATGGCGAGGTCTCAGGTATCGAAGCTGGTCCAACAATTACTCTCTATTCCATTGATCTTGCTCCTGGCACGAAGGTCTCAAGTATCAATAGTGTTGCAAGTGATATAGCAAGAAGTTTGGGTGCGCCAAATATTCGCATCGTTCCAAATACTGCCGGTCGCAAAACTGTTGGTATCGAAGTGCCAAATCCAGAACGAGAAACTGTAAGCATCAAGGAATTGATGAGCAGTAAAAAGACGGAAAAAATGAAACTTCCAATGTTCCTTGGTAAGGATGCTTCTGGTGAACCGATGGTCGAAGACCTCACAAAAATGCCACACATGCTTGTTGCAGGTACAACCGGTTCGGGCAAGAGTGTTTGTATAAACTCAATCATCGCTGGTTGGATGTACACAAAACGCCCAGATGAATTGAAATTGATTTTGGTTGATCCAAAGATGGTTGAACTGAGTCAATTCTCTGACATTCCACATCTTGCATGCCCTGTTGTTACTGAAATGGGTAGGGCTGCTGCAATTCTTGAGTGGGCTGTAGCAAGAATGGAAGAGCGGTATCAAATTTTCCAAAAACTAGGCGTTCGCGATTTGCTTGGCTTTAATGAATTGACTGAGGATGAAATTTATAAAATTCTCGACCCACAAACAGAAGAAGAAAAAGCTCGCATTCCTGTAAAACTTCCGTACATAGTTTTCATTATTGACGAACTTGCTGATTTGATGATGACCGCGAAAGATGTTGAGCAAGCAATTGTACGAATTGCGCAAAAAGCACGTGCGGTTGGAATTCATTTGATTCTTGCTACTCAGCGTCCCGAAGCAAAAGTCGTCACCGGTTTGATTAAATCTAATATGCCTTGCCGAGTTGCTTTTAAAGTAAGTAGTGGTATGGATAGCCGAATTGTTTTGGATACAAAGGGTGCAGAACTTTTGCTAGGCAATGGTGACATGCTTTACATTTCTCCTGGCTCTACGACTGCGAATCGTTCACAAGGAACATTTGTATCTCCAAAAGAAATTCGGTCGGTTGTTAAACATCTCAAAGAAGTTGCAGCACCTAACTTCGAACGCAGTTTGGTTCAAATTAAACCTGGTGGAGGAGTTAACAGTGACGGTGCAGGCGAAGCAATAGAGCGTGATGATTTGTTTGATGATGCTGTTCGCATCATGATTGAGAGTGGTCGTGGTTCCGTTTCACTTCTTCAAAGAAGAATGGGAATTGGGTATGGTCGTGCCTCGCGATTAGTCGACCAAATGGCTGTTGCTGGTATCGTCGGTGAACACAAGGGTTCGGTTGCTCGTGAAATCCTAATTTCCCTAGAAGATTGGGATGAGATGCAACAACTTGAGGCAGAAGAAGACTCTGACCTCGAATAATTAATTCGGCTATGAGCCGTATTAATTTGAAATCAAGAAATAGCCGATAGAAATTTAGTACTTGTGGCAAGCCGATCTTGAACCTGGCCAAAAGCCCGAATCCAAGAATAGGCGCCACGACGACCAAGGCAACGTGCCTTGGGCGGTGTGCCCTCCTGAAGTAGGAGGGGTAAATGGCTTGGCGGCGTCAAGTGGGACGCGACGGTTGAGCATGACAGCGTTTCAAAGGAGGTGATCAGTGATCGATTTAACAGACTGTACAAGAGGGCTTCGCGGAACCTGAACCCGTAGACCCATCGGGTTTACAGGTGCGAAGCCCCTTTCAGGACTAATGCTCGCCAATCAACAACAGTTGATTGGCGAGTTTTTTGTAAAGATGCGGTATCCTGCGCACTATGAGTGAACCGTCCACATTGAAATTAGCAACTGAAAAACTCGTCGAGACAGAAGAACAAATTAAACTCGGCGGTGGTGAACGAGGCATCGAGCGTCAACACCGTCAT
>CAZQGB010000079.1:0-3617 GCA_964592615.1 uncultured Isosphaeraceae bacterium | reverse complement strand
TTTACAAGGGAAGACAACTATACAAAGCTAGTTAGCGATTTGTAAAACTTACATTTCGCGTTCCCTTCATTTGATTAATATGTAAAGAGCGTCACGCTCCCCAATACTTTGGAATTGATTATTGTAGCGTGATCAACAAAGTTTGCCGTTTTCAAGTTAAATTGAGTTTATTAGTACATTAAACATGCTTATGCATGCAGGAAACAACGCAAATGAATAGCATTTTTAGACACACATTTAGGCATTTGGTTTACTTGTAGTACTATGAACAAGATGACGATGAAGTTTCCCTAACAACCATCATCCATGTCCTCTGACTCTTCCTCTTTCACATCATCTTCTTCTTCGAATTCCAGTTGTTCGCCATCGCGGTTTTCGTTTAATCTAAATTCCATAACTCGTTGTGACATATCTTTCTGCGCTGCACCCCAACCTTCTGGAGTCGCTTCAAGCTGAAGACTCCCTCTTCGACGAATGCCAATCGTTTCGTGCTGGTCGAATGCTTCTTGGTTTGCAGCAAGATACATAAAGTGCCAACCAAATTCTGATTCGCATTCTGCGATCAATTCCTTAATGACATCACCTGAATAATTGGTGCTCGCGTTTTCTAAACCATCTGTTGTGATGACGAACACCACATCTGATTCGCCTAGCTGAATCCTATCCTTCGCTTCTGTAATCGCCCTGCCGATTGCATCAAACAACGCAGTCGAACCGCGCGGCTCATACGTACTTGTTGTCAGCTCGCCCGCTTGATCCAGTAAAACGCCCTCGTAATTTGGTTCGTACTTGTCGTCAAATTGAATGAGCGAGATGAATGCTTCGCCATCTACTGCCTTTTGTTCTTCAAGAAAATCATTAAAACTTGTAACAACTTGCTCTTTTAGTGAACCCATCGACCCAGAGCGATCAAGAATCATCGTGATGTCAACGGGCAACAGCGCCGCAGGCGGGCAATTTGAAACTTCGGGTGTTACAGGTTGCCCATTATGGATGTGCACGATTGTTTTACTTTTGCATCCTTGAATCGCCGCAAGAACCGCGAAAGCCCCGATAAAACTTGCGAGTAGTACTGTTGCATTTGTGTTATTTGTCATCGCTAAACTCCTTTTGTGTATTCTGTATAAACGCAAAGTGTTTGACCATCATTGCGAATGAAGAGAAATGTTCACGTTCTTCTCAACGGTATACATGCACATCGTCCCAGAACTGAAGAAAACAGCAATAAATACAAAAAAGCAGCAAATTCGTTTATTTTGTTTATTGCGTTTATTGCGTTTATTGCGTTTGTTTCGTTTGGCGATGCTCTATGAAATATGAAGGTAAACCCATGACAGAACATCAAACCAACGGCCTTGGTGCATATTCAGTACCAGTTCCAAATGACAAAGAGGCTCTCGCCGCACGCGAATGCGAGCTGCAACTCGCTGCACTACGTGGCAAAAGCTTTGAACTGCGAAGCACGACATCGAAGAAGGCTCCTGTGCGAATTCCACATAATGCCATTGACATTCTATGCCATATTCTGGAGCAACTTGGACAAGGGAACACGCTTTCGCTCTTTCAATCAAATGCACAACTCACAACACAACAGGCTGTAGATTTACTTTGGGTTTCACGACCCTTCATTGTGAAGTTACTTGAATCTGGTGATATCCCCTTCCATAAAGTTGGTTCGCACAGGCGAGTAATTTATGAAGATGTATTTCGATACAAAGCAGATATTGATACGAAGCGGAGAAAAGTTTTAACTGAACTTACACGGGAAGCGCAAGAGCTTGGCCTAGGATATTGATAAAACAAATAAATGAGCGGGCATTACAGCCCGCCCACTCAACATAAGGATTGTTTTACTGAGGAATTGAACTTATTCATTCTCCAAAGCATGTTGCGTCGTGGTGCTTGGAAGTGAAGTTTGCAAATTTTCTTCTTGTTCCCCTTCAATACTAAATAGGAAGTGGTCATCGAGTGAGCCCATGAGAATATCAAAGTCTTCATCCTTGTTATTTATTGAGAAAAATGTATTACTATCTTCAAGAATAGCGATGGAGCACCGGTTCTTGCCATTTTTGTCGTAGTGCGAAACACCCGAACGTAATTCTTCAGTACAAGCTGACCACCGAAGTTCTTGAACTTCGTCGTATACTGAAACGCCCGAGGGGCCCTCGGAGTATGTACCAAGCACGACCCGAGATACCGCATTCTCGTCAAGCATCTGTAAACTTGGATCGCCCTCGTGGTTTGCGTCAATTGCAATACGTATCTCCATTTCCGGATTAAACATCAGAATTTTTTCAACGCCAAAAATTTGGCCGTGACCAAGCACAATTTGTGGGAACTCTTCACCCCCAAATGTCCAACTCATTTCCGCGTTGACTTTCTCTTGGTCGAAGAACGAGTACCAAGTACCATTCCGTTTACCATCTACCCCATTGGATTGCCGCATCATGCCATCATTGTCGTAATACGTGCTACTGATGATGTCACCCTCTGTCCCCTGCCATAATTTTGGATTCCCTTTCGCGTCTAAGTGCCGAATAGAAGCTTTTGGTTCACTTTTGCCAGGTTCGCTAGAGAGAATAATTCTCGGCATGCCATTTTCATCAATGATGCAAAGTGATCGCGCAGTGATGTGTTCGAGCATGGGCGGCGTGAAGCCAAACCCAACCATTCCAAAAAGTGCTATTCCAAGAAGCCAATTCAGTTTTTGCTGCGTGCGGATTTGTTTTTCTAGTTTCTCTACCCGTTCGTTATTCATGTGCGCTCCTTCGCTCTTTGTTTTTATTGAGTGTGTGTAAAACACTTCGTCCGGAATCTACCTGTATCTGCAATTAAAGTTGTTGCAGATTATTCAATCAAGATTCTCAAAATACTCAACTACCCGCTGGTGGTCATGATTTGGTTTGTTCCCCTTGTAGAACAACTCAATAAAATCGATCTTCTGTAGAGATGCATCAAATGCATAGACAATTCGCATTGAACTACCCCTTAAATAACTGCAAAATAATCGAGATTTAACTATGTGTATCGAATTCTGCTTCGCGATAATATGCGAATGCTTTCCACTTCCGAGTGGTTCGATTTCGAGAACTTCTTTAAAAATCTGCAGATCGTCTGGCAGCGAACTGTATTTTTTTGAAAGTCTTTTAAATTCTTTTTGAAATAACTTTAGCGCATTAAACTGCATCGTCGTAATTTCTTACCGAATAGGGTTCGTCTCGATAGAACACACTTTCGTAAGAAATTGGCTTGCCATCTTTCGCTGACCGCCAAGGTATATCTCCGTGGGAATATGCTTCGATTTCTTTCGCATTTTTATCTGACAATCGAGCAAGAACGCCATCAATGTGGCTTGTTTCACGAGCGGAAAGCAGTGCAAGGTTTGGCTTTTTAACCGCAATGTATTTCTTCTGTTTGTACTTAAAGTACTTGCTGCTGACGGCTTCAACTTCCCCTTGCTCTTGCATTTCCTTCATCAATGAACCTAGTTCAACTGATGTGGGACCGTGTTGATTTTTAATATACGTTGAGCCCATGAGGTTTTCTTCAAACTTTTCGTAGTAATCAAAATCAATGAAGTACAAAAGTTTATGCAGCACAGTCTCACCAACATTGGG
>CAZQGB010000078.1:0-3642 GCA_964592615.1 uncultured Isosphaeraceae bacterium | reverse complement strand
AATGGATGTTGTCTAGAGTTGTGCTTGCCACAAATAAAGTTGACGCTGCTCTAAGTGAATATAAATTTAGTGCAGCGGTTGATGCGATTTACGATGTTCTTTGGAGAGATTTTTGTGATTGGTATCTCGAAGCTATAAAGCCAACAGTTAAGGAAAGCCCAAAACAACAGCGTGTTTTGCTCACAGTAGTTGATTTGATTAGCCGTTTGCTACATCCTGTGTGTCCATTTGTAACTGAGGCAATCTGGCCACATATTCACGCACTTCCATCCGGAAGCGTTGATGGTATTGATTTGGAAACTAACCTGCTCGTAGCAACTTCGTCATGGCCGAAACTATCTGGTGTGAAACTTGACGAGAATATTGTTCACTCTTTTGGGCATCTTCAAGAACTTGTTACAGCAATTCGAGTGGCTCGAGCATCGCAAAAAGTGAAGCCAAAACGAAAAATAGATTTGTTTGCTCCAGAACGCATACATTCACTCGCCTTAGAGCATGCTGAAGTTCTTACATCTCTCTCTGGATTGCGATCCATCGCGTTGCTTGAGGATTCATGTGATGGCTTCGCTGTTCTCGTAGATGGCGAAACAATTCTTCTCTCAAATATGCTCGACGAAACAGAAATAGAAGATAATAATTCTCGCCTTAAAGAAGAAATCGCTTCTCTGGAAAAGAAAGTCGAGGGATTCAAGAATCGTTTGTCGAATGAATCGTATGTAAACAATGCTCCAGAACATGTTGTCCAAGAAACGAAAGACATGCTCTTAAAAGCAGAAAGAGATCTTGAAATAGCGAAGGCGGCTGCACAATCATGACACGTTTAAGTATTACTTTGGGAATCTGTTTTACAGCCATTACTTTAGGTAATTGCACTATTCAGGAAACTAAAGAAATTCCCCCGCTGCGACCTACTGAAGCAAATAGGCGAACAATGTTTGAGCTACCTTGGACATATAAAGGCGATGAAGGCGAGCGATTTGTTTCAGATGTATGGGATATTCGTACGACCATTAAATATCAGCACATTCTCGATTCACTACCTGCTTTCTACGATGCTCTTATTGAACGGTACACAACTGTCTTTGGAGATTTGCCATTTCCTAAGATGAAAATGGTTGTCTACTTGTTTGCAAACGAGTCGCAATGGCAGGAGCAGTTAACGTTGATGCTTGGAGCTGATGCAGAGCATTGGTTTCAATTAGAATCTGGTGGTGTCACAATTGATGGCACAGCAGTGTTGTACCATTTAGATGAGAGAGGGAGAAGTCGAGTAACACTTCGTATTGCAGCACATGAGGGATGGCACCAATATGCAGAAGCAGCCTTTGCAACTTGCCTTCCGACTTGGCTTGATGAAGGCATTGGAACTTGGATGGAAGGGTTTAGGTTTCGCAGAGGCGAAGTGCAATTTCAACCAGCAAGTAATTGGGACCGTTTGACAACCTTGCGTAAAATAGTAAATGCAAATCGTTTAACCCCTTTGAAAGAACTCATGCAGTCAGATCCATCGGTACTGCTTTCTAGCGGTAGAACTTCACTTCTTGGATATTACGCTCAACTTTGGGGCTTAGTTAGTTTCATAATCGAGTATGACAATGGGAAATATTTGCCTGATCTTCGAAGGTTGCTTCAGGAAGCGGCCATCGGAACAATTCAAGAACCAAAGCGAGGGTGGCTCTCGTATTTTTCAACCGATCCAGCTTTCTTTGAAAGTGAATATAAAAGATGGGTAGTTCTATATGCAAAGCCCAGTAGCCAATGGCGCTAATTGGTTTTTTATCTGATTCTCATGGTGAGTGGCTTAGGACCCGCCACGCAATAGAACTACTGACAACATTGGGTTGTGACCAGATCATTCACCTTGGAGATATCGAAACGCACGAAGTGCTTGATGAACTCGCAGGTCATAATGTTTCTCTGGTATTTGGTAATTGTGATTATGTGACCCGCTTGCTTGACTACGCAATTAATCTTGGGCTTGATGTGCAACATCCAGCTGGAACAATTGAGATTGACGGAATCACAATAGCTTTCCTACATGGTCATGATTTGTCGCAATACAGAACCTTTATAGAAGATAGTAATATCGATGTAATTGCTCATGGCCACAGCCATGAAATACGCGATGAAGTGGTTGAAAAGACGCGTTGCATTAATCCCGGTGCACTACATCGAGCCACTCGTTACACTGTTGCTATACTTGATACGGTTAAGATGTCTCTAGTCTTTCATGAATTGGACACATAGGAATGGTTTCAAAGGAATCACAATTTCACACAGACCTCATGAACATTCGCTCAGCAACTAGCGATGATGTTTCAGTGCTTCGAGATTTATTTGAACGGAGCCGTTTAGAAGGACAAACGAGGGAAAATGATACAGGTGCAGATTTGGATCATTTAACAGAGGGCTATTTTGAATGTAAGGATAGTTGCTTCTGGGTTGCGGAGTATGAAGAGTGGATAGTTGGAATGATAGGTGTGCAACGGCTCAGCGATGATTCCGCTGAGATTAGACGTCTTCGAGTTCGCGATGTATTTCGAAGAAAAGGTGTAGGGACTAAACTGATGCAACATGCCATTTTGTTTTGCAAAGAGAAACAATATTTAAAAGTTGTGCTTGATGTTCGAATAGAAAGAGGACCTGCGATTAGCATGTTTAATACTTTTGGATTTTTGCAAGGAAGAGAACGAGACTTAAATGGCAGGCAACTCCGAGATTTTTACCTAGATTTATATAGCGATACTATAGAAACTAGGACTGAATAGCAATTTTTTCGTTTTTTTCTTCTAAGTTGGGTAAATCTTAATTTGGATTTCTCACAAATACCTTATATAGTATTAACTAGGAGACTTTTAACATTGAAGAATAAAAGACCAGTATTCGCATTTACACTTATAGAGTTGCTTGTTGTAATGTCGATTATCGCTCTTCTGTTGAGCATTCTGATGCCAGCGCTTGGACGAGCTCGTAAGGAAGCAATGCTTGTCAAAGATTCTGCTCGGATTAGGTCGATTCACTCCGGTTGGCTTACGTGGGCTACTGGTCATCAGGGGCGCTACCCAACTCCTGGCTACGTTAATAGGTTGGCTCTAGATAATGGTCAAGAGGTGCGAGGAAGAGGAGCTGAAGATCGGCTTGCAAACACATCCGACAACGTTCATTCGCTTGCAGTCATGGAGAATCTATACAACGCTGATCGTTTGTTAAGCGAAAATGAACCTAGTGGCAATGTCTTCGCTATGGAGCATTATGATTACACCGCCCGTAATCCGAGTGAAGATACATACTGGGACGAAGAATTGAATGTTGATTTGGATGATGGAGGTGATGGTTGTCACGTTTCTTATTCATCGATACCATTAATCGGCTCACGAAAAGAGAAAGAATGGGCGAGCACAGGATCTTCTGAGTTTGCAATCTTAAGTAATCGCGGTACGAGATTTGGACAGTATCCCGACTATTCTGTTACATATGATATACATGGTAGCGGAAGAACTTGGGTTGGCAACGTTTGTTGGCAGGACAACCACATGACCTACGAAGAAACATTCCAGCCTAGTATGAGTGTGTATAGGACTTCTGAGGGTCACGTTTCGGACAACCTATTTAATATCGATTGTGTTACAGGTGTATGCAATT
>CAZQGB010000077.1:0-3765 GCA_964592615.1 uncultured Isosphaeraceae bacterium | reverse complement strand
ATGGTTGGCCAAATGCATTTCCTGTTGGCATAGGTGACAGCGATGCACACGAGCCGGGACTTGTTGGAAGAATTTGGACATACGTTGCAATGGAGAGTGTGTCTAGATCAAACTTGAAAACTGGAATGCTAGGCGGTCATTGTATTGCTTCAAATGGCCCGCTTGCTTGGATAACGGTTAATAGTGCATTCACTGGACAGGTAGCGGTTCTGCCAGAGAACTGGAATCATGATGTTGTTCTTTCCATTCGCACAAATGAGAGTATGGGATACGCTGGTGACTACCAGGCACAAGTTCTTGTCGATGGTTCCGTTCGACAAACACTCGAACCAACTGGGATTCCATCCTATTCCTTGGACTTTCACCTCAATGGTTTAGAGTTGACTCCTGATGACAAGTTCATAACATTGCGTGTTACTAAAGGTGATTTACTTTGTTTAGCAAATCCCGTTTGGCTTCAACACACAATCTTTGGTGATCTTGATGGGAATGGTTCAGTAGGGATGGGCGATTTGCTCGCTATTATTAGTAATTGGGGTTCTTGCGACGGATGCCTTGCAGACCTTGACCAAGATGGATTAGTGGGCACTTCCGACCTCCTTACCATCATTTCACTCTGGTAATCACGCTGAGTCTGTAACCCCAAAATGGTTTGACCCAAGTGAAAACGCCATAAGCTGCTCACGAATGGTTATCGGACGGTGGCGGGTTGGTGAAATTCTAAGGTAGGTTGTGAGAATTGTGAATATTGTTATGATATGTGGCTCGCCTGACGGAAGGCGAACAAACCATTATCTCGGAATTACTTATGCCAACAATTAACCAACTCGTACGCAAACCAAGAAAGACGCCCACGGTCAAATCTAAAGTTCGTGACATTGAAGGATGCCCACAAAAACGAGGTGTCTGTCTTCAAGTTCGAACGGTTACACCCAAGAAGCCGAACTCCGCGCTTCGTAAGGTTGCTCGTGTTCGGTTATCAAACGGCAAAGAAATTACCGCGTACATAGGTGGTGAAGGCCACAACCTTCAAGAGCACTCCATTGTTCTTGTTCGTGGTGGCAGAGTACGTGACCTTCCGGGTGTTCGATACCACGTTGTTCGTGGTTCACTCGACACACTTGGTGTTGATGCACGGAAACAGGGACGTTCCAAATACGGAACTAAAAAGGGTAAGTAAACATAAAGCACACTGTGTGCTTAGCAAGTAATCACGATTCTCCCCCAGAACGTGGTGAACAAAGTCACAATCCAGTGACAGATGAGCTGAAAGGAAATAGAAATGGCTGGACGTATAACTAAATCAGAAGAGCAATTGAAACCAGACCCAAAGTTTGGTGACAAGGTTCTTGCAAAATTCATTAACTGCTTTATGAAAGATGGCAAAAAAGCCGTGGCTCAAAGAGTTATGTATGACGCACTTAATCGAATCGAAACTCGCCTCAAAAAAGAAGGCGGCAAAGATGAAGATGGACCAAAAACTTCAATGGACGTCTTCCATAAAGCGCTCGAAAATGTTCGACCAAACGTCGAAGTTCGTTCAAAGCGTGTTGGTGGCGCAAACTATCAAGTTCCAATGCCGGTTAATGCCCGTAGACGTCAAAGTTTGACCTTCAGGTGGATTATCACTGCATGTCGAGCAGAAAAAGGTAAGCCGTTTGCTCAATGCCTTGCACGAGAACTTTGGGATGCATCAAAGGGTGAAGGCAAAGCCGTCAACACTCGCGAACAAACCCACCGTATGGCAGAAGCGAACAAGGCGTTCTCGCACTTCGCTTTCTAAATTAGGTTTTCTTTAACCAATGGTTATTTCCGACCGCTATCACCGTCAACGTCTCGTAGAGGGTATCGGAGATGGTGGACAGGATGCTATTTGTAATTCAACAGTAGCGATTGTTGGTGTTGGCGCACTTGGCTGCATGTCAGCAACAATGCTTGCTAGAGCTGGTGTTGGTCATCTTGTTTTAATTGATAGAGATATTGTTGAAAAAACAAACTTGCAAAGGCAAGTTCTGTTCACTGAAGATGATTCTCAAACCCAGCAACCAAAAGCAACCGCGGCTAAGACACATCTTACAAGTGTGAACAGCGAAATCAAAATCACCGCCCATGTTGAAGATCTCACTTCAAAAAACATTACCCGACTCCTTGAAGGTGTTGATGTAATTGTCGACGGACTTGATAATTTTAACACTCGCTATCTTTTGAATGATTTTTCAATAAAAACAAGTGTCCCATTTATGTTTGCTGGTGTCATTGCCAGTCAGGGCAATGTCATGACAATCATTCCAGAGCAAACCCCATGTTTGCGTTGCCTTTTTCCGGAACCCCCTCCAACTGGGTTGCAAGAAACATGCGACACCGTTGGTGTGCTTGCACCAGCGATTGGGATAGCGGCATCTTGCCAGTGTGTAGATGTGATTAAATTTGTCACAGGAAACAAAAATAAAATATCAAAAACACTTCTTACTTTTGACCTTTGGAACTCTGAAAGTAATCGGGTTTCATTTGGGAAACCGGTGGAGGGCTGTCCGTGTTGTGGGCAACTACTTTTTGAATTTCTAAGAGAAACTTCTTCTGAACCCGTTGCACTTTGTGGAAGAATGGCTGTTCTGTTGCCGTGTATAGACGGTTTTGATTTAAATGTTGCTAGTAATAAACTACAAGAACATGGGTCGTTTGAAAAGTCTGAAACTATGGTTCGAGGCGAGTTTAATGAAGAGCGCTCGCCAGATGGTAGTGCAATAAAAATGATTTGCTTCCACGATGGACGCGCGATTATCCATGGAACTGATGATGTAAAACGCGCAAAAGCGATTTTTGAAAGATATGTTGGAAATTAGAGACACTCTTTCCTATACTGAGGATATACACCATGACAGATCAATCGACTATTGAAACCAAACCTGCCACAGTACCTTCTTGCTTAGATGGCCCTGTCACATTACGCACGCTGCAAAAGTGGTCGAAGGCAAATGCGAAGTGGGCTATGCTTACTTGCTACGACGCTACAACAGCAAGGTGGATGGCAAAAGCCGGCTTACCGACCATGCTTGTTGGTGATACTGCTGCTGAAATGATTCTTGGGTTTGATAGCACAATTCACGCCCCGCTTGATTTTCTCATAACACTTACTGCTGGAGTAAAGCGCGGCGCGCCGAATGTGTTCGTTATGGGCGACATGCCATTTTTAAGTTACCAAGTAGACGAATCGTCTGCGATAAAAAACGCTGGGAGATTTCTTACAGAAGGAAATGCTGACGCTGTTAAACTTGAGGTCGACGGAACGTTTGTTGACCGAGTTGCTGCAATCTGCAATGCTGGTATTGCGGTTGTCGCACATCTCGGATCTAAGCCACAACAACTAAAACAAACTGGTGGATACACAACAGCCGGTCGTTGTGCGATTGATGCAACAACTATCGTCAACGATGCCGTTGCAATGGAACAGGCGGGCGCTTCAATGTTACTTCTTGAGGCAGTGCCAACAGAGGTTTCAAAAGCTGTTATCGAAGCAACTTCCATACCAGTTATTGGGTGTGGGGCAGGAACAGATTGTCATGGTCAGGTTGTTGTACTGCAAGATTTGGCTGGTCTCACCAAATGGCAACCATCGTTTGCAAAACCAACTGCGAACATTGGGGACGAAATAATTAATATTGCACAAACATGGATGGAAAATGTAAACAAAAACAATCTCGGTAAACACCCCTACTCGATGATTGACGGTGAATCAGATAAATTCCACTCTTGACTTGATGCAAC
>CAZQGB010000076.1:0-3789 GCA_964592615.1 uncultured Isosphaeraceae bacterium | reverse complement strand
AAGTTGTTTGGGAAGAAAATACCTTTGGAGATTTCAAAGTTGATCAAGGCGAAGACGATATGCCTCAACTCACTGCGATAACTGCTACAGAGTTAGATATCAGTAAAGGAATTGTTTCAAGCATCCAAGATGTCTTACTCGCTCAAGGAATCCGAGGTTCGTACCACATTGTCGGGAAGGACATCACTGCAGAAATCGTCAAGAACAAGGAAGACTGGCGAAAGAAGTTAGAAAAAGCGCACGAATTATGGAATGATGCGTTGCAATATGAACAATGGGCGGAGCAAGACGAGGCACGGAAAAATCGGATGAATGAACTTCGTTCACTAAAACAACTCTTGAATATTCTCGAAAAGTCGACCCCAGTAGAAACCCGTATGAGGAGACCATTCAGACCAGGAGTCACCATTCCATATCTGAAACAACGTATAAAAGGCGTTGAAGAACTTCTTGATGCCATGAAAAATGGCAACCAAGGAGGTCGCGGCGGCGGTCGTGGTGGTGGCGGCGGCGGAGGCCGAGGTTAAAAATGAAAGTACACATGAAAAAAATAACTCGAGCACTTATTTGTTTCACAATCGGACTAAGCGCACTTGCGTATGCTGAGGATGTTCAACTTAAATTAAAAAGCGGAACGACATGGAACGGTGAAATCGGTCAAACCATTTCCGTAACATATAGAGACCGTGGAAAAGAAGTTGTCCATGAAGGCAAAATAACTCGAGCAACAAACAGTTATATCATGATCGATGGAGCATTTTTGTTCATAGATAATATTGTCTCTATCACTAGTGATGCCAGCGAATCTGATTCCTCGGAAACAGAAAAGGCATCAGATGCCAATATAGAGGATCCACTTACAGATGCTGATGAAAATCCTTTATTGAAAAAACCTGCTAAGGAAGGTGATTTACCTAAAGGCGTCTTCTGCCTTCCACTTCATGAAATGGTAGGAACGTACTTTCGTGATAACGAGATAACCCAATTGATTGAGCATATTGAAGAAAATTACGGGCTTGGTCAGATAATAGTTTTAGAAATTCATTCAGGGGGAGGTGCCGTTCATATTTGGGACAAAATTCGGGAAGCTATTTTTGAGGCGAGGGACCGCCATCGCTTTATTGCGTGGATTGAGAGTGCTGGTTCAGGAGCTGCAGCAACCGCGTTTCTCTGTGATGAAATTTATTATCGATCATATGGGTACGTCGGGGCAATCACCATGTACTCAGGCAGTATTGAGAACGTAGCTCCAGATTGGCAACTGGATGGTTGGGTAAGGGAATTGGAAAGCGTTCTTGCAAAAACAAGCCACACTCCGATGATTGCTGGTTCAATGGTTCGAAGCAAGTATAACTTTTCATACGATGTCGATCCCGAAACTGGCGAGTTCACTTATTACAACCATGAATTCGGCGATCATGTTCTCAGTAAAACCGGAAGAAATATGATGCTTTCTCCAGAAGAAGCACTGCAGTGTGGGATGAGTGATGGAACTGCTGATGACGGAGAAGAACTTGCAAAATTTTTAGACTTAGAAGAATGGATTGAAATTGATTCTTATGGTCGAGACATTGCGAAGAAATGGACTAAAACTCTAAAAGAGTTTGAAATCTTGTTCCCAGAACTCATGGGACAGTTTGGAGGCAATGTCCAAGCAGATTCTGAAAAGAAAGCACTATCAAAGCGAATTGATGCAGGCAAAAAGTTATTGCAATGGCACAAAAAAATTGGCGAAGATACGTGGCCAATGGTTGCTAGAGGAGCAAGTGTTGAGGCCATTAAACGAGAAATTAAAAATCTAGAGTTTCAGAAGAAAATGTTAAACGATTGAAAGGTTTAAATACCAGAATCGTAGAAGCGTAACAACGCAGGACCCACTACAACTTCAAGGCCATCTTCAAGTCTAATTGAATCGATTTTATTATCTTCAACGAAGGTTCCCCCTGTTGAACCACAATCTGTCAAAACAAGCCCGCCATTTCCGTTCTGTTCAATCGTACAGTGTTCACGAGAAACGATTGGTGACTTGATACGAATGTCGCATTCTTCATCTCGACCGATTATCACTTCTTCAAGGTCGCCTAAGGCGAACTTTCGAAGCACAACCCCGTTTGTACGAGAGCATATATGTAATTCCATCATTGTTTTAAAGGTACTTTTTTGGCAGGGATAGGGGGGATAGAAAAGGAGTCGACTTTAGTGTTACATGTAATTCGTGATTAGACCAGTAGAAGATTCGAAAAAAATCAAAGAATGTTCCTCATTTATCGGAAGGAAGTGCATTATTGCCCCTTCAAGATACACTACGCCTGTGTTTGTACTTATTGATATCGCGTATTTAATCGCATTGCCCTTTTTACTCTTGTTTGCGTTAATTTCCCGTTTTAAGGGACATCCACGACGAAAAGACCTTTTAGCACGACTTGGTATTGGTGAATCTCTACTTCCCTCCTCAAACAGAGTTCTACTTCACGCCGTGTCAGTCGGAGAAGTCAACGCAATCCGTTCATTAGTGCAAGACCTACAAAAAAGCGGGTATGAGATTGTTGTATGCGTCACGACTGATACTGGTTTGGCGCGTGCTGATGAGTTGTTCTCTGAGTCGTGCCATGTGACTCGCTTTCCTTTTGACTTTAGTTTTTCAATGAAGCGTTTCTTAAAAAGAATCAAACCAAATCTCGTCGCACTCGTTGAACTAGAAGTTTGGCCCAACCTCATTAGAACTTGTCATGGAAATTCTATCCCTATTCTTGTCATCAATGGAAGACTTTCACTCCGTAGTTTTAAACGGTACAAACTTGTAAAATTATTATTACAAAGCACATTCAGAAAACTCTCTGCTATCGGGATGCAAAGCGAAGTGTACGCCAACCGAGTAAAACAACTTGGTGCAACACGAGTATCAATCGAGGGGACAATGAAATGGGATAATGCAGTTATTGTAGATTCCGTTGAAGGGTCTGCAGAACTCGCAGAAAGTCTTGGCATTGACCTGACCAAGGCACTCATTGTTGGTGGATCAACGACCCCATTTGAGCACGAGCTATTGAAGTCCGCCACACCCCTTGGTGCGCAGTTACTTTGCGCTCCACGTAGACCTGAATGGTTTGATGACGCAGAAAAAACACTTTCACCATGTAACCGACGAACGAGCGCCTCACGCACTGACACGAAGTATTTTTTACTCGACACTTTTGGCGAACTCGAAAAAGCATACGCACTTGCTGACATTGTTGTTATTGGAAGAAGTTTTTCGCCTTTACATGGTTCAGATCCTACAGCATCCATCGCATTAGGAAAGCCAACCATCATAGGTCCCAATGTAAGTGACTTTGAAGACATGGTCGAACTCCTCGTCAAGGGAAAAGGAATTATTCAATGTTCAAAGGAAGAACTAGCCAATCAAATTTCATCGTTACTTGAAGACAACGATTCACGCAATACCATCACGACTGCTGGCAGAAAAGTCATTTCATCTCTACAAGGAGCGACTAAAAGATACGAAGATCTAATTTCGGAGCATCTACCAAGTGCATGAACTTGAATTACTACAATCGATTTACTCATCAGATCCTTCGTACCCACACGTAACTATTCCACCTGGTGACGACATGGGTGAAGTATGCATTGGTAACCAACGAGTACTTTGCGCAGTAGACCAACTTATCATTGGCCGTCATGTCACCACAGGAACAGACCCAAGTTTAATTGGACGCAAGGCAATTGCGCGTTGTTTTAGTGACATCGCGGCAATGTGCGCTGTGCCTGTTGGGTGTCTCATGACAGCGT
>CAZQGB010000075.1:0-3864 GCA_964592615.1 uncultured Isosphaeraceae bacterium | reverse complement strand
AACGGCCCAGCTTGTGTCATTTGGGCGATGTACCTCGCGATGGCAAAAGAGCGAGATATCGATTGGAACTCTCTCGGTGGCACATTGCAAAATGACATTCTAAAAGAGTTTCACAGCCAAAATGAATTTATTTATCCGCCAGAAGCATCCGTAAAACTTGTTGTTGACACAATTGAGTTTGCTACCAACAACACCAAACGTTGGAACAGCGTTTCAATCAGTGGATACCACATCCGCGAAGCGGGCTCAACAGCTACTCAAGAACTTGCATTCACACTTCGTGATGGAATGGAATATGTCGAAGCGTGCATGAAACGTGGCCTAGATGTAGACTCATTTGCCCCGAGACTCTCATTTTTCTTCAACAGTCACAACGAGTTCTTCGAAGAAATTTGTAAACTCCGCGCTGCTCGCAGAATTTGGGCAAATGCAATGCGTGATCGTTTTGGTGCAAAAAACGAACGGTCTTGGTTAATGCGAACACATGTTCAAACGGCAGGGTGTTCGTTAACTGAGCAACAACCATTAAACAATATCGTACGTGTTGCATACCAAGCTATGGCTGGCGTTCTGGGTGGTTGCCAAAGTTTACACACAGACTCGATGGACGAAACGCTAGGGCTTCCAACTGAAACTGCTGTTCGTGTTGCACTTCGAACACAACAAATACTAGCACATGAAACTGGAGTACATCGAACGGTCGATCCACTCGCTGGAAGTTATTTTGTCGAATCACTTACTGATCAAATGGAAAGTGATGCCAACACCATCATCGAAGAAATAGATGATTTGGGTGGTGTTGTTCAAGGTATTCACAAAGGTTATTTCAGACGGTCAATAGCCGAAGCTTCATACCGTTTTGGTCAAGAAATGGAAGCAGGCGACCGAGTTATTGTTGGTGTTAACGCGTACCCTGATGGCAATGAGGAAGCTCAAGTAGAACTCCTACAGATTCCTCACTCCGTTGAAACAAATCAATGTGAGCGACTCGATGAATTCTTGAAATCGCGAGATGAAGATAAAGCAATGTCCGCACTTGACGCAATTAGAGAAGCCGCACGTAATGATGAAAACGTTATGAGCAGTTTGATCGACGCATCTATCTCACGTTGTACACTTGGTGAAATGGTTCAAGCCATGGGCGATGTCTTTGGTCGCTACAGTGGCGGACCTGAGTGGTAAACAGTGACACACCAAGCTCCAAAAGGTACACGAGATTTCTTTCCACCCGACCTTGCTGTACTTCATCACATCGAATCCGCGTGGCGCAACGCATCAATCAACGCTGGCTTTGATGAAATTGAAGGCCCTACTTTTGAGCACCTTGATTTATACACCGTGAAAAGTGGCGAAGGTATTGTCAACGATCTTTTTAGTTTCAAACGGTCTGGTGGTGATGTTGATTACGCTCTGCGTCCAGAATTTACACCGACACTGGCACGTATGGCTGCTGCAAAAGGTCGTTCGCTACCTTTACCAACAAAATGGTTTGGCATACCAAGTCACTTTCGAGCAGAGAGACCGCAAAGAGGTCGACTCCGTGAATTTAAACAGTGGAATGTGGATTTGCTTGGCATCGATAATGCATCTGCTGATGCGGAGGTAATTGCCACTGCAATTCAAGCACTTGCTACTCTTGGTTTAACTCATAAGGATGTAGTTGTTCGCATTAGTCATCGCGATGTTGTAACAAAAATGCTACTCGATAGTGGCATTCCAAAAGATAAACTTCAGGTTGCTCTTACGCTTCTTGATAAACGCGAAAAAATGCCTTCGGAAGTTTTTGAAGAAAAAACAAAAGAACATGGGTTCGACACCAAATCATTTACACAATTTGACTGCGATGTTTCAATTGAACATGAAGAATTAACCTCATTACAAGAAGAACTCAACGCTTGGGGTATTCATGATTGGTGTACATTTGACTTTAATATCGTTCGTGGGATTGCTTACTACACAGGCATCGTTTTTGAAATACACGAGCGCTCTGGTGCTGAACGCGCTATAGCTGGTGGAGGTAGGTACGATAATTTGATTGAAATGTTTGGTGGACCTTCCGTTCCAGCAGTTGGATTCGGTATGGGGGATGTTGTGCTTTCTCTTGTTCTAAAAGACAAGGGACTTCTTGAAGATGGGACACACTACATGCCAACCCCAGACGTTTTTGTTGTTAGCGCGTGCGATGAAGGTGATGAAGTAATTTCTTCGACCATTGCAATGTTGAGAGAAAATGGATTGCACGCTCAACGGTCCTACAAAACAACTCGAAATGTTGGCAAGTTACTCACCGAAGCCGCAAAGGCTCAAGCATCATTTGCTGTTATTCTCGGAAAAGAACTTGAACAAAACATGTTTGCAGTCAAGGACATGAAAAGTGGTGAGCAAGTTGACATTCCGATTGATCAACTTCTTTCACACCTAACTTCGTAATGGCACGCCGAATTCTTATTGTGACCGCTGTGCAAGCAGAAGCCGACGTCATTGGAAGACCGCATGGAACTTTTGTTGTTGCTGGCGGCATTGGACGAACAAATGCTGCTGCTGCGACTACATCAGCAATACTTTCTGATGGTCCTTTTCAGTGGATTATCAACGCGGGAGTTGCAGGCACTTTACCTGAAAGCGACCTAGAAATTGGTGACATCGTTGTTGCAAACAAGTGTGTCTACGCTGAAGAAGGGCTGATGACAATTGGGGGTTTTCAAGACATACAACAGATGGGTTTTACACTAGGCAACTTCGAAGGTAACGAGGTTCCGGTTGACCATTGGATGCTTGAACGCTTGGCAAATATTGGAGTTGTTGCCCCAATTGCCACTGTCGCAACGTGTAGTGGAACCGATGCGCAAGCGGAACTGATTGTGCAACGGACGGGGTGCAAATGCGAAGCAATGGAGGGCGCAGCAGTTGTGCATGCAGCAAACCGTTTAAGCGCACCCGCAATTGAAATTCGTGCAATTTCGAACACAACTGGTGACCGTAATAACCAAGAGTGGGATATTAAACTCGCTTTAGACAACCTTGGCAAAGCGGTAAACGACTCTATCAACGCCCTCTGGAGCGACTAAATTTTTTCTCAATGGCAAAGTGTTTCCCAATAAGCAAGTGAGTAAACTATGGACTGGATTTCTATTGTAATACTGGTGATTTTTGGATTGTATGCTTCAATATGCGTTCTCATTACACTTGTTGGTTTGCCGGGAACTTGGTTGATGGTCGCAGGTGCACTTGCAATAACCTTGTGCAATCCGCTCTGGAGTGATTCGCCGATTTGGAGTTGGGTAACAATCGGCATAGTCCTTGGACTTGCAGTTTGTGGTGAAATCATAGAGACCGCTGCAGCTGGGCTTGGTGCAAAGGCGGGTGGCGGAACAAAGCGCGGGATGGTTGGTGCAATATTGGGAAGCATGATTGGCGCCTTCATTGGTACGTTTGTTATTCCGATTCCACTCGTTGGAACTTTAATTGGGGCAATAACTGGCGCATTTCTTGGAGCATTGCTCGGAGAACTAAGTCACAAAGATACAGCCCCTGCAGGCGAACTTGCAAAGTCAGCTACTGGTGCAGCCATAGGCAGAGTCATGGGAATCGTTGGAAAAACAGTCATAGCAGCAATTTGTTGGTGCGTTTTACTTATTGCGCCCTTCTTCTAAAATAAACTATCCCGCGGGATAGTTTAATTTTATCACTGTGTCAATCGCAAAATTTCGTCAACTGTTGTTAAGCCGTCCGCAACCTTGGCAAATCCGTCGTGTCTTAAGTTTTGCATTCCCCGTTCGATGGCAAGGTTGCGAAATGAAGTAATTGTTGGGTTACTTGCAATTGCATCACGTAATTCATCGTCCATAATTAGCAACTCATAGA
>CAZQGB010000074.1:0-4039 GCA_964592615.1 uncultured Isosphaeraceae bacterium | reverse complement strand
CAAGGATTGTCTGTCCTTCTTCAAAGTCCATCGGTTTTCTATCTATCGTAATCGTGGGCATAAGACATGTATTGTAGAGGTTTGGGTTTACTCTGGGAGGCGTGTTTGGCAAGTAAGAACAATTGCACCCTCTTCAAAATCGATTGAACGAATCACAACCTCACGGTCATCCATAAGTGGTGCTATTGCCGCCATCCCCACCGTGTTTTTTTCTAATTCAGACAGCACGCTTTCAAATATAGAAACAGGAATAGGTATTTTCCCGAGTCGAATTGCTTCGGTCTGCGTAAAAAGTTCACCGTTCTTAATCCAAGCGTTCAATAAAATAGCGAGTGGTCTCGGGTCGCTCTCATCAATCTCAATCATCGCAGCAAGCCAAATGCCGTCAACCGTGGTGTGCGTTTGGAGGTTATGAACTTCAGGTGGTAGTTCCACCTCTTGGTCATGTGTCAGCCAACCATCTAATCTTGTTGCTAACCAAGCGTTCATTATTTCATCTGTAATTCGTATTTTCCAGACTTCGATTGGAGGTCTGATTTTATGAAACTCTTCATTCAACCTATATTCCGCACGTTCTGCTAAATCTGCTACATCTTGAGATGGAGTGCTTGTGGGTACATACCATGATTGTGGTTGCCAACTAAGCCATGAAGCAACTCCAACTATAGATAGAATCACCAACGTGCCACATATCAAAATGACTAAGAGTTTTTTCACTGCTACTACCCTATCGTTTTGACATGCCGCGGAGTACGAGTAGAAGTATACAGTTCAAGAATATAAACAAAAGTCCTGCAATCGGAAACATTCTTGTGAGCATGAGTTCGGTCGGAAGAGCGAACCATGTAATTAGCAGGCCACCACCAAGAACACCCACAGCGTACCCGGCCTGACCTGCCGCTTGCAGTGAACTAAACACTAGGGTTGATGCATCTTGACGAACGGCTATAGAAAATGCTGATGGCATAAGACCTGAAGCACCCACCCCGTAAACTAGGAGGCACGGCACGAGGATTATTTCTGGAGGTAACCAAGACATTAGGCCAAGTGCAGCAAGTGAAACACCACACATCAAAGATGCAATTAGCCGAATTTTGCCTCCACCAAAACGATCAGCCAGAATACCAACTGGTGATGAAAAGGCCGCTAGTGCTAAAAACATGCCAACTAATGCAACTCCAAGGGTCGCTTTTGTGATGTTAAAACCAGAGGAAAGTAGAATTGGGAGCGATGTAGACACAAGTGCAGCGAGCCCACGATCAAGAGCGTATAGTGCTGCCCCAACCCACTCACGTGGAATAAGTGGGCAACTGTGTGGCTCTGGGACGGGAGAAGGTGGCAAGTTGTCGACAGTTCGACGCACAATCGCAGCAATTGATGTAAGTACTGCCATTAGAAGTGCTCCGGCCCAGAGCACATGTTCTGCTGATTCACCACCAATTACACCCCCAATTCCAGCCCCGATTGCCAAAGCAACCATAATTGTGGTAAACCCACCACCAATTCGCCCGGCATATCTCTGCGATGTGCCAGCTCGAGCAATCAGTCTCAGCGGAATGGATAACAATAGCAAATCTGCTCCACCCTCAACGCATCGAAACACTAAAAACAGCCACCATGATGTCGAAACCGCCATAAGCGCCATCAATACCGTGGACAACATTGCTGCAGCGATAAAGAGCGACGAAGCGGAAAAACGCCGTTTTAAGAGCGTAAGCATGATTATTGCAGCAAGGGATCCAAGCAAATTAATCGCCATAAAATAATGTGCGGCACCCTCAGAAACCCCAAACCGCTCAACGGTCAGGCCATGTAGCACCGGAACAACCATTGCGTCCGGAATTGCAGCTACTCCAAGAAGCAAACACCCGACAATTAACGGGTGTTTGCTGCGTTCTTGTGTCGTTTTGTCGCTATCTTTCACGTTCTTGCTCATCACACAGTTTGGCTCTGAGCCAAGTTGGCTCTGAGCCAGGTTGGCTCTGAGCCAAAAATGCTGGAGTTTATTTTGTGGAGATGAGTTCGACGTCAAAGATGAGGGTTGCACCACCAGGAATCACGCCACCAGCACCGCGGTCTCCATATCCAAGATCTGATGGAATGATGAGTTTGCGCTTTCCGCCAACTTTCATTGAACCAACACCCTCGGTCCAGCCAGCAATAACTCCATTTAGTGGGAATTCTATGGTTTGTCCTCGATCAACACTGCTGTCAAATTTCGTGCCATCTGTGAGCCAACCGGTGTAGTGGACTTCGACTGTACTTGCAGCGCTCTCGGGGGTTTCGCCATCACCTACTGTGATGTCATACCACTGTAATCCACTGTCACTTGTTGAAACATCGCCTGTTACTGTGTCGCCTGGTAATTCTTCCATTGGGGGTACCTCTGCATAAGGGGAAACGGGATTGATGTCGATCAATTCAACATCGAAAATAAGTGTTGAGTTTGGTGGAATTGTTCTGCCACCACGTGACCCGTATCCTAAATCCGAAGGAATACGAAGTTTAAATTTATCGCCTATGTTCATACAACCAACTCCCTCTGTCCAGCCGGGGATTACCCTGTTTAGGGCGAAGGTTATTGGCTCACCACGATCCACACTGCTATCAAACTTTGTGCCATCTTCAAGCCAGCCGGTGTAGTGCACCTTCACCCTGTCGGTTGGAATTGGATTCTCTTCACCACAATCCCCATCATTGATGACCCAGAACTCTAATCCAGAATCTGTTTTTTCTGGTTCCCCAAAAACCTCGTCTCCAGGAACATTGACTGGTTGCGCCACCTCAAGACCAAGCGATTCTAAAAACGCATCCATTGATGGTTCGCGTCCGAGATAATCTGTAACTAAATCTAAACTATCCTCTGTTCCACCTTTTGACAAAATCTTGTCGCGATAATACGCACCAGCTTCTGGGTTCAACATCCCCAACTCTTTAAAACGCTGAAACATGTCTTGGGCGTATACCAGCGACCATAAATATCCATAGTAGCCTGCTTGGTATCCCGTCAAATGCCCAAAACTGCCTTGGAAATATGAACCAGGAGTATGTGGGTACATACGAACTTCGTCGTGGATGTCATATCCGACTTGAGTTGTATCAACAACGCCGTCTTCATCCGTGTGGTATGCCTGATCAACCATACCCAAGAATATTTGCCCCTCGGTTTTAATACCGCTTTGCAAATTCTTTGCAGCAATCATGCCTTCGATTAGTTCGTCTGGCATTGGTTCGCCTGTTTCGTAATGGTTTGCAAACAACGACAGGGTTTCGGGGGTCCACACCCATTCTTCAAA
Source organism: uncultured Isosphaeraceae bacterium (assembly GCA_964592615.1). GTDB lineage: Bacteria > Planctomycetota > Phycisphaerae > Phycisphaerales > SM1A02. Next base: position 743 of record CAZQGB010000074.1, on the reverse strand, counting down.
CATTTGAGAAGGTGCTTCAACAAAATCTCGCTCAACACTCGTGCCTGCAAAACCTGCTATTTCTGCTTCACTCAAAATGGTGTGAAGACAGTGCCCAAACTCATGAAAGAATGTTTCTGCTTCATCGTGTGTCATGAGCGACGGCTTGTCCGCTGTTGGCTTTGTAAAGTTGCACACAAGTGCGGCAACAGGTAGTTGCTCTGTGCCATCTTCCCAAACCTTGTGCTGCACTAATCCCCACTGAGCCGCGTGTGAATATTTATTGTCACGAGGATGCAAATCAATATAAAACTCTCCAAGTTGCTTGTCTGCTTTTGTGTCCCACACCTCAAACAAACGAACATCTTCGTGCCAAAGTGGTGTACCGCGTTCATCTGCTTTTTCTGTTACTTCGCGATACTCAATGCCATATAAAAGTTGAGTGATTTCAAACAAACCATCCATTACATTTTGGAGAGGTAAATACTCTTGCACCTTCTGAGAATCAACCGAATATATCCCTTTTCTCTCAACCGTCTCACGACAGCAGAACCGACCATGCCGCTATGACCGGCACCGTATATTTTTGCAGTTTTTTCCATAGCTATACAGGTCAGATTCTACCAGTTAAGTGGGTTAAACCCAAGGTCTAGCAACGATAACAAAGCCGCTCCCACAGATCATGATGCTGATGCTCCATTTTGGATCAGGCTAAGCACGAGTTCGAGCTTTTCTTCTAACAGTAGCTTACCAGAGGCTCAGTA
>CAZQGB010000073.1:0-4424 GCA_964592615.1 uncultured Isosphaeraceae bacterium | reverse complement strand
AGCAACTGGCATGATGATATTCCGATCATCGTGCATAGTGATATTGGCGGTGGTGCACTGGGCGAAGGCAATCTAGATATCGACCCGAAATTCACAAGCAACTATTCACTTAAACAGAACTCACCTTGCTTAGAGGCAAGCACGACAAAAGGTCCAATAGGAAAGACAACAAAATGATCGAATTACTACTCGCAACAATAATGACTGCTCCACTTGACGGTTACACCTTGATTTCACCTATCCAAGAAACAACCACGTACCTAATTGACATGGATGGGAGACCAGTTCATACGTGGGAAAGTGAATATCGTCCAGGCCAGTCTGTATATCTATTAGAAGATGGTACCCTTCTTCGAACGTGTAATACGAGAAACCGAAACTTTCGAGAGGGTGGCGCTGGTGGAATGGTGCAAGCGGTGAACTGGGATGGTTCCGTGAAGTGGGAATACGAGTTAAGCACAGAGACAATGTTGCAGCACCACGATATCGCACCATTGCCAAATGGAAATATATTGGTGTTGGCGTGGGATGTTAAAAGTAAACAAGATGCACTGGATGCAGGTCGCAGCGAATCAAAAATTCACGGCGATACTTTTTGGTCTGAAACAGTATTAGAAGTTGAACCCAAAAGTGGAGAAACAGTATGGCGTTGGAATGCTTGGGACCATCTTGGTAAGGGGGATGGCGAGGTTGACATTAACTCTGGTGGCGGTAGAAAACCAGGACCTGATTGGTTGCACATCAATGCCATTGACTTCAACGAAAAAACTGGTGAAATTGCTCTGAGCGTCCATGGTATGAATGAAATATGGATAATTAAAAGAGGAAGTGACGCTGGTATTACGTATCGTTGGGGAAGTGGTGAATTGAATGGGCAACACGATTCACGTTTCTTAGAAAATGGAAATATTTTAATTTTTAACAACGGTACTCGGCAAAGTCGCGCATCGAGCGTTATTGAACTTAACCCAAAAACAAACGCAGTTGTTTGGGAATACAAGGGTGATCCACCAACAACTTTTTTCTCTGGACATATTTCTGGAGCACAGCGCCTATCAAACGGTAACACGCTTATATGTAGCGGTGAAAAAGCCCGTGTGTTTGAAGTGACACCCGAAAAAGAAATTGTTTGGGAGTACGAATATCCAAAGGAGTTGTTCCGAGCAACTCGTATACAAAAAGATGCAAAGTTTCTCGCGAGTAAAACACTCACGCCAATTACTCTTGCAACAAGGCAAGAAACAAGAAGTCGCCAACCTAAAGGAAACTCTGGCCGACCAGAAGGCAATCGGCCTGGTAGTGGTCGTTCAAAATCTCCGAGTAGCCGACCAGACATGCTTGATAAAACAAATTTGCAAGATGGTAAGCCACTGCAAAACGCAGAACTACTTGAGGTCTTTGATGAATCAGGGACCAAACACAAATTGCTGGATGTTCTTGCTGGTAATAAAGACACGGTACTTGTGCGTGGATGTTTAACTTGCCCAGTATTCCTTGATGTATACCCTCAAGTAGAAGCAATGGCGAAAGATTTTCCAGAAGTTGATTTTTACTATCTCTATGGTTCACTCGCGCATCCAGAAAACAACGGATACGTGCAACCAATCACAATAGAAGAACGGTTAATGCATGTTGCAGAAGCCAAAGAAAAACTTGGTACGAACGTTGCTTGGTATTGCGATGACATGGACAACGCAGCAAAAGTTACCCTCGGCAATGCGCCAAACAGTGGGTACATTTTTGATGGGGAAGGAAATCTTGTTCTAGCCCAGAGTTGGTTTGACCCAGAAGTTATTGGGCAAACACTTGGCGAGCGTCATGGCGAACCAGAAACAAGAACGAGTATTGAAAGTTTGAACTTCCCGCATTTTGATTCAATTTCATCACCCGCAAAGGGTGTTGTCCCTCGTGTTCAAGTTGACGAACGCATGATGGCATTAACTGTTAATCCAGTGAAGTCAACGGAACCGTACTACGTAAAGTTACGAGCAGAGGCAAGCAGAGACGCAATATCAACTGGAAATGGCAAAATGTACCTCGGTTTTCATGTTGACCCAATACACGACGTACATTGGAACAACTTAGTTGACCCTGTGCAGTACGAACTTGCCTTGCCAGAAGGTACTACTATTTCACCGAGTTCAGGTGAAGGACCAAAAATTTCGCAAGCAACAGACATTGATCCCCGTGAGTTTCTTTTGGATATTTCAGATTGGAAGCGTGGAGAAACTTTAACGTGCACCGTGAAATATTTTGCGTGTAGTGATACTGAAGGTTGGTGCAAACCAGTCACTCAACAGTATGAAATTACATTTGAGCCCGATAGGCAGGGAGGTAGCGTAATGTCTCGCTCTCCTAGACCTGGCGGTCGGCAAGCAGGCCTTGGCGGGCAAGATCAGCCAAGAGGTCGTGGGCAGGGCCCATCAATCGATCGAATGGACAGAAATGGTGATGGCAAACTCTCTAAAGATGAAGTTCCAGAACGGATGGCGCAACGTTTTGATCGAATTGACACTAACGGGGATGGGTTTATCGATGCAGAAGAATTTGGAACGTTGATGGAACGTCGACAAGGTCAAGGTGGTCGCGGTGGTCCCGGAAGTGGACGCGGTGCCCCCGGAAGTGGACGCGGTGGTCAAGGTGGTGAGGGCGGACGAGGCGGTAGAGGTGGTCGTTAATTTTCTCTGCACAATACTTCTTTCCACCACGTGGAATGTTTCCCCAGATGGGGATGGTTCGCAATCACTTGTAGTTGCACTTTCAAAGGCACGATCTGGAGACACGATTCTTGCAGCGCCAGGAATCTATTTTCCCGGAACAAAACGAACTGATTCGTTCAAACTTAAAAAAGGTGTAACACTCAAAGGTGCAGGCGAATCTTCGGTTCTCTCTGGTGAAATTGGCAACGATGGGATTGAAGACAATTCCTATCACGTTGTCATCGGCGCACAAAACGCAACACTTGATGGGTTCACAATTACTGGTGGAAATGCAAACGACCAAACAAATCCAACTGTAAAAGATGCTCTGAGAAAATCAAATCAATGGCCACCAACACAATCGAGGGGTAGATCACGACAATCTTTTTCTGAACCACAAGTCGATGCAAAAGGCGGTGGAATGCGTAACGATGGAATTGTGATGACAGTTAAAAATTGTTTGTTTGAATACAACAATGCAATGTATGGTGGCGGAATGTATAACACGAACGAAGCCAATATAACAATTACAAATTGCAAATTTATTCGCAACAGCGCCAAAGAAGGCGGTGGGATGTACAACTACAACTTATCATCGCCAACCATCGACGGTTGTGTCATTAATACAAACACTGCAAGTAGAGGTGGGGGAATGATGAACCGCTATGCTTCATCGCCGACAATTACCAATTCTCAATTTATAACGAACCACGCCACCGTACATGGAGGTGCAATTTGTAATGATTACGGTGCATCTCCTCGAATTCATTCTGTTTCAATTTGGCAAAACACATCCGATGGCGATGGTGGAGGTATTTTCACTGATGACACAGCGTCCCAATTTGGTAAAACTGCTCCAGTCATCTCATCATGTGATTTTGTGGAAAATTTTGCAGCAAATTACGGTGGGGCCATCTCAAATTACAACAAATGCTCTCCTGCTATCGAATTGAGTACATTTGCAAAAAATGAGGCAAAATCTGGAGGAGCAATCAGTAATCGGCTCGGCGTGACAGCCCAAATTACCCAGTGTGAATTTCTTGCAACGACCGATACCGTAAAATCAAGTAAATAATAGAATAAATGCCGTTTTTATCATATAAAACTGGTATTTGTTGTAAAAAACAGTACTCTTGCAATATTACGGGGATATTTTTTCTTGGTTGTGCTCTTTTTGTACGCAACCGTTTCCATTAGTACGCGAATGCGTATATGACCCCATGGTGGGGTCAAGTTAAATCAGGAGAGTTACATGTCATTTCCATCCACAATTACGAGTATCTGTACAGCAACCGCCTGTTTCATGATGACTTTATCAACCGCAACCTATGCTTCAGATGTCTCTATTGACTCGGTACGACCAATTGATCGTGCAATAAACGATACGCTCAATTTGAAGGATAGTTGGAATACAAGGTTGCGAATTAATGAAACGCCTGAGCAAGATATTCGCGTTTCTATTCCAATAGATAACCTTTCATACACACTTGAACTCGAGCCATACTCGACAAGAGATGATGCGTATCAAGTTATGATGCAAAATGATGAGGGAGAACTGTACGAAGTTCCTGCCGGTCCAGTTCGTACTTTACGTGGATCAATAATGGAACTTGATGGTAGTGTTGCTGCCGGTTCACTTATGGAAGATGGGCTTTACGTTCGCATACGACTAGCTAGTGGTGAAGAAATTTGGATGGAACCTGTTGGTGCAAAGATTGATGGCAT
>CAZQGB010000072.1:0-4451 GCA_964592615.1 uncultured Isosphaeraceae bacterium | reverse complement strand
GACATGGCAAATGCTTTGCAAAATAGATTAGTTCGCGGAGTTGCAATGCAAGCGGGTGGTCGTAAGGGAAGTGGTGATGATTCGGTTTATCTTGTTAAGGGTAAGGGTTGGATTGAGTTTGCAGGATGTTCTGAACTAGAAGCAGAACGGATTCAAGCAATTCTTTCAGAAAAAGATTACAAATTTATTCATCACGAAAGAACTTCTGGAACTCGCCTTGAGTTTGACAAAGCGATGATTTCGACTGTATTGAATGTTGGCGGTCTTATTCACACCGTTGACGAAGACGGAACAATTATTGATGTTCGAATGGGTGATTTATGTGCTGACCCAGAGAAAACGGAGTTTGTTCGAAAAATTACCGAAGCGGTCTATCGAGTTGGGAAAGCAATCGGTGTCTACCAAGAAGAGGAAACATACGAATCAATTTGGTCGGTACATCGAGAAACAATTTTGAAAAATCGTGGGCATGTTACAAGTTCACTAAAGGGTTTTTACGACGCACTTGAATCTGGTCTTGATAGTGTCCAACTTTTTACAAATGAACAATGGATTTTGCAACCACTTATCGAATACGCTGTGACTTCAGGAATGGCAGCCGAAGAGCGGCTGTTCAACTCACTCAAAAGACAAGTACAACAAGCAATGGCTAGAGCAATTCGCCACAAGAAAGAAGAAACAAATACGGGTGGAGGACGAAAAAACATGGAATTGATTGCAAGAAGAGATATGGGAGTGGATTTATTCAAACTGAATGATGAAGACCTAGTTGTTGTTGGAACGATGCTTGATAGCAACCACCTTATAAACTTAGAGTTGACCGTCCATGTTCCAAACGAACAAATTATTGCAAGTAAGTTAGACATGATTCGCACGCCATTTCCCGTGTGCCAAGAAGTACAAAACTCAGCAGAACGACTTGTCGGTTTGCGTATTGAGCGTGGTGTGATGGGTGAAATTACTCGCCGAATTGGTGGACATGAGGGTTGCTCGCACGTCAAACAAATTGCAAACAATATTATTTACTTCGTTGCTGCGTATCTTGCGAGGCAACGAGCGGGAATCACTGAACTAACAACCGACCAGAATTTCACTTCCCCCGAAGAGCGCTTTAACTTAACGAAGGGCTTCCTTGAAAACAGTTGCCTTGCATACTGTCAATCAACTCCTCGGAAGATGGATGCTGAGATTGGAGCAGTTCGTGGTGGAGAAGAACATACAAGTTTAATTCCACTCGGTGGCTATGAAGAATCACTTGGTTTACTTCTTAAAAACAGAGCAGAAACATTTGCTGACAAAACATTTATTCGGTATCGACGAGGAGATGAAAACCAAACAATTTCATGGCGCGCCTTTTCTCACCATGTCTTTACGATTGCGAACAATCTTATTGACCAAGGTGTGAAGCAGGGCGATCGTGTTGCAATGCTCAGCGAAAACCGACTAGAAATGTTTATGTTCGAAATGGCACTTATGTCAATCGGAGGTGTGACAGTTCCAATTTTTTCGGGATACCCAGAAAACCAAGTCGATTACATCTTGAATCATGCAAGACCAAAATACACTGTTTCCTCTTGCAAAAAACAACACGATAAAGTTGTTGCTAGTTCGTTCAGCGAAATTACAAAAAGTTGGGTGATGGATGAAGTGGAACTAACTGATGCGGATGCTTTTTCTTCTTTACTAGAAAATGACGAAGCACCAACAGACAAACTTGATGAACGACTCAATCTTGTCCACGGAGATGACCTTTGCCTCATCATGTACACATCAGGTACAACTGGTCCACCAAAGGGTGTGCGGCTTACACATAGAAATATAATTTCTCAACAAAAAGCACTATCACTTCTCTGGGACGTTGACGAAGATGATACATTCTTAAGTTACTTGCCTTGGCACCACAGTTTTGGTGGACTGTTTGAACGATTTATGACGCTATTTAATGGCGCAACTCTTGGAATTGATGATTCCAAAGGGCGAGACATGGACCGCATGGTTGAGAACTGGAAACTTTGGGAGCCGACTATTTTCTTTAGCGTTCCTCGCGTTCACGAAATGCTTCTCTCTGAATGCAAAAAGAACGATGAAGTTGATGCAATGGTTTTTGGAGATCGACTTCGAATGGTATTTACTGCAGGTGCATCACTTCCAGCAACGGTTGAGGCGGGTTATCGTCGCCATGGAATACCTGTTTTAGAGGGCTGGGGTCTTACCGAAACATCACCATGCGTAACAGTTACAACAATGGATGGAACTTGGCGAAGCGGACATGTTGGCATGCCGATTCCTGGTGTGCGGGTAAAAATAGATAACTCGCAAGAAATACTCGTTAAAGGACCAAATGTTATGCAGGGCTATCTTGATGATGAAGATGCAACTGCAAAATGTATAGACCGAAATGGTTGGTTCCACACTGGAGACCTTGGAGAGTTTCGAAAAGATGGACTGCGAATCTTCGGACGACTTGATGGAGCATTCAAACTTACAACTGGTGAAAAAGTGCACCCACAAAGAGTTGAGATTACCCTTGCAAACGAATCCGAATACATAAGCACCGCACTTATAGTTGGTAGTGGACAAGATTATGTCGGTGTAATTCTCTTCCCCTCGCAGCAAAACATAAGCACATGGCTTAAAGAAAATGAATTGCCACTTGACTCGCAACTTTCTTGCATCCCCGCACTACGAGATTTGTTTGCAAGAGAACTTGAACGAATAAATGCAGTCATTGAAGTGAAATACCAAAGACCAGTGCGGGCAATCATCGCCGACAACCCTCTTTCGCTTGACAGAGGAGAACTTACACCTTCTGGCAAGGTAGTTAGGCAAAAAGTTACAACTCTATACGAGGATCAAATTCACGACATGTTTGCAACAAATCCAAGTGAACGTGTTATCCGAATCGCAAAACATCAAATGCAAGGAACATGAAGTAGTGAATCAAGAGAATGAGTTAAAAATTGTTATTGCAGCTGCAGCACGAACACCACTTGGTGTGAAATGTGGCACACTCTCTGGCTTCTCCGCTGAGGATCTTGCTGTACTCGCTTGCGAAGAAACGATAACCCGAAGCGGTATCGATAAGACAAACATCGATAGTTGTGTTGGTGCAAATGTCTATCAATTTACAGCACCCGGTTCACAAGATTTGTATTTTCCACGTAATGTCGCACTACGATGCGGCCTTGGCGATGAAATGCCAGCGCTACTTGTGCAGCGAATCTGTGGATCTGGAATCCAAGTCATCGTCAATGGCATGCAGCAAATAGCAATGCCAAACAACATGGACGATTCTAGAGTTGTGCTTTGCTTTGGTGGCGAAACGATGACGCGTGCTCCACAAATAAACCGAGCAAAACGAAAATCGTCAGCGTTCTTTTGGGAGTTTGAAGATGGCGGCAAATCAGAGGACTCGATGCTCGCTTCATTGAACCACGATATTGCAAACACAGCAATGATGCTCACCGCAGATGAATATGGAAACAAGGTTGGAGTTACAAGGCAAGAGTGTGATGAGTTTGCAGTGGAGTCGCATAGACGTGCCCGAGAAGCACGAAGCGAAAGTCACTTTAATGGTGGCGATCGGATGCGAGGCATATTTGCTCTTGACGCTGTTGACCGAAATGGACACGCAGTACACATGGAAAGCGACGAATGTATTCGTGACACTGACTATGAAACGCTTGCATCACTTCCCGGCTTTACACCAAACAAATTGATTTCGCCCGGCAACGCTAGCGAAATTGCAGACGGTGCGGCTGCTGTCTTGATTGCGGACCACGAAAAGGCAACCGAACTTGGTTTAGACACTCAGTTTGAAATCGTGAGTTACGGTATATCGGGTGTAGACCCAAGAATTATGGGCCAAGGCCCTGTACCCTCAATTAGACAAGCGCTTGAGCGTGCTGGCTTGAACACAGATGACATTGACCTTTATGAAATAAACGAGGCATTTGCAGCGCAATTTCTTGGCTGTGAAAAAGAACTTGAACTCGACCGAGATAAAGTAAACGTCAATGGCGGAGCAGTTGCTCTTGGTCACCCACTTGGCGCAACAGGCACTCGTTTAGTTACCGACTTAATGTATGAAATGGACCGCCGCGGTGCAAAATTAGGTTGCGCTTCGGCTTGTATTGGCGGCGGGCAAGGGATTGCCATGATTATTAGAAATACGAAGGCATCCTAACAATGAAGAAAGCATTTATATTTGGTGATAAAACCCTTGATGAAGCAGTGAAGCGAGTAAACTCGCTTCGCAAAATTGCAGTCATCGGCGCTGGCACAATGGGACAAGGCATCGCAATTGATTTGCTACGGCGAACCGAATGCGAAGTAGTCCTTCTTGACGTAAGTAAGGACGCGCTTGACAAAGCAATCGCTCGTCTTGAAAGTGGCTGGGATCGCGAAGTGAAGGGCGCAATGATTCGTCAAGAAGACATGGACCAATTTCG
>CAZQGB010000071.1:0-4564 GCA_964592615.1 uncultured Isosphaeraceae bacterium | reverse complement strand
TAATGATTTGGGTTGTTGGACCAACTGAGTCACTGCGGGTTGCAGCAAAAGACGGGCTAATACCAAAAGTGTTTCAACGAGAAACCAAAGGCGGCGCGCCGCGAAACGTGATGCTCTTGCAAGCGGTTGTGGTTTCAGTTATTTGCTTGCTGGGCATGCTTGTTGATCTAAACGACGTGTTTTATGTGCTTACCATAATTTCAGCGCAAATTTATTTGGTGATGTATGCACTTATGTTTGTTTCAGTAATTGTGCTTCGGTTTACAAAACCAGAGATTGAACGGTCATTCAAAATACCCGGTGGAATTGTTGGTCTTTGGGTTGTTGCAGGAACAGGCCTACTTGCAAGCATTCTTGGTATTTGTTTTATGTTTGTTCCACCAGAAATGAAAGATGTCACGATTAACGCAACGTGGTTTACACCAATTATTTTGCTTGCGTTTGCTGGTGTGATTTGCACCCCACTTTTTTTATATAAGAAGTTGTAGACAAAAAACGACCCGCGGGTTTGTTTATTTTGGTTTAAGTTCCCGCTTTCTTGTTACTCCCCTTGCACACTTGTGCTGGGCGGTAAATAATGCACAGATTGGAGCGACTTTTTGAAGAATCCTCAGCAACCAAACAGAAAAAAAATCACTCGAGCGACCATTGCGACAGTGTTCACGAGCGCCTTAGTGGTGCTTGTTGGTTGTGAACGAAAAGAAATTCGTGCATATAGAGTTGCTCGTGATTTTGGTGGATTCACAGCAATTCAAGAGCAACAAGACAACAACGAAAAAACTCAAGAAGAATCAGGAGTGGTTGTGTGGACGGTTCCAGATTCGTGGGAAATGCTCGACAAAAAAGTTTCAATGCGATACGCCACATTTATGACTCAGCCAGGAATAGAGGTAACCTTGGCAGTCTTTCCTGGCGACGTTGGCGGACTTCTTGCAAACGTGAATCGCTGGAGAGGTCAGGTTGGGCTTGGACCGATTCAAGAAAACGAACTTAGTGATGTCGCAAAACCAATAGAAGGAACCAACTCTTTTGTGGTTGATTCGCTTGGTCCAGGAGTACGGCTTTTGGGAACAGTAATAAATATTGGTGATGGTAATACTTGGTTTGTAAAAGTAGTTGGTGACTCTGAAACGGTGGGTAAAGTAAAAGAAGATGTTATTGCGTTTTCAGCTTCTTTCCAGGTGGATTCTCCTGAACAAGAAGAGTGGGTTCACCAAGACACCAACACAAATGTGGAGTGGGTTGCACCAACAGAGTGGTCGGATGATGTTGACGCATCACCCATTCTGATGGCGGCATATTTCACAGACAGCGGAGCAAGGGTAACACTCACTGCCCTGGGCGGTGGAGGTGGAGGTGCTCTTGACAACATAAATCGTTGGAGAGATCAACTCGGATTAGATGAAGTTCAAACAATGGATGGACTAGCTATTACTGAGTTTGGAGACGGCGCGTTGGTGGTTGACTTAATTGCAGAAGACGGAGAAAAACGCATTGTTGCTGGGATTGTTCCACTTGGCTCTGAAACACTGTTCTTTAAACTAACAGGCACCGAATCAGAAACAGAATCAGAACTTGGACGGTTCAACGAGTTTGTTAACGGTGTTGGGTTAAGCAGGCGGGTTGAACACTGATGCACAAAATACTTAAATCGCTGTCGTCACTTCGACTCACTGTTGTGGTTTTCGCGCTTTCGATTTTTCTGATTTTTGCTGGCACTCTCGCGCAAGTACACGAAGGTATTTGGACAGTTGTTGCAAAATATTTTCGTTCGGTGGTTGTAACAATTGATTTTCAAATCTTTGTTCCACAATCGATTGCTGAAATTCCAGGAGCATTTTGGTTTCCAGGCGGATTAACCCTTGGGGTCGTGATGTTTGTCAACCTAGTTGCAGCACATATTGTTCGTTTTAAACTAAACAAAAAACGGATTGGGATTATCATCACTCACCTTGGAGTTATATTGCTTTTGGCTGGAGAGTTTGTAACAGGAATTGCCGCCAAAGAGGGCAACATGACAATTCTTGAGGGGCAATCGAGCAACTATATTGAAGACTCACGCTCAACAGAACTAGCGATTATTGACCAATCTGATGCAGTAGATGACCTTGTGGTCGTTGTGCCTGACACTTATTTAAGTTCTGAAAACGATGAAATAACACACAACCTGTTGCCGTTTTCGATACGTGTAAACGAGTGGATGCCAAACTCAGTTATTCTCGGTCCAGATCAAGACCAGGGTTCAAGAAAAGGATTGGCAAATTCTGGATCAGCGAATATTTATGCAGCGCTCCCAATACCAGTGTCGACAGGTGTGGATGGAGCAGGAGTAGATGCACCATCTGCGTATGTCACTCTTTTACGAAACGGAAACGAAATCGGCACGTTTTTACTTTCGTCATTTATAGACAAACCCCAATCAATTAATGTCAACGACAAAACCTACTGGTTACAATTACGATTCACAAGAACATATAAACCGTTTACCCTCCACCTTATTGATTTTAAACACGACTTGTTTACTGGAACACAGATGGCGAGGAACTATTCAAGTTTAGTGAGATTGGTAGACAAAAAGCGGAATGTGGATCGCGAAGTTCTAATTTCAATGAACCACCCACTTAGACATGCTGGCGAAACCTTTTATCAAGCATCTTTTTTAAGGGGTGACTCGGGAACAGTGTTACAAGTAGTTCAAAACCCTGGTTGGTTACTGCCATATATTTCAAGCACAATGATAACTATTGGGATGTTGTTGCATTTTGGCAACCGTCTTATCCCAGCATTGCGGAGGCATTCAAAATGAACAAAATGCTTCGCATATTACCTTGGGTAGTTCTTTTATTCGGTGTGATTTATGCATGTCAAAACCTTGTAAAACCAGACAAAATAAACAGTCCGTTTGATTTAGGAACCTTCCGAGCACTTCCTGTTTCTGCGCATGGGCGCACAAAACCACTTGACACAGTTGCTCGAAACAACCTCATGATGTTTAGTGGTCGCCAGTCTCTTCGAACTGAAGAAGGAACACTGCCCGCTATCGAGTGGTATCTTGAATTATTAACAGACTCAAAAAAGACCACAACTCGCGAGGTTTTTCGAATTGATCACCCAGATGTTCTCGCACTTCTTGGACTAGGAGATGAAAAGCGCACACGTTTTTCATATTCAGAAATTGTTGCCAAAGGAAGCGAGATAAACAAACAAGCCCAGATGGCAAGCAGAGTAAAAGGTAAAGAGAGAGACCCCTTCCAAAACGCAGTTATTACCCTGTACCAACGACTAACACTGTTTGGTGATTTGTCTATGTTGCGGACTCCATATATTATTCCGCCACTACAAGATGGGTCTGAGTGGAGGTCTTTTGATGATGCGTTAAGCGAAAACCCAGAAGACCCAAACGTGTCGGCTTGGTTATCGATACTGAAACATTACAGCAACGGGGATGTGGATTTGTTTAACGAGGAACTTTCTCAATACGCCACTTCTGTGAACGAAGTTGTTCCAGACGATGTTCGAAAATCAAAGAGTGAGGTTTTGTTTAACCATGTACAACCCTTCTACACATCGTTGGTTTTATATGTAATGGCGTTTCTTTTTGGTTGTTTTGGAATGCTCTTGAGTCAACTCTCAAAAGAGAGATGGTCAAAAGCGTTGTTTAAATCCATGACATCTCTGATTGTTGTTGCGTTTGTCGTTCAAACAATTGGAATTGCCAGCCGAGTTTATTTGCAAGGTCGACCTCCAGTTACAAACCTGTATTCCTCAGCAGTTTTTGTTGGTTGGTTCTGTGTCATCATCGGGCTTATTGTTGATAGAAAAATGAAACTGGGTTTGGGTGGACTAATGGCATCGGTTCTTGGTTTTTGTTCTCTCATAATCGCCCACAACCTTGGAGGTTCTGGCGACACAATGGAAATGATGCAAGCTGTTCTTGATTCAAACTTCTGGCTTGCCACACATGTTGTTGTTATCACCATCGGATATTCAGCAGCATTCTTTGCTGGATTTCTTGGTACAGCATATGTGTTACTTGGAGTGTTTACAAAAACGTTTGATCGAGAACGCGGGAAATCCCTTGCAAGCATGACGTATGGAGTTGTTTGCTTTGCCGCCTTTATGAGTTTTGTTGGTACGGTTCTTGGTGGTATATGGGCAGATCAGTCCTGGGGAAGGTTTTGGGGCTGGGACGCAAAAGAGAACGGTGCAGCAATTATTGTTTTAATGACCCTGCTTATCTTGCACGCTAGGTGGTGTGGAATGATTCGTGATCGCGGGCTGGCTGTTCTTGCAATTAGTTGTAATATCATTACTGCATGGTCGTGGTTTGGGACAAACATGCTTGGTGTGGGGTTGCATTCGTATGGGTTTACACAGTCCGCCGTTTTTTGGATAGTTCTCTATGTGGCAAGCCAGTTGTTACTTATGGGGATTGGGTTATTGCCGATGTCTTTATGGCGCAGTAAATTTCAACGAGCCCATCCACAAGTTTTCAAGACCGATGGTTCTTGAAAACAAAGAAAACGACAACACCCACGCCCAAGGTGGAGCAAAATGCGCACCA
>CAZQGB010000070.1:0-4581 GCA_964592615.1 uncultured Isosphaeraceae bacterium | reverse complement strand
GCATCACAGGAGTTTTAATTGATTTTGAGTTTAGTGCTTGAAGATTTTGTTCCATCACCCCAACAGATTTCACCAGTAAACCAGACATACCAATGGCATCTGCGTTGTTATTGATCGTCGCCTCAATTATTTCATCAATCGATTTTCGAATACCAATATTACATACTAAATATCCATTGTTTGACAAAATAATGTCGACTAAGTTTTTACCAATGTCGTGTACATCTCCGGCAACTGTTGCAAGAACGATGTGTCCCTTATCTACAACTTCGCCTTTTTCCATGTGTGGCTCTAGGTGTGCCACTGCCTTTTTCATTACCTCTGCGGATTGCAAAACAAAAGGGAGTTGCATCTGACCAGTCCCAAACAATTCACCAACCCTTTTCATTCCTGCAAGTAAATGGTTATTGATAATATCTAGCGCTGGCAATTGCTTCAATGCTTCATCGAGTGAATCTTCAAGCCCTACTCTCGTACCATCTAAAATATACTTTTGAAGCTGCTCTTCTAATGGAAGTTCTGTAACTTCATGATCATCTTCTACAATTTCTTTTTCAAAGAGAGACAAAAAATGTAAGAGTGGGTCAAAGTCATCTTTGCGGTTGTCGTAAATTAGATCTATTGCTGCTCCCCAGTGCTCTTCTTTTATTTTATGCTTGGGCAATATTTTAGAAGCATGCACGATTGCAGTTGTTAGACCGCGCTGTATTGCCTCATGTAAAAAGACGGAATTTAATACTTTTCTTGCTGCTGGCTTCAGACCAAAACTTACATTAGAAACGCCAAGTAATAGGCCACACTCAGGAAACGCTTGAGAAATCTGTTCAATTGCGTCGAGCGTTTCAACCGCAAGCCTTCGATCTGCTTCCATGCCAGTTGCAATTGTGAAAGTAAGCACATCAATCATCAAATCGCTAGATTGCAATCCCCACTTGTTTACATATAAATCATGTAAACGGTTTGCGACTTCTACCTTCCGTGTGACTGTCTTCGCCATACCATCTTCGTCAATAGTTAAACCAACAGAAGTTGCGCCAAATTGTTTTAGCAATGGGCAAATATCATCTAATCTTTGTTCGCCATCTTCAAGATTTATCGAATTCACAATGCAGCGTCCTCCCGCACATTGCAACCCCGCTCGAATAACTTTTGCATCGGTGGAGTCAAGCATAATTGGCGCATCAACTTGCTTAACAAGACGTCCCACGAGTTCTTCCATGTCCGCCACACAATCTCTTCCAACTAAATCAACACAAACATCAAGCACATGCGCGCCACCTGAAAGTTCCTCGCGTGCCATCTCGACGAGACCATCCCATTGTTCTTCTTCTAGTAATCGTTTAAATTTACGCGAGCCATTTGCATTGGTTCTTTCTGCAATAATCAGAATCGAAGTGTCTTGCTTAAACTCGACTGGTGAATATAAACTCGTAGCACAAGGTAACAAAGCATCACACGAACGTGTTTTTTTATCCGGTTTTTGCTTGATAAAAGAGGCAAGGTGTTCGGGAGTTGTCCCGCAACATCCGCCGACAATATCTACTCCATAATCCTCTACAAAACGTTTCATTGAAACGCCATAGGCATGCGGCGAAAGTGGAAAGCGTGCAACCCCTTCTACCATTTCTGGCAAGCCAGCGTTTGGCACAACGGAAATAAAACCATCCCAATGTTTTGCAAGCCAAGCAATGTGTGGTTCCATCAGCTCAGGCCCCGTCGCGCAGTTTAAACCGAGCGACATAATTGGATACGGTTTTAATGCATGCACCACTGTTTGCAAATCGCTGCCAACAAGCATCGCTCCTGTTGTTTCTATTGTGATGCTGACCATGATTGGAATGTCATCGGTTGTCTTCCCCGCGCTTGCAAGCGCGGCCATGCACGCATTTATTGCACATTTCACTTGAAGAATATCTTGACATGTCTCAATCAAAAACGCGTCCACTTTACCTTCGATCAAGCCCCGCGCTTGCTCAGCGTATGACTCATACATTTCGTTCCAAGAAGTTTGCCCAAGCGAAATGAGTTTCGTGCCTGGTCCCATCGAACCGAGCACAAATCTATCCCCTTGAACGCCATCGCACGCTTCCCGAGCAATGTTGGCGGATTGAACATTGAGTTCATAAGCCCAAGACGCTACTTCGTCATCAAACTCTGAAAGAACCAAACGGTTCGCACCAAATGTATTTGTTTCGATAGCATCTACACCAACCGCAAAAAATGATTCGTGGATGGACCGAATGATATCTGGTCGACTTCGAGTTAAAATATCAATACAGTTTTCTCTGCCTAGATAATCGCGTTGGATATCGATTTCTAAAGCTTGTATTGCAGTCCCCATTGCTCCATCTAGCACAAACAGACCCGATTGAATTGATTGTGCAATAGATCTTTTCATTTGATTGGTGAAGCGTACTGTGCCTCTGGGTTTCTTTCAACTGTTAATCCGGATAAATGGATATAGGGTTTTTTTGGTTAGTATCGCTGAAAACGATTAGAATAACAAATTGTGAAACGATTCCTCCCAATTGCTATAGCCACTTGCATCATCACTGGCTTCGCCCAAGCAACCCAAAGTACTACGTTGCAGACACCACACGAGGAGATAACTCAAACACCAGAAGAATTGCTCTCTTTAGCCATTCAATCAATTGGAGGGCGTAAACAACTAAACGCTCTATCCTCTTTTCAACTTCATGGAGTCATGCGATTACCTGATAATCGTCCAGTAGTCGAGATCGAACTAGCAACTCAAACAGGTGGCAAAGTGCTTGGAGTTATGACCTATCTCGGAATAGGACAATCAAGATTTGGTTCGGACGGAGTAATCGCGTGGGAGCAGAACCTTGGGAAGAACGGGGAGGTTACTTGGAACATCATAGACTCTAAGTCACTGTCGCAAAAAGTTCAGCAAATGAACTGGCTTGAATGGTTCACCATGTTGCCAACCCAGTTGAGCGACATGAAAGTTATTGGCAGTGAAGAATTTGATGGAGAACAGTGTTGGATAATACAAATAGAAAAAAAGGGAGAGAAAGAACAACTCGCATTCTTCTCTAAGAAAACACACCGCCCAAAAGGCAGACGCACTGTAGAGAAAACAAACAAGGATGATATAACGGTAGATATCTTTTTTAGAGATTGGGAAAGAATAGAAGATCTCCTTCTTTTTCATACTGTTGTCTTTAGTAGAGATAACACCACAATCACCTTGAAGCTTGATCGAATCGTTCTAAATAAAGCTAGTGATTCTTTATTCTCTCTGCCTGCAGAAGTCATTGACCTCCGAGAAAAAGAATGAACTGTGCAATTCATCTTCAAGGTGTCTCCAAATCATTCGGAGAAACAAAAGCAGTCCAACACCTCGAATTAGACATTTCTCAGGGCTCGATGTGCGGATTCCTCGGACCAAATGGCGCGGGAAAAAGCACAACTATTCGAATGATTATGTCCATCATTCATTCCGATTCCGGATCGATTGATGTGCTTGGAACAACAGCACTCAAAGCAAAAGATCGAATTGGTTACCTTCCAGAAGAACGTGGCGTCTATCGAAAAATGAAAGTCGCGAAATTTATCGAGTACATTGCAAACCTAAAGGGTATGTATGGCTCTTCATTAAAAAAGACAATCGCCGAGTGGCTTGAACGAATCGATTTGCCAGACGTACAGCAGAAGAAATGTGAAGAGCTCAGCAAAGGAATGCAACAAAAAGTTCAATTTCTCGCTGCGATAATCCATGAGCCGGAACTCATTATTCTTGACGAACCGTTTTCTGGACTTGACCCGGTGAATGCTAAGGTGATTGGCTCTGTTATCAATGACCTACACAAAGAAGGTCGCACTATTTTGTTTTCAACGCATGTACTACACCAAGCAGAACAAATATGTGACCGAATAGTAATGATTGATCAAGGAGTCAAGGTCCTAGATGGTTCATTAGACTCAATCCAAGAACAATTCGACCCAAGAATTGTACAAGTGGAAACTGTAGATCCTTCAGTATGTTTTGATTCCATTGAAGGCATTACCCACACATCTAAAACAGAAAAAGCCAAGAGAGTGAATCTGCGGATTCATGATGACGCTAATCCGATTGATGTTCTGCAAAAGGTCGTTGCATTCACACCTGTGCAATCTGCTCAAATTGCGAAACCATCACTCGATGAAATTTTTATTGAACAAGTCGCTCGAAGTAGAGGAACCGAAGCAGCTGAAGCAATTCGCATGGAGCTAGACAGTGCATAAAATACTTACTGTTGCTTGGAGAGAATTTCGACACACTGCAATGACAAAAGCTTTTGTTCTAGGTGCAGTTGTTATGCCTATTCTAATGATGGCACTTTTTATTCTCGTTATACCTCTAATGATGGAGTCAAACACAACACCTCTTCAAGGAACTATCGTTCTTGTTGCACCTGATGATGTAGTTGCAGAGCTTGAAACCCAAATCACAAAAGGCATTACCTCAATTGAAGAGGTTGCAGATCAACTCCCAGATGTAATTACAAATGACCCCATCGCAAGCGCAATGCTCGGAAACAACTATGAAACAGACATCTCTATTCTTATTGCTCCGAA
>CAZQGB010000069.1:0-4621 GCA_964592615.1 uncultured Isosphaeraceae bacterium | reverse complement strand
AGTTCCTCTCTCTTGTTGTGAATCTCGTTTTGGACGAGTCGTTTTGCAAATGATCCATCTTGGACATTGTTTAAGAGAGTACGAAGTTTATTGCGAAGATGTTCGTCATCTAGAAGATCCATTGCTTCATAAGCGCCCATTTCCGCGGTGTTGCTAATTGCTTTCATCATTTCTGCAATGCCATGAACGTGGATAATGTCAGCAACTTGCTTTACTTCGTGGCAGCATTCAATATAGGCGAGTTCGGGTGGATAGCCACTGTCAATGAGAGTTTCGTAGGCTGCCTTGATAAGCGTTGTGAGTCCGCCCACAATGATTGATTGTTCTCCAAAAAGGTCCGTTTCGGTCTCATCTTTGAATGTTGATTCCAATACGCCGATTCGTGCTGATCCGATGCCCGCTGCCCAGCCAAGGGCGAGTTTGCGAGCGGTCTGGGTCGAATTTTCTCGTTCAACAGCAAGAAGAGTTAGTACTCCAGAGCCCTCAAGATATTTTTGTCTGACTGTAATTCCCGGACCCTTTGGAGCAACCATGACGACCCCGATTCCAGTTGGCGGGTCAATTTGGCCAAAGTGGATTGAAAATCCATGGATGAAGCCAAGTGTTGCTCCCTGAATAAGATTCGGGGCAATGTCCTTGGTGTAGATTTTTTTTTGTATTTCATCAGGTAAGGCGATGATTACTAATTCAGAGGAGGACGCTTCTGCGATGGAACGGACGGTAAAACCATCTTTTCTCGCTTTCTCTGGATTTCTTGCTCCAATGATGACATCAACACCACTATCACGTAGATTTTGGGCGTGCGCTTTTCCTTGATTTCCATATCCAATTACAGAAACGCTTTTGCCAGTAAGCCCATCGAGTGGTACCTCATCGGTTTTTAAAAAATTGATTGCGTTGGCACACATTGCGCTGTGAGCATACCATGGAAGCATGTCTACGTTTGTTTTTATTGGATTTCGAGGTTCTGGAAAATCAACCCTTGGAAAGTGGCTCGCAGAGGAACTAGATTTGCCATTTATTGATACGGATGAGAAAGTTCTTGGATTCTTAGGATTTCAAACTGTGATGGAGGCATGGGACGCCGTTGGTGAAGAGGGTTGGCGAGAAGCTGAACTTCATCTCATTCCAGAGTTATTAGAGCAAGACGCTGTAGTTTCACTTGGCGGTGGGGCGCCATTTCTCCCGAATGTTGCCAAAGCCATTGCAGTTTGTGATGTTGTTTTTAATTTAACTGCGAGTGAAAATGTCACTGCAGACCGCCTTGGTCGTGGTTGCGATCGACCTTCTTTGTCTTCTGATGACACTGAGATGCGTCTGGCTCGGTTGCCAATGTATGCCGAACTTGGCACATGCGGGATTGATACTTCAGGTGATCTTGAGTCGACTAAGAAACGCATCGTAGATTTCCTTGCACACAGTCACCAAATACCACCTGCAATGTGACCTTCATTTCGGCTCAGAGCCAGATTGGCTCAGAGCCAAGTTGGCTCTGAGCCAATCTGGCTCTGAGCCGAAATGGGGCTGAGCAAGCGTTTTCTCTAGCACTGGAGTTTTTTCGTGAAAAAGTTTGAGAGCAGTTTTTATTGTTAATGGAAATAACTGTGAGATAGTTCCCGTATGAGCAAAAAAAGACCGAACTACGCAGGACACGTTGTACATGTGATGAACCGTGGAGTCGACCGGAAAACGTTGTTTCACACACCGGAAGAGTATGAGGAATTCCGTTCACTCCTAGGCGTTGCGTTGCGGAAGCATAGAATGCGTATTTTGGAATGGACCATTATGCCAAATCACTGGCACCTCTTGCTTTGGCCTGAGGATCCGGAACAACTGCCGAAATTTATGCGGTGGTTAACGAGTATGCATGCGAGAATAGTTCGAAAACGAACAGATACAATTAGGATGGGTGCTTTATATCAGTCAAGGTACCGGTCTGTGTTCGTAAAACCTGGAATACATCTTGATAAATTAAGAAATTACCTTGCAATGAATCCTGTCAAAGCTTCACTTGTGGAAAATGCTTCTGATTGGATTTGGGGTTCAGCAAAGCGTATAAAGGATAACAAGCCAAGTTTAATTATCCCTCTCTCAATGGGTCCGAAACCGCACCCAATTAACTTAGAACAAATACTAACCGATCCTAATTTTCTTGATCGTTCAGAGCAAAAGTTAGTAAGTCATTCTCTTCATAACGATCTGCCATTTGGAGATTTAGATTGGGTAAACCGAATAAGTACAGAACATGGTCTTCAACTGAAAACGGATCAACTGGTGCCTTTCCTCTAGATTTTTTTACAGCGCATTTTTGGCTCAGAGCCAACTTGGCTCAGAGCCAAGTTGGCTCTGAGCCGGAAAATGGAGCCGGAGAAGGTGCGAGAATTGAGGCAATGTGTAAGAAAACCAAAAGTAAAAGGGCACCTAAAAGGTGCCCTTTTACAATTCATCCAATTGGTGTGTTAACTGATTTTGCGTCCAATACGACGTTGCCGAGAAATAATCTTGCGACCATTTTTCGTTTTCATACGAGCACGGAATCCTATAGATCGAGCACGTTTAATCTTACTATTACGTCTTGGATAATGAACAGCCATTGAGAAACTCCTGATTCGGATTTAAATCCGAGTCGCGCATCATACCTCACACGACATTTCTCTGCAAGGGTTGTACAATGCCATTCCTACACCCCCATAAGTGGTTTATCACCTCATGGATAACGATTGGATCGAATTAGCTGAGAGTATTATTCAGTATACGTTCAAGGACAAAACCCTCCTAGAACAAGCTTTATCCCATTCCTCGGCTGTAGATCAGCGCCATCAAAGCAATGAACGGCTTGAATTTCTTGGGGACGCTGTCCTAGGATTTATCGTTTGTAACGACACGTTTCAGCGCTATCCTGAGTTTGAGGAAGGGGACATGACAAAAGTGAAATCTACAGTCGTGAGCCGTAAAGTTTGTGCTGAAATAGCCCTTGAACTTGACTTGGATCGCATTTTACGAGTTGGAAAGGGGATGGGCGATGGAAACCTACCAGCTTCGGTATCTGGAGCTGCGTATGAAGCAATCATTGGAGCTATTTACTTAGATAGTGGCTTTGAGGTTGCCCAGAAATTTGTCCTTCAAACCATCGGAGAGAGAATCGAAGAAGCCGCGTCCTCAACTCACCAAGATAATTATAAATCCGTCCTTCAGCAGGTCGGGCAAAAGATAGCTGGCTTTGCACCCGCCTACGTTGTCCTAGATGAAAAAGGTCCTGACCACGCTAAGTGTTTTGAAATATGCGTTGAACTGGGCGGAAAACGATACACCTCAAAATGGGGACCATCGAAAAAACAAGCGGAACAGCTCGCTGCTCTTGAAGCACTGAAAGAATTACAGTTTGCTGAAGAACTTGAAGATGGTTCGGTCAACATTCTTGAAATTCACGGTGAATAGCCACGAAGTGGTCGCATCCTTCGAGCACCGTTTCCATCTTCATCCTTTATCTCAATAAACCCTCGATGCTCTTCATCCGCTTTCATAGTGGCAACAGAAATGCCTCGTTGATTTGCAATGCTTAATGCGCCACCTCCAGTATCTCCAACTGTTGAAGCCACAAAAATAGGAATGTTGTATGCGTTAAATAAATTCAAAAGTCCACCGTCATTGGATGCAGCAAGGACGCCCATCTTTTTACCTGAAGAAGTGTTCACAACAACACCACCGCCTCCACCTGGAAGCATTCTCATTTCAGAAACGACATTGCCATCTCGGTCAGCAATTTGAAATCGTCCATGTCCACTCGGGTCGCTTGCAACAACTGCAACGGGTAATCCAAATTCATTCTGAATATGCAGTGAAGCATTTGCACCACTTAGTGTTAATGCTCCGCTTGCAAATTGCGAAAGTTCTTCGCCATCTTGATTCCACAGCGAGAACGTACCACCAGTTGGAGTCGACCAAATGCCCGCGACATTTGTTCCCGAGTCATCCCATACTGCAAGGTCGCCACCGCTAGAAGTGCCCGATAGTCGAAGCAAATTGACTCCACTCTGGTTGTATAAATCGAACCGTCCACCATCGTCAGTTTGAGCGATTGAAACAACGGGGGTTCCTTCTGATCCAAGAACATCAATTCGATTTACAACAAGGTGATCGAGTACGGTTGGGCCAGCAGCATTTGCCGCAAACAACCCAGCGCCGATCAAGAGCATCCATGAGGCGGCCCTCCATCTTCGTACACTTTTTCGTAGTGTGCTAAGTTCAAGTTCAATATTGTTGAGTCGTTCTGAATTCATGGCGTTTCTTCCTTTAGAGCATTCAAGCATCGTGCGTGGATATCGCAACTGGCTGTATCTTAGGTTTTCGATTCTTGTTCCTTCTATCGTCCTTTGACGCACTTAGAAGACAGTTATTGCACTATCATCTTCCGCTAATATCATTCTATTTGACCCTAAAGCGAGGGCTGTTCTCCTCAATTAGCAGATTTTCAGGTGAGGACGGTGTACTAAGTAAATGTGTGATGATTTGATGCATGACACGACAGCATACTCATCTCTGATACGGAAAGAGTAGAATGAGGGAGATGGCAGAGGAAACAAATGCGCAACCAAAAGCGTTGGGCTACATACTAATAGTT
>CAZQGB010000068.1:1628-4690 GCA_964592615.1 uncultured Isosphaeraceae bacterium | reverse complement strand
TGGGTGTATGTATTGACTTTTATGGTCGGTATCAAGCTCAAGCAGTAAAGAGTAGTGGTGGTGGTGATCGGGTTGGATATATTGATCCGCCAAGTGCGACGATGATTGACCCAGATCCTATTTCGCTCTTGAGAGGGGCGCCAAACGAGGAATTGGCAATGCGTTTTATCGAATATTGCTTGACCCGAGAAGCTCAATCGCTGTGGCAATTCAAGGTAGACGATGGAAGTAAGGACAAACTTGGTCCAGATACTTTTGAACTTCGCAGAATGCCAGTTCGACGAGAAATGTATACTCACTTTATGGATCGTATGGTTGATCAAGTAAACCCATACGAAACAGCACGTCCTGCACCCTATCCAGACCGAAACATGCGTGCGTTTATTGCGCCAATTTTTAGTGCGATGGCAATGGATACACATGATGAACTCATCGAAGCATGGGAAAAAATTCTTTCGCACCCAGCATATCCAGAGACCTCAACAATCGTCACTGCTCAAGATGTAGATGATGAAGAGCTTTCTTCGATGCTAGAATTGTTTGATGCAATGCCTGTGATTCCTACGAATGAAGATACGAATCTTTCGATGGACACTTTGGATAATCGAAAAACGCTGAAATATGGTTGGCTTCGAGATCAGTGGTCAAGCGATGGATTATGGCACCCAGAAGATCGAGGGTCTTACTCCTTGCAACAAAATGCATCTAAGTTTTTCAAGCACAATTACAAAACTATTGTTGAAGAGAATGAGTAGTGGCTCTTGGAGTAGGACATATTGGAAAGGTGTTGCAGAAACGGGGTGAACTTCTTGCAACTGCTGAATCGTGTACGGGTGGACTTATCGCAGAATGTATAACTGCTATTTCTGGTGCAAGCGATTGGTACGCCGGTGGCTGGGTAACCTATTCCAACGAAATGAAAATAACTCAGCTAGGTGTTCCAGAAGAAATGTTGCAAGAGCATGGAGCCGTTTCGGAGCAAGTTGCAACAGCAATGTGCCAGGGAGCCGCACTCAAAAGTGGAGCAACTGTTGCACTTAGCACTACCGGAATTGCAGGTCCAAGTGGAGGAACGAATCTTAAACCAGTTGGAACGGTTTTTATTGGCTGTGTTGTGGATGGTGAAGTACAAGTCAAAAGATTTTTATTCAGTGGAACTCGAAACGAAGTTCGAGAACAATCAGTAAGCGAAGCATTGCAATTGTTGTGCGAAATGCTTTCGGTCGAGACAACCTAATGAAGCAACAAAATGTATTTCTTGGCTTAGGTAGCAATCTTGGTGACCGTGCTAAATACCTTGCAACTGCGGTCGACTCAATTTGCAAAGATCCAAACATACTTGTTGTTCAACAGAGTTCAGTAATCGAAACCGAGCCGGTTGGAATAATTGAACAAGGAAAATTTTTGAACCAAGTGATTGAGATTCAAACGGAATATGAGCCACTCGATTTGCTTTCAGCTTGCCTCGCAATCGAAGCTTCACTTGGAAGAGTGCGTGATGAGAAGTGGGGACCACGAATTCTTGATATAGATATCCTTTTTTATGGTTGTCACAGTATAAATGAAGAGGATCTCATTATTCCGCACCCTAAAGCCCACAAGCGATTATTTGTGCTTATTCCAATGGAAGAAATAGCCCCTAACTTTGAACATCCGATTGAAAAACAACGAATATCAACAATGTTACATGCCCTCTAGCGTTCTCTGTTATCCTGCTCAATCTCACTTACAAAACCTTAATTGGAGTTACTTATGAAATTACTTTCCCTTATTGCAGCACTTGCGATATCCCCATTCGCCCTTGCACATCCAGATCATCAACCGGAAAATCCAGATCATCCTGCTGATCACCCTGAGCATCCTGATGCAGGCGCCAAGGATAATGCAGAAGCCATAGCTCAAGCAACTGCGTTGCTTACGAAGGTCCATGAAGCGTACAAAGGTGCAACTGCAATTTCTGAAGTTGTTACGGTTTCGATGCCTGCAATGATGCCTGGTGAAGAGCCAGAAACAATGTCTTTAACCACTTCGGTTGATGACAAGATGGGCAAGATTGTTGCTCAAGATCAAATGACGGCTGTCTGGAAAGATGGCAAAGTGTTTATAGAGATAGCAGATCTAGATGATGCATACATTGAACGAGACGCAAAAACATTTATGTCAGGTTTAACTGGAGCGTTTGGTCCTCAGGGAATGCCTGGTTTGTGGACAATTACACTTCGCGATAGTGACAATCCTGCAGACTGGATTTCAGCACTCTCTATGGGAATGCCTGGTGCAGATATCAGCGGAGTTTCAGAAGGAGATGGCTCGAATGTTATTGATATTTCATCGCTGGTAGGAGCGATTGCCGTTCATGTATCAGATTCCAATATGATTTCACAAATTGTAATTACAGTGTCGCAGCCCGGCGCCCCTAAAATGGAAATGAAGGCAGACTCAGATATTTCTTTTGTGAAAGAAATTCCTGCAGTATCTTTTGATGCTGGCGACCGTGAAAAATTCGATTCTATGGAAGCTATTTATGAATCAATGGATGATGAAGAATCATTAGATGGAAAGAGTGCTCCTGACTTTACACTCTCAAAACTAGATGGTTCAGGTGATGTCACACTTTCAGACTTGAAGGGCGAAGTTGTTGTGCTTGACTTCTGGGCAACATGGTGTGGCCCATGTAAGAAGGGGCTTCCATCACTAAATGAATTTGATGTTTGGGTTCAAGAACAAGGGCTCAAAGTGAAAGTTTTTGCAGTGAATGTTTGGGAACGAGGCGACGAAGAAAAAGTGAAAGAGACTGTTCAATCGTTCTGGACAAAAAATAAATATACAACTGCAGTGCTCATGGCGAGTGGTTCCGATTCATTGACAAAAGAGTATGGCGTATCAGGTATTCCTGCTACGTTTATTATTGATGCAAAGGGCAACATTGTTGAGTCCCATGTTGGGTTTAGCCCAGATATGCTCGAGACTTTGAAGAAGTCAGTTAGCGAAGCTCTCTCAGGAAAATCGGAGCACCCTGACCATCCCGATCACCCTGATCATCCCGATCACCCTGATCATCC
>CAZQGB010000068.1:0-1528 GCA_964592615.1 uncultured Isosphaeraceae bacterium | reverse complement strand
CCCGATCACCCTGATCATCCAAATTAATTATTCAAAACTTCAACCGAAGAGGCGAAGACGATGCGTTCTTGCATTTTCTTCGCCTCTTTTACTGTTCCCTTTACACCGTTTGCGATAATGCTAAATACAAGTGGGGCTCTTCCGTTATCGAAAATAATGTAGCCACTAAGCGAGCAAACCTCTCTTAGATATCCACTCTTTGCATGAACGGTAGCCCCTTCGAGTTTGATTTTTTTGAAACGACTTTTTAACGTTCCATTTCCCGGTGTAGCCAGTGACGCAATGAGCGCCTTGCCCTGCAGTTCATCAACACGAAACGATTCAAGCAAACGAGCAAGTGTCTTTACGCTTACTTTATTATCTCGACTCATACCCGAACCATCAGCAGGAAAGAGCCCTTGTTGCTCCACGCCAAGTCGTTGTGTTACAACCGCTTTTACGCTTGCAGAACCAGAATCAAAAGAGCCGGATGTACCAGTTGCATATGCAGAAAGTCTTTTTAGCAATGCCTCAGCATATAAATTGTGGCTGTCTCGGTTGCTTCTTTGTAACGCTTGGGCAATCGGAGTTTTATGAATGTACAGCACTTTGCCCGAGGAACTCGGTGCGTCGGCTTCAACCCTTTTTACTTTCTTAACTGAAACACCATGTGTTCGAAGAGCGGTTGCAAGTGTGTTGCCAAAAATCATCGATGGGTCATGGAACGGAATTTTTATTGGCTCGGTATGAACAGCATTCACGTTGCCTCGTGCGCTCATTTTGTTTGTGTCAGGCGATCGAGAAATCCAAAAAGAAGATGAATATTTTTTCCCAGCTTTTGAAGTTGTTTTGTTCTGTATGGTAATCCATGGCATCGCCGGAGCATATTTTCCTAAGCTTGCATGTGTTCCTCTCATGGGCTCAGGGTAAAAATGAATAACATTCAAGTGATAATTTATGCCCGCGACTTGTGCGCAATACCACCGATCAATTTGGTCAGCAGGCCAAGATGGATGAGTGAAGTTTTGGTCAAAAATACGATCGTCAATGTAAAGTGTATCAACCGAAGTGATGCCAGCATTTTTCGTTGCTTTAACCCATGGTTCAAGTTGGGCTTCGAGAATCGAACGTTCTTGTGACCAATCAGTGATTCCTAGAAGGGAGGTGTCTCCAAATGTGGGGTCGCCATCACCTACAACGATGAGATTGTCTCCTTCCTTGAGCAATTTCGTTTGAAAGGTAAATGAAGGACCTAACAGATCAAGGGCAGCGGCAGTTGTGAGCAATTTTTGATTGCTTGCGGGAATCATGCTCATATCTTCATTTATTTCAATCATTGTTTTGCCAGTTGCGGTGTCAATTACGCATACGGCAGCTCTCCCTTTTTTGAGGTCCGTCGTCGCAACGATTTTCTCAGCTTCCCCTTGGAGGTCTCCAAGAGCAATCTGGACAATCGAGAGTATGAGGATTATGGCAAAGCGTGGCAAAGACACTCGGCAATTATCGGCAGAGTGCCATAAAGGGCATTATCCTCTACATCAATGAGTGC
>CAZQGB010000067.1:0-4708 GCA_964592615.1 uncultured Isosphaeraceae bacterium | reverse complement strand
GTTGAGGTGCTCCAGTGAGCAGCACAGACGTAATCGTAATGAGTTGTAGCATCGTATTTCTCCTAAGTTGCCATCTACCCTAAGGGAAAATTCGCCTCGACTCAAGCAGGAAACTACTTGATTGGTCTAAAGAGTGAGTATTATGTTATATATGTTCTCCCAACTCCTCATTATTTCCGTTTTATGCTCGCAATCGTCCTCGTTTAAACCACTCTTTAATGGCAAGAATCTCGATGGGTGGACCATCGTCAACGGGGACATTACGACTTGGGTTGCCAAAGACAACATGATTGTCACGACTGGAAAACCAACAGGAGTTATCCGCACAAACAAAATGTACGAAAACTTTGTTCTTGAACTTGAGTGGAGGCACATGGTCGAAAATGGAAATGCGGGTCTGTTTGTTTGGTCTGACCCAATACCTGCAAAAGGTGTTCCGTTTACAAGAGCGATTGAAGTTCAAATCATGGATGGCAAGGAACTAGATTGGTACACAACTCATGGTGATATCTTTTCAATTTGGGGAGCAAAAATGACACCGGATGATCCTCACCCACAAGGTGATCATATTGAACGTTGTTTACCGAGTGAACGTCGTTCTAATCCTTCTCCAGAATGGAACCATTACGTTGTGACTTGTATCGATGGTCAAATTAATTTGTCCGTAAATGGTGCATTCGTTTCAGGAGCAACACGTGTTACTCCTAGAAAAGGATATATATGCCTTGAAGCCGAAGGTACTGAGGCGCATTTTAAAAACATTCGTATTATGGAACTTCCACCATCTGCGCCACCTATTTCACCCTCCAAAACAGCAAATGAAGACCAAGGTTTTAAGACTATCTTTAATGGGATTGATTTTTTTGGTTGGACAACGAGCACTCCTTCGTTATGGACCGCTAAAGATAATGTGCTGCATTGTCAAGAGGAAAGTGGCACACTCGAAACTGTCAATATTCACAATGAGTATGAATTAATTTTTGATTACAAATGCAACGACGAAGATGCTTCTTCATATGTTGTTATCGATGGGCATATTACAGAGTTACCCTGTAGCGTAGTGGGGAAGTGGGCACGAATCGCATTACGTGGCGAAGGCGACACTATTGGCATTGGTGGCAGTAATGCTAGTTTTACCAATCTTTTCACTCGACCAATCAAATAATTGATTTTTTTGAAAACTCTAAAAGGTATGCGGCTTGTCTGCAAAGCAGACATGAGCCAACTACCTGAAATTATTACAACTGAATCCAATCTCTCGCTTGAGGAAGAGATTGCTTCATTACGTGCGGAATTACAACGTGAACAAGAAAACAGAATAGAAGCCGAAACCGCCCTTCTCATGGTCGACATTGCTCAGGAAAATGGTGACCCGCCACCTTCGAGAATGGCAATGATTACTGGCCTTGCAAAACTTGCTGAGTCAAGAGATGACAATACTGGGACGCATCTTTCTCGCATCCAACATTTCACAACTATCATCGCGGGCGCTTATGCAGAAAAACATCCTTCACTGTTACCTCTTGGCGAGGTTTCAATAATTGGAGCCGCTTCAATCTTGCACGATATTGGAAAGGTTGGAATTTATGACGATGTATTACTTCATTCGGGAAAATTTACAAATAAACAATTTGAAGTAATGAAGCGACATACGACCATTGGCGCAGACATTCTCCTATCCTTGTCAAAAGAACTTGGAAGTGATCCATGGATTGACACTTCCGTGCAAATTGCACTTAGCCACCACGAAAAATGGGATGGAAGCGGATATCCATTTGGTTTAAAGGGAGATAATATCTCTCTTCCCGCTAGAATTGTTGCGGTGGCAGATGTTTATGATGCACTCACTTCGCAACGTGTATACAAAAAAACGATGACCCATGAAGATGCGACTTTAATTATCAAAAAAGATGCTGGAACACATTTCGACCCAGAAGTCGTTGATGCATTCCTTGATAAAGAAGCGGAAATTAAAAAAATTGGCGAAAGGTTACACCAAGGGTGACGGCAATATTAATTGCTCTGATTTTTCGCGTCGGCATAGCAAAGCAAACACCAGCCAAGAAGAAACGCCAGCCATAAACCATTTGTAATTAATACTGTTGCCATAGCGGGGTAGTATACATGGTTTAGCCCTTGTTACATACTCGACTATCTATCGGTATGATGGAATAATGGCAGAGCGGAACACAATGAGAACAAACGCGGGAGGATGGGGATGGATCATACCAATCCTCCTTCTGACATCGCTCGTGGCTAATATTTTGGGACTTATCCTTCCTTTTTTAGAGATTGACGAAGCGTTCCACGGCAAGGTTATTTATAGTTTGCCCCACTCTGTGTATTTGATGTGGGAACACAAACTCTACTTCATCTCAGGGCTCATACTCGGGTTCTCGATTATCTTTCCATTCGTAAAACTCTTTTCACTCTTCGCACTTTGGTTCATTCCTTGGAAACCAAAAAACCGTGAGCGATATCTTCACGCCATTGAACTTCTTGGCAAGTGGTCCTATATGGATATTTTCGTTGTCATTTTGCTCGTGACACTTACAAGTAAACAGTCTTTTATTTCTTCATCTATTCATGTAGGGGTCTACTACTTCATTGGTGCAATTACACTTAGCATGATTACTTCTGGTGTCATTATGACTCTTGCACGAAAAAATTGTAACAAAGAAACACCAATCAAATTCAAATCTGATAAACGACGATGGATGTTGTTCGACAATATCTATCTTGGGTGGATTGTTCCTGTACTTGTACTCGCATCAGCGGCAACCCTTATTGAATCGCTTAACGCAACCTTTCTACGCATAAGCCAATTGTTCTTAGTATCCAGATCGTACAGCATCAGTGAAATCTTCACTTTAATGCAAACACAAAAGCATTGGGTACTACTCATTATTATGGTTGGGACACTTTTTGTTGTACCACTGCTTCGGCTTACCATTTTATTGTGCTCATGGATTATCCCGTTCTCTCCAAAGAAACACACTAAAGTAAAATTTGTAATTGATGAATTTTCAAGGTGGTGTATGCTAGACGTGTTTGGACTTGCACTATTTCTGATTACTACCGAAGGCAAGGATTTAGTAAAAACAGAAATCCAACCAGGACTCTATATCGTCGTTGCAGCAATTGGTTCAAGTTATCTGCTAGCAATCATTGCAATCATGTTGAATAAAGCGATGTTAAGCGCAAACACTATTCCTGCAACGTCTTCAGATACTCAATAACATCTCGTATTTCTCTTTTGCTTAGCAAAACGCCCATTGGAGGCATCGCTGAATAGTCACCAAAACCTTCTGCGACATTTTCATTTGGGTAAAGCAACGATGCCAACAGTTGATCCTCGTCTAAACGATTAGCAACGCCATCTAATGGTGGACCTGCAATACCACCTTTCCCTTCTATTTTGTGGCAACGTAAGCATTCACTCTGGGAATTCTCAAACACGATTTGTTTTCCGATAATTCCATTCCCACCACTTAGCAACCACTCGTCTTCTATTTCTTTATTCCACGGTTCTGCATAATCAAGTTGCAATTCATCTCGCAAAGTTTCTTGGTCAATCTTGGAAAATGAAATAGGTCTTCGAGTAAGGGATTTTATTGCTTCTTGGGCTTCAAAGATTTCACCAACTTGGATAGCTTCAAGCAATAGTTTTTCAGAGGACAAATCATTTTGACTAAGCAAAATGTCTCGGGCGGTAGAACGAAGTTTCCAGTGTTTACTTTGCAGGGCATATTCAATGAGTTCCTTGCTTGCATTCTCTTGTAAAGCGTACGCACGAATAGAGACAGGCATCTTCTCATCAAGAACAAACTTAGAGCAAAGTTCTTTTGGGAATAATCTGTTATTGGAAGAAGCGAATCGAAGCGTTTCCATAAGCAACTCGCCTTCGGACTCGGTTAGTATTTTAGTGATTGCATCGTCAACTCCCTCGATGCAAACAAAGATCCTGTGCTGACGAGGAATGTCTCGTCCTTCAACAATATCTCTATCTGCTTTTGAATGATGCGGAGGTCCCCAATTATTCAAAGCTTGCATTGCGAGTAATCGCATCTCGTACGGCTTTGTTTCGTCCGCTGCAAACTCTGCAACACGGACACTTCCTTCGCAATCATGTTCCATTTTGTTCGCGCTAATTGCTCTCTTTTGCCACGGGATTGTACGTGCCTTAGATAGTGATGCTGCAAGAGTTTGCCTTGCCCCCTCTTCATCGCCAAATCCACGCCCATCAATTCGAGCATCGTGAATTGCTCTTGCTGCTTCGGTTGCAATCGCATCGTCGGGGTCGTTCAAATAATCAGCGACAAATTCCGATTCCATTCTGCGAAGCACCAAGACTGCTGCAAGGCGAACCGCTTGGCTCGGATGTGTTTGCAAGTTTGCCATTGTTGCTGCGTACTGTGTTTTTGAAAGCGCTACAACACCAGCGTGACGCAAATATACATCTTCATTGTTGTTGCGCTCGAGCATTTCGATAATTGAATCCTTAGCACTTCCCAAATACCCTGTTGCCATCGTTGCGAAATAGGAAACTCGTGCGTTTGGATCATCAATCATCTCTACAATTTTTGCAAAAGCTTTTGTGTAGTTAGCTTCTCCTAGAATTTGGCACGCCTGCACGCGGATTTCAGGGTCACGGTCATCTAGTAGTGGAACAATATTCTCTACACTCTTCAATCCACTTCGATCAATC
>CAZQGB010000066.1:0-4744 GCA_964592615.1 uncultured Isosphaeraceae bacterium | reverse complement strand
CCAACATTGATGCTCCACGTGGCAATCGGGTGAAGAAGCTTTATTAAGTCTTCCTTTTCGTGTGTGCTCAAACCAACACTGCTGACCCCCCTT
Source organism: uncultured Isosphaeraceae bacterium (assembly GCA_964592615.1). Classification (GTDB taxonomy): domain Bacteria; phylum Planctomycetota; class Phycisphaerae; order Phycisphaerales; family SM1A02. The sequence continues at coordinate 4,651 of CAZQGB010000066.1, read as the reverse complement.
TGGGCTTCTTGGGAGCACATTGATTACCATTTTCAAAAAGAAACTACGATTAGCTTTGGGTTTCTTGGCAATTTGAGGTACCCTGTTGGAATGAAAATCTTACTTATTTCTTGTTTCGCCCTTATTTGTGGCTGTCATACCTCGAAAACAATTCAACAAGCAGGTCCCACTGGTCCTAGACCAAACGCTAAAACATGGGTTACTCCAAAAAATGTTCCAACAATAAATCTCTCGCAAGATAATGTGCCCGACTTTTGGACTTCAACCCCAACTATTATTGACACAAATTCTTTTGCTGACAAACATCAACTTAAAGGTCCGGTTGCTGGCCCACACACTCGACCAGCAACATTCCTGCCAGCACACAAAAAACCGCACTTTGATGAAACCGGTCCGCCAAACGCACTTCATGCGGGAATCGGTAATTCACCAACTGTAATTCATGATGAGGGTGGTTTTAACACAATCGCTCAAACCCCATGGTCACCGCCTGATCCAAGTTTAGCCGTTGGACCAAACCATGTAGTTGTGACAGTTAATATGGCAATCGCTTTTTACGACAAGGATGGCAACGAACAATTTTCGTCCTATCTTGATAGTACCGGTTCACCCGGTTTCTTTGAAGACATTGGTTGTGGTGATTTTACTTTTGACCCAAAATGTTTTTACGACCCGCATGCAGAACGTTTTGTTGTGCTCGCTTTGGAACAATACGGAACTAGTGAGTCCTGGATTACCATGGCAGTCAGCGACGACAGTGACCCAAATGGCATTTGGTATAAATATCGAACATGGTCTGTTATCGCAGATGGAAGCAATAATTATTGGGTGGATTATCCGGGCTTTGGATTCGATGATGGATATTACTATGTCACAGGCAATTTATTTGAACTAACAAACTGGGGATGGGGCGGCGTTTTGTACCGTGTCTTTGATAAAACACCAATGCTTGTGGGCGATCCTGTTGTTATCGCTGATGTGCGAAAGGCGGGGCACGCAAGTATGCAGGGAGCACAACACTACGGTGATGCCCCATCTGCTTTTTTTGTCGGACGAAGAAATAGTACCGAATTGCGCCTCGCACACATCAACAACCCATTGAACCCCTCTGTTGTGAGTGAGTTTGTCGCGGTTCCAAATCATGGGACGCCCAGTGGGGTTTCAAATCCCGGTGGATCAATCAGCGCGCTTGATGGAAGAATTATGAACGCCCATTATCGTGATGGAAGTTTGTGGACTGCGCATGGAATTGATGGTAATGGCGTTGATGCTGTTGGTCGTTGGTACGAAATAGATTTAGAAAACTGGCCAACCACTTCTCCATCCCTAGTTCAAAGCGGTGATTCTTCTATACCAGGAATGTCGAGTTTCTTCCCTGCAATTGCACAAAATAAACGCGGAGAAGTAGCGATGGTTGTTGCAACAGCAAACAGTTCAACGAACCCAACGCTCCAAATCGTTGGAAGAAAACAGGGAGACGATTTGGGTTTGATGGGTTTTCCAACCCAGGTCGCCATCGGTCAGTCTGGTGCTGATGGTCGCTGGGGTGATTATTTTGATATGACAGTTGATCCAAACAATGACATTCGCTTTTGGTATGTCGGTGAAATACAAAACAATTCTGGTTGGCAAACGTATGTTGGAAGCGCAACAATTACATGTGTTGAAGACTTGGACGCAAATGGTGTTGTAGATGTGACAGATTTACTCTCACTCGTAGCCGAGTGGGGAACAAATAGTGTTGGCGCTGAAATAGCTGCACCATACGATGTCATCGATGTTTCTGACATTCTCGCAGTGGTCGCAACGCTTGGAAATTGCCCGTAACTACCGATAAGCCACTCTGGGAATATGTAGAGAAAACCCACAGTACACACACACAAAGAGCCGATTAAATCGCTGAGAATGCGTTTTTTTCGTGAATTTTGATTGTGAGGATAGTTATGTCGAAGTTTTTAATTGCAGGCGTAGGTGTTGGTTTAGTGTCTGGGGTTGCGTTTGCGGAACCTATTGATTTTATTCAGGCAACCACGCTGTCGTGGACAAGTGATGGTCCCACAACCCGAAGTGCTCCTGTTGCACAAAATGTAACGCCCGACACCGCCCCAGACATTACCACGCCTGTTGTCGGAGAAGACCGAATCACTCTTGGTGATTCTGGTGACAATAGTTGGTACATCATGCCAAATGCTGGGATAAACCTGCTTGGTGACTTCAATGATAATGATCTTGAAATAACCTATGCCACCGGATACACCGTTGGATTGTCTATCGGAAAAGAAATCAATCCAGGTTTTCGAATGCAACTTGATATTGCATATATGAAAAACGATCTTGATTCTATTTTTATTAATCGTGCTGGTGGTGTTAGTGTTGATACTGATGGTGCTGAAATCACGCAGACCTCTTTTGTGTTAAATGCTATTTGGGAACCGCGCGGCCACGACCGACTCTTCCCACATTTTGGTCTTGGTGTTGGTGCTATCAAGGGAGACTATTCGGTTGCGCAACTTCCAATTGCTTTTTCTGACATACTTGATGTTAGTTGGGCGTTTGCGTTGCAAGTAAAAGCTGGTTTCACTTTTGAAATATCACACTCAAGTGAATTAACTGTTGGGTATCAGTTCCTTCACGCACACTATGATTCTGATTTGGATCTCAACAACAATCTTGTAACTCTTGGTATGGAATTTCGGTTTTAAGTTTTAGGAATGATTATGAAAACTTTTATTGCTTTTTGTGTTGGTGTTTTCGCTCTTTCTAGTTTTTCATTCGCTGATGAAACTTCGAGTGAGTATGACACGTCACTATTGTTGAATACCCAAGAGCGAATTCCGGTAGATGGTGGAAGTAGCGGTTGGTATTTCACTCCACATTTCGGCTATAACCTTATTTCAAACACTGCCACCGAGGGATTTAATATTAAATTTGACGATGGAATTTCTTTTGGCGTGGGGTTTGGTGTTGAAGTTAAAACAGACATTGCGTTTGAAATTGATCTTTCGTACATCCGAAACGATGTTGACACAATTACTGATGGCAGTGGTGCTGGCTCTGAGCCAGATATTGAATACACGCAAATCCCTTTGATGTTTAATTTAATTTGGTCGCCTTCTCATCAACCAGATGTTCAACCGTTTTTTGGTGTTGGCCTCGGGGTTACTCGTGGTGAGTATGAATCAAACGCGTTCATAAGCAGCGATGCGCGGTGGGCTGTTGCTGGACAAATCCGGGCTGGGGTTAAGATTGATTTGTCTACAACAAGTAGTTTCTCGGTCGGATACCAGTTCATGCTTGCGCAGTACAGCGACAATATTGATAACCACACCATTGGAATTGGGTTGCAATTTAGTTTCTGACGAAATCCCACCCGTATTTTCGTGTTTCTGGGACTGAATAACAGATTCGTCACCAGACTGATTGGCATTGCTCCGTTTCGAGGGTAGTATGCGCGTAACGTAGGAGTGCAGACGCATGGATAGGCGAAAGCAGTGGATGGCATTTCGAGGAAGGTTGTTCATTATTGTTGGTGTGACAGCGCTTTTGGTTTCGATGTTTCTTCCAAATAGAATTCCAGAGCCACTTTTGCCACTTATTGTTGTTTTTGGCGTAGGGTTTGTTGCTTTGGCTATTCCATGGCGAATATGGAGAAAACTACCTTCGTTGTTTCACCGAGATGATTCCTGGCAGTAGTTGTTAACTATTTTTCTTTCTTATCGCCACCGAGAAGATCGCCGATGCCACCAAGAATGCCATCTACTGCTTTGCCAGCAGTATCAGTTACGCCCTGAATTGCATTACCAATCCCAAGTTGTTTAAAGACGGGCAATTCGTTTATCAATCCGGTCACCTGTGAGAATGCAATTTTTGAAAACCCTTGAACTGGATTTTCTGAAAGGTGCTTCATTATGGCATGGGTTACCGCGGTTGTTATGGCTTCAGTCACAATTTCAGTATCGCCATCTGTGCCAACATCATTCATTACTATTTCTTTAATGTGCGCAGTAACGTCACCTGATTCTAAAACAGTAAATTTTCCGCTAGCAATGACTGTAATGTCACGAATTGTGAAGGTTTTAATTGTAAAAGGTGGTTCTGGGTGTGATCCTTGTGGGGATTCGTCTTCAGAAATAGTATTAATAAGTGTTTCTATGTTGGATTTTCCAGAGTCTTGCTGCAAACGAAGTACTACTCCCTCAACTAACGCTGTTGGGATGATTACTTCCTTGTCTAATAATTGAAGGACGCTGAACTCTACTTTTGCTTTATCAACACTCAGGATATTAGGTGTTTTATCTGTGTTGAATGGTTCCGGATTTGCGATAGTTAAACCCTTGAGTCCAGAGTTTTTTCCAAAAAACCCAACATGAACATTGTCCATTCGGACAGAAACCCCAAGTCCATCTGATCCCTTGGATTGAATGATAGATTGAGCAACCCCATCGAGGACAAAGATGCCAACAATTGACAAAACGATACACACAATCAGCGTAATCAATACGCCGTTAATGATTTTCTTTTTCATTTGTGTATGGTAAACGTATCCCCGTATTGTGTCATCAGTTGTGAATATGTGAAATTCGAATAACTGAAATTCGGACGTTTACTCGCCAAATCTTTTTTCAATACAGTCCATGATTGAGCGAAGACC
>CAZQGB010000065.1:0-4848 GCA_964592615.1 uncultured Isosphaeraceae bacterium | reverse complement strand
AAACGACCCGCGGGATAGTTTATTTTGGGTAAGCGATTATTGGTTTTCGGGCGGCTGCAACTTCGTCGGCGCGAGCAATATCAGATTCTAATGGTGATTGTTTTACGAGTTCGATATCAGAATCAATTTCATCTGCAATCTGCAAAAGTACTTCAACATAACTATCCAACGCAAATTTCGATTCCGTTTCAGTCGGCTCTACCATAAAACAATCGTGAATTGGCCAATGCATAGTTGGCGGGTGCACACCGTAATCAATCATTCGTTTTGCGATGTCTATCAATGTCACTCCTTTGTCGAGCAACTGTTGCGGAACTGTTACAAATTCATGTGCGCAATATTTACTATTATGTGGGTCAAAGAATGGCATGGCATACCGTTCACATAATTTTGCTGCAATGTAATTTGCATTGAGAACAGCTGTCTCCGAAACATTTCTCAAACCATTGGGACCACATGCTGAAATATACGCCCAGCAACGTACGAGAACTCCAAACTGACCAATGAATGAACGGACTTTTCCAATTGTTTTATCTCTGTCGCGGTCGAGATAAAAACTTCCATCATCTGCCATCATCACTTGTGGGACAGGTAGGTACGAAGCAAGTTCTTCGGTTACAGCAATCGGACCGCTTCCCGGTCCACCCCCACCGTGAGGCGTACTAAATGTTTTGTGGGTGTTGTAATGCATCGCATCCGCACCAAAATCTCCCGGACGAACTCGACCTAACATCGCATTCATGTTCGCTCCATCAAGATAAAGTTTGGCGCCTGCTGAATGAACAATATCAGCTATTTTCTTGATATTTGAGTCAAATAATCCTGCAGTACTTGGATTTGTAATCATAAATGCTGCGATGCGTTCTGCTCCAACATCTGCAATCACTTCTTGTAAATGATCCAAATCCGTTTGACCATTAGATGTTCTAACAGTTTGTACTGAAGCGCCACACATCGTGCAGGAAGCTGGGTTTGTTCCGTGTGCAGTATCTGCAGCTAACACAACCGTACGATCAGGTTGACCATGATCAGAAAAGTAAGCGCGGATAACTTTCAATGCGGTAAACTCGCCGTGTGCACCTGCCGCTGGTTGCAAGGACACTTCGTGCATTCCAGAAATTTCTTCCAGCATCGTTCGCGTTTCATACAACAATCGAAGTGCGCCTTGAATAGTGTCATCATCCTGCAGAGGATGCAAGCAAGCAAAGCCAGGAAGAGCAGAACCCCACTCATTAATTCTTGGGTTATGTTTCATCGTGCATGAGCCAAGGGGATAAAAGTTGCCATCAACTGAAAAGTTTCGATCTGACAAGTGTGTGTAATGAGCCATCACATCATGTTGACCGAATGTTGGCAAGGTCTTACACCCACCCTGCATGATGGTTGGTATCTTGGTCTCAGGTACATCCAGTGGAGGTAAATCAACACCAACAACATCATCAACTTGTTTCTCAAAAATCAAAGGCTCAGTTGCACGGTCACCTCGAGAATACTTTTTCGTAACATCAAACGTCGTCACTGTGCAATCTCCCCGAACAAATCTACGAGCGTGTCAATTTCATGTTTTGTTCGTTTTTCGGTCACCGCGATAATTAGTTCGTTTCCTTGTGATAACCCTTGCATTCGCCTTCCATTAGCAGCAACTCCAGAGAGTACGCCCCTCGATTTACAAAAGTCAACTACTTTTGTGACATCACAAGGACACTTCACGGTGAATTCATTAAAGAACTCCCAGTGAAATAGCAGCTCCCAACCATCAAGTTTTGTAATTTCTTGTGCGAGATAGTGTGCCTTATTCCAACACTGCGATGCAATCTCTCTGATGCCATCACTCCCAAGCGCTGTCATAAATATGGAAGCACGCAATGCCATAAGCCCTTGGTTTGTACAAACATTACTCGTTGCTTTTGCGCCACGAATGTGCTGTTCCCTTGTTTGCAAAGTCAAACAAAAAACACGGCGTCCATCTTCATCGTTCGTCATTCCAACAAGTCGTCCAGGCATTTTTCTAATGTAGGTTTCTTTTGCGGCAAGCAACCCCAAATATGGACCACCAAGATTAAGTGGGTTACCAAGGGGTTGCCCCTCGCCAGCTGCAATGTCTGCGTTGCACTCACCGGGAGTTTTCAATACACCGCATGCTATTGGGTTGAATACAGCGATTGCTGCGGTTTTTGGTGTCTTATGCGCTTCTGAAAAACAGCCATCCCAATCCTCAATTACTCCCCAAATGTTAGGTGATTGCACAATGACTCCAGCAACTTCATCTGACATATTTGCTTCAACTGTAGATGGTGCAATTTTGCCTTCTGTTGACTCTAGAACTGTAATTGTGATATCTAAATCGGAAAGTACTGTATGCAACACCGATAAATATTCAGGATGCAAGGTTGAGGCAACAAGTACTTCTTTTCTTCGAGTTGAATTGATAGCAAGCAATGCTGCTTCAGCAACCGCAGTTGCCCCATCGTACAAACTTGCATTTGCAATATCTAAACCTGTTAGCCGAGCAATTTGTGTTTGAAATTCGAAGAACGACTGCAATGAACCTTGCGACGCCTCCGCTTGGTAAGGGGTGTATGAAGTCAGAAACTCAGCACGGTTTGTGAGTTGGTCAATCATTGCTGGGTAAAAATGGTCGTATGCGCCACACCCCATAAAACATGTCATATCGTGCGCGCCGTGATTGTGGGATGCCATCTCTGTCAAAGCCCGTTGTAATTCCAATTCACTAAGAGCAGGCATCAAATCTAGTCCTTCAACGCACTGAATTTCCGAAGGAATCACATCAAAAAGTTCATCGATTGATGCAATACCAATCTCAGCATACATTTCTTCTCTTTGTGTTGTATTTAATTGGGTGTAATCCATTTTTACGCTCGCTGTTTGAGAGCTGTAAGTATAAACTCTTATGCATGGTACGACTCATTATTACTGCTCTTCTTTTTTCAATTCCTACAGACGCACCACCTAGCGGCTCGGTGGCAGACGGCCCATTTTCCGTTCGCCAATTTCATCCAGAAAGTACTCTTGAAGATGACGCTCTCGAGTCCTATTTCAAGAGCGCCGGTCCACTTGCAGTGGAGTTTTTTGAGCATCTCACTCTTCTTTCGAATTCCTGGTTAGGTGGTCGAGAACCCGGAACAGAAGGTAGCAAACTAGCAGGTGATTACATTACATGGAATCTCGAAAAAATAGCTCTCATTCCTGCTTTTGACCACAAGACTTCGTGGTACCAACCATTTGAATTTGATATTGACAACACTGCTCCAAATGTGAAGAAAGCGTTTTTCGCTATTGATGATATGGCAGTCATGGAAGAACGAGATTTTGTCGTCCTAGGAAACAGTGGCTCTGGGAGTATAACTGCTCCAATTACTTTTGTTGGCTATGCAATTGAGTCCGGCGAGAACGGATATTCAAGTTTTGATGATGAGAGTGATTTGACGGGTCAAATTGCGTTGATGCTTCGGTATGAACCACTTGATGAGAATGGAGCAAGCCAATGGGCAAGCAGGAGATTCAGCCCACACTCAAATATCAAAAATAAAATGCAAGCTGTCATTGACCGTGGTGCGGCGGGCATCATCTTAGTAAACCCACCAAATTGTCGCGATGGTAGGCGTGGACTCGAAACAATACGATCGAGCAGGTTTGGTTCAACCAACATACCTATTGTGCAATGTACTGAGCAGATTGCAAACATTGCATTGCCATCTGAGCAATCTATTGCACAGTTGAAACAATTAGCAGACGCTGGTGAAATCACAACCACACCAATCAATCAAAAAGCGATAATTAATATCGAAGTCGAAACCTCATCCTTACTAGCGAAAAACATCGGGGGAATCTTGCAAGGTCGAGGCGAACTCGCAGACGAGTGGCTCGTCATTGGTTCACATTATGATCATGTAGGATTCGGGTACACCGGTACTTCAACACCTGGAGTTCTGCACCGTGGTGCAGATGACAATGCGTCAGGTATTTCTGCTAACCTTGTCCTTGCTCGACTTTTCTCTGAATATTATGAATCAACAGAAGACGAGTCATTGCGATCCATCCTTTTCATTTTCTTCGACGCCGAAGAAGCAGGACTTCGCGGATCTGCACACTTTGTTAAGGATCCAACAATGGATCTTGATTCCATCAACGCCATGATTAACCTTGATATGGTTGGGAATTTAAGCAATAACAACATCTCTATCTCTGGAACAGGAACTGCGATTGAGTTTGAGGTATTTGTTCCAGAAGTTATCGAAGCATCTACAATTACCGCTAGTTTGACTCCCGGAGGAACCGGGCCATCGGACCATACAAATTTTTATGCGAAAGATATTCCAGTATTATTCTTTTTCACAGGAATGACACCTGAATATCACACACCTCAAGACGAAGCGTTTACAACAAATCCGGCTGGAGGTGCAATTGTGACGAAACTTGTATACGACTTTGCCAAACGCCTCGTCAACGTCAACAAACTTACTTTCACATCAAACACAAAAGGTGGAGCAGGACGAACGACCCGCATGCCCTCACCTGTCCGGCTTGGAATCCATCCGTCCTATTCTGAAATCTTGGAAACTGGCATTTTGCTTACCGGCGTGAGTGAAGGCACAAGCGCCTCAGATGCTGGACTACAAGCAGGCGATGTCTTACTTGCTTGGAATGAAATTGAACTCACAGGTGGACGTAAACTCATGGAGTTGCTGAAAGATTCTGCCCCTGGAGACGAGATTGACTTTACCGTGCAACGCGAAGGCAAAAATATCACCGTGAAAGTGACTTTGAAAGCTCCATAAAAGGACAAGCCCCGAACTTTCGTTCGAGGGCTTGTTAGGGTGATTGCTT
>CAZQGB010000064.1:1218-4924 GCA_964592615.1 uncultured Isosphaeraceae bacterium | reverse complement strand
CTTGGGTGTTTCACGTACGCTTCATAGTCATCTAGTGAATCAAACGCAAAATAAATACCAACATCGTAATCAGTTTTTACGGTATCTCTCCCTGCAGGAACATGAGTACCGCAAAAGTAATCCTTAACGGTTGGAATCGTTGCAAGTCGTGCGTTGCTATCTTCGATTAGAGCAGTCGCTTGCGATGGATCGTTCAACTCAATAAAAACCATGTGATTAATTGCGTGTGGTTTTGAAGTGCAGCTTGCCAAAAACAACAGAAGGAATGGAAGATATCTCATGTCATCATCGTAACTTATTTAAGTTGCAGATGTTTAATTAACATGACAAAGCAACCTTACTTATTGAGATGCTCAATCCAGTTATTGCGCGCTCGTGAATACTCTTTCATAGTCCTTGTGACATCTTGTGAATTAGGATATCTAGACATGCACTCCTCTAAGATGAGCAGTCCATTATCTAAACTGAGAATCCCCGCATCATTTTGACTATTCATAATTAGGTACTTCGCTAGAAAATAATGTGCCCATGCTAAATCGATTTCGTACGTTAAAGAGGGATTGTTTTTCGCTATTGCTTCGTACAACCCTACCGCTTCACGCTGTGTTTCAACTGCTTCAATTAAGTTAGACTGCTTGGACTGCACACTTGCAAGCCGTTGCAATCGATTAGCCAATCTTCTTTCTGTAGCGGAATCTTGAGGCGATGTATTAAAATCTTCTCGTGCTTTATCAACGAATTCTTCAGCAAGCAAATAGGCTTCGTCTAAGCGATTTGATTTTTCATAGACATCAAAGAGATTACTCTTAGCTTTAGACAACCACTCTCGATTTTTGATTGAGTCACCTTGCAAGTGCCCGATGGCATCGTGATACGATTGCATTGCAATGTCGTATTCACCCATCAGTTTGTGCAAGTCACCAATACGAACCAAGACAATACCCGTATCTTCTGGATATTCTTTCAGACCTGTAGCAATGGTTAATGCTTCTGCGTACATCTTGAGTGCATTCTCTTTTTGTACTTCCGACATGTTTGGGCTCGTTTTATACCAACGACCAAGATGTTGATAAGTAAGCCCAATGGCATGGCTTAACGTTGATGAATCTCCAAGTTCATTTTGCAATGTTTCTAATTGAACAATTCTTTCATCAAGGATACTCTTCATTGAATCCCGAGTAGGATTGAGCGTATTGCCTGACTCTTGTAACAGAAGTCCTAACACCTGCTCTGACGCTGCCCGTTGCAGGGTTGCCTCTTTCCAGCCAACTATTGCGACAGCCAACCCAACAACTAGCGCAAACAATACAAATACTGATGTAGCATAGGCACCTTTGTTGCGTTTAAGTGATTTTTGAAATTTATACAATACTGATTCGGGACCAGCTTCAAGAGGATCGCCTTTTAAGTATCTACGAATATCATCCGCCATACTCTTTGCAGAGTCGTATCGATCACTACGTTGTTTACGCAGCGCCATCAATGGAATCCACTCCAACTCCTTGCGTAACAAACCAGCGAGTGCCTTCACGTGTGTTTTGTGGGCATCTGCAATCTTCCTCGCTTCATCAGCGTCAAGAGACGAGAGTTGAGTACTTGGTCTAGGAGGTGGTTGAGAACGAATAATCTCCCGCATCTTCTCGATACCTGCGCTACTGAGTGTTTGAGGGTCAAAGGGCTGAACCCCAGATAGAACCTCGTAGGTAATTACACCCAAAGCATACACATCCGTTCGAGTATCGATGTCTAATGATTTCAAATCAGCCTGCTCGGGCGACATGTACGCAGGCGTACCAACAAAGCGACCAATTTGAGTCACTAGGGTTTTGTCAGTGAGTTGTTGAGAAGTAGCTTTTGCTACACCAAAGTCAATAATTTTCGGTTCAAGCACATCTCTGTCACTAATTGATACCAAAATATTGGTTGGCTTCAAGTCTCGATGAATAATGCCCTTAGTGTGGGCATGTTGCACTGCGTCGCAAACTTTCGCGAGTAACAGAAGACGCTCTGCAGTATCGAGTTTGTATTCGTCACATGCTTCAGTAATTGGCATTCCCTTAATATACTCAAGGACAAAATACGGCCTGCCTTCATCCGTAGCTCCAGCTTCGTATACTTTTGAAATACCGGGATGGTTCATCAATGCAAGCGCTTGCCTTTCGGCTTCAAAGCGCGCAATGATTTGCTTAGTGTCCATGCCCGCCTTAATAACTTTCAATGCAACTCTGCGTTTCACAGGCTTGTTTTGCTCGGCTAGATAGACGATACCCATACCGCCCTCTCCAAGGACGCTAATGATTTTGAACTTGCCAATCATATCCCCCGTGCTGTAGTCTAGATTGGCAGAACCCAACTGCCGTTTTTCCACAACAGTATTGGCTTGTGTAAAGTGGTGTTCTAAAAGAGATTCAATTTCTGCTCGAAGACCATCGTCGTTGCCACATTCTTTATCAAGATAGGGTTCTCTTTCTGCTGATGGCAATTCCATCACTGCATCAAATAGTTCCTTGACTTGTTGTGCATTATTTGTCATAAGGCGTCATCCTAGAAGTCGCTACAAATGACAGCATAGCACAATCACTCTCTATCCTTCTGTCTCTTTACGTACAAGGCCCCCAATTTGCAATCAAGATGAGAAGGTCATGCACATTTACCATGTTGTCTGCGTTTAAATCAGAACTGCAACCTTGGCATTCGCCCCAAGCAGCGATCATGATGAGTAAGTCCTGAATTTTTACTTCGCCATCATTATTGAAATCGCCATCGCATGTATTGACACTCTCTTGCGTATTTTCACGTGTTGCAATTACTGAATTCGATTCACCTCTGAATGTACTTGCTTCACTTACTGTTACCAAGTCAATTAATCCATCACCATCCATATCGCCATGGTCGACCATCGCTGGATTTTCACCTGAACCAAGTTCGGTTGCTGATGCAAAAATTAGATCTTCAAAGCCAGTTAAGTCCAAGTCATTCCGAAGAACTTGCACAACTCGATCACCAGAAGTATTTGTGGCAACGAGGGCGATATCTTGATCTCCATCGTTATCAAAATCGACCGCAGCCAAAGATAGCGGCGAATCGCCTACCGGCAGTGCAACTTGTGGCAAGAAATCAGTCGCTCCATCTGCAAGCAAAATACTCACCGTATTGTCGCCATAATTGGTGACAACTGCGTCATCAAAACCGTCAGCGTTTAAGTCCTCCATTTTGACTTTCATGGGTTGATTGCCGACTTCCAGTGTCGTGGTAGACCACGAACCCATAAGTGGGGTTCCTCCCTTTGATAAAACTGTGGCTGAGCCATCTTCGAGATTCGACACGATCATCTTGACGACTTTGTCATCGTTCACGTCCCCTGGGTCAATGTCATTTGGCCATTCACCAACTGCGACAATGGTATCAAGTCCAAAAGCAATGGAACGAGCGCCAGCACTTGTCAACCACATTTCAACTGCATCATCATCCGCAACAACAACTGCTAAGTCCTTCACACCATCACCGTTAAGGTCAACTGCTTCGACATCTCGCGGATTGCGGCCAACGCCAAAATCCCACGCTGCGTTGTATGTGCCATCACCAAGAGCAAGATTTTCCAGTACGCTTACGCTGTCGTCGCCTGAGTTTGCAATTGCAAGATCGAGGTGTCCATCATTATCAAAATCACCCGCAGTGATTGCTTGTGGGTTTGCGCCTACTGTAA
>CAZQGB010000064.1:0-1118 GCA_964592615.1 uncultured Isosphaeraceae bacterium | reverse complement strand
CCATCATTATCAAAATCACCCGCAGTGATTGCTTGTGGGTTTGCGCCTACTGTAATTTGTTGCGAAGAGTTGAAGCCACCTGCACCATCACTTTGCATGACAAGGACGCTACCAACTGACGTTTCGTCTACTCCTGCAAGAGTTATTGCAACATCATCGTTTCCATCACCATCAAAATCATCCACGGTCATTGCAGTTGGTGCTCCTGCAATTGGAACGCTGTTTGGATCTTCGAATCCTAGTAAGTTTGAGAACACATCAACTTCAATATCAATTCCACCAAGTCCACCCAATAGTGCTGGTTTGCCATATCCAAGTTTCATGTATTTCCCATCGGGAAGCCCAGGCATAAACGCAACATCGAACTGCCCTTCAACAACATCGCAAGAGACAATTCGAATTTCTTCGCCGTCGTTTGGCTCGTAACCACCTGTTGTTTCTACAACAAGGCCACCACCAAGTGTTGACATACCCATGACAACCAATTCGGAATGTTCAACCGAGCCAAGCAACGTTTTCAATTTGCCTGAACTACTGCCAAGCCCTTGTACTGCGCTAACTTGTTCATAATCGCCATAGATGACAAGCTCGCCTGAACCAGTCAGCGCATCGCCTGGCAAAATACCGCCGAAGTTTAAGACGTCTGAATAAAGATGTCCATCGCCTTCAATGAGACCATCGTTAAAAACAACCGTTTCAAGATATCCCGTTGAGAACGTTCCACCGTCAAGTGCAAGTGTTCCTTTGTCAATGAGAGAGAAGAACACGACATCCATTGTTCCACCGTTTAGGTTTAGCCGACCACTCCCTTGACCAGAGTCACCAATAGCAAGGTCACGTGCAAGAACATACCCACCAGCATTGACATTCATTTCAGCGCTGCCGCCACGACCAATAGTAAGACCGCGTTCGAATGTGACGAGTCCGTTGTTTGAGACATCGAAGATGCCCGAAGCGCCGATAGATGGCGCAATTACACCCGCTTGTGCTCGCAGTGCGCCATTCTCGATTGACAATGTTTTTGCAGGTCCAGATGTCTGTCCTGTAATTTCAAGTGACCATTCCACTGAGTCGTTGAGTTCATATTCATGTCCGCCCATGTCAAGGGAGACGTTGCC
>CAZQGB010000063.1:0-4944 GCA_964592615.1 uncultured Isosphaeraceae bacterium | reverse complement strand
CAACAGTCGCTGATGGCGATTCATCATGGACTGCTGATGCACTTTGTCAATGGGGCGGCACAAGTCTATATATTGGTTGGACAAACTTTGCTGATGATGACACGCCAACTGGTGACGAAAATCAACTACAGGCTGTATTCTCAATGGATCTTGATGATAACTGGGAAGCCTACGTTCGATATGCGGATCAGGATGATGATTCTGGTACAACAAATCTTGATGGTGAAGTTTGGTCCCTCGGTGTGAACAACTACTGGGCAGGTCAAAATGCTAAGTGGACCATTCAAGTTGATTGGGACAATGAGCACGCAGCTGGTGATTTTGATACAACAACAGTGAGCACTCAACTTCAATTCATGTTCTAATCAGAACTTGATTTGAATGTCAAGTAATTGACACAAACGCAGGCCGGCTCTTTGAGCCGGCCTGTTTTTTTGCACCACCCAACGGATCTGACCATTTCCCTAAAAGGGCAATTTCTACTGGATGTGTCGCTTAGAAGCCGATTAGGTACACTGTACGTAGTACATGTTAGGATAACGTAGTATAAGAAAGGTCTACAGAAGGTCTAAGGATGGATCGAAGCCGAAAGCAATGGATTGCCATGGCAATTGCATCACTCGCTGTGCATGCAAGCGTTCCTATGGTCTGTGCTCAGGAAGGAGCCAGTGGAGACAGTTCAGGGGTTTCGGGGGTTCCTGCTAGTAAGGACATACAAACCCAACTTCAAGACCTGCAGCGGGCACTTGATGAAGCGGTGTTGACAAACTCTGCTGTTCGCACCGAACTCAATGAAGCGAGAGATTCATACGACAACGATTCGTGGCTCAATGAACAACGGGCGGCTTCCGTGATGTCACTTGTGAATGATGTCCTCGCAGATGCTAGCCAACGCGTAAATCTGTATGGCGATGGCTCCATGATGGGCTGGTCAGACGGTTTTCACCTCTCAAGTGCTGATGGGCAATTTCGTCTCAACATCGGTGGACTCATGCAGACGCAGTTCATGTCGAGATGGCAAGGAACTGATGCAACCTCTGGTTTTGGACAATATGATGAGTGGAGATACGGGTTTGGAGTATCTAGAACACAACTCTCTTTTGATGGACACGCGTTTGGCCGCGGCCTTACATATTTAGTTGAACTTGGCTGGGGAAGAAATGATCCATATAACCACACAAGTAACGCCAATCAAATGACACCAAGGATGTGGGATGCATGGGTTGCATTTCAATTAAATTCTGAAACTAAAATTAAGCTGGGTCAATTTATGCTTCCATTTACAAAAGAAGCAATTATTAAGTCGCCCTACCAAATGGCAATTTTTCCATCCCTTGTTGAATACCGAATGGGATTGGAGAGATCACAAGGTGTTGAACTAGACTGGAAATCAAACGATCGGCATTTTTCCTTAACAGTTTCAAATGGTTCAGCAGCATTGCTTCAAGGATTGATATTTGGAAGCGAGGACCCAACTCCACCATTGTCCGCTCTTGGAAGCGATACGTTGTACTCCGTAACGATGCGCCATGAATGGAAGCTTCTTGGTGAATGGGACCAGTTCGACCAATTTACAAGCCCGCCAGGAAGTGAACGAGGTGTACTTATTGGGGTTGCTGGTCATAGGCAGAACACAGAATCTAATAGCCCTGTCCCGGTGGGAGGATTTCCTCCAGGAATATTCTGGGGTGTGACTGCAGACATGGTGATGCAGTTCGATGGGGCGTCACTTTTTGGTGCGGTTATTTATGAACGCGTTCTTGATATATCTGTCGCCCTGCCAAGACTAAACCTTCTCGCTTTTGTTGCTCAAGGAAGCACATATGTTACTAACCAAACAGAGTTGTTTGCTCGGTGGGAATCTGGTGGACCAGACAGAGAAGCGATAGCTGGTGGAGACCACCTGCAAATATTGACGGTGGGTATGAATCACTATATGGATGGACAAGATTTGAAATTTACTGCAGATTTAGGGTTTAGTTTTGGAGAGGTTTCTGGATTCATGGCAAATACTCAAGCCGGCTGGATAACAGATGTTCGTCGGAGAAATCAGGTTCTCGTTCGAACTCAGTTGCAACTAATGTTCTAAGGAAATGAAATGATATTCAGTGACTTCAACTTGAAACAGCACCTAACAGCAATGGTATCACTCGTTACCGCGGTGATCTCTGTGAATTGTTTCAGCCAGAGCCCGAGTTTCCAACAACAACTAGATGAGATGCGTCAGCAACTCAATGAGGTGCAATCTGAAACGGATGAGATGCGGGAAACTCTTGATGAACTAAAAGCAAAGGATTTGGATTGGCTTTCTCAAAAACGTGCTGATGATATTAAAGCCCTCGTGCAGGACATTCTTTCTGATGCAGATTCTCGAAATTCACTCATTGGCGATGGTCTTCTGGGTGGTTGGTCTGATGGGTTCTTTCTTGCAAGCAGTGATGGACGATTTCAATTAAAAATTGGTGGCCTTTTCCAAGAGCGGTTTGTGCAAAATTACCTACGAAGTGATACTGGTGACCGTTGGCGAGGTGGTGTTGAAAATACCCGCACGCGCTTGAGTTTTAGTGGGCACATTTTTGACCGAGACACAACTTTCTTAATTCAAGCGGGGTATGGTTATTTGGATCCAAATGCAATTCTTCCAAACACAAGAATTTCTGCTAAGTTGTGGGATACTTGGATCAAATTCAAATTAAACGAGAAATGGTCGCTAAAAGTTGGTGTATTTATGCTGCCTTTTACAAGAGAATCACTTGTGTCAGATAAATACCAACTCGCTGTAGACCGTTCATTGATAGATTACCGACTCGGTTTGGCACGGTCTCAAGGGCTTGAACTTACATGGCATCCAAATGACAGCACGAGAGTCTTCCTTGCAACTTCAAGTGGTTCACCGACGCTTAGAGGTGTAAATATATCTGGAACAAATCCAACGCCTCCATGGGCGACATTAGCAGAAGATACTGATTGGTCTGTAACAGCAAGAGCAGAATTTTTGTTGGAAGGTTCGTGGTCTCAGTTTAATCAGTTCACATCGCCGGTGGGTAGCGAGCAAGGGGTGCTTTGGGGAATTGCTGCACATGGACAGAATGGCGAGCGTATTGGACGTGGTAACCCCAAGCAAGATCAATATGGTATTACCTCGGATATTTCCATTCACTCTGATGGAATGACATTTTTTGCTTCTGGGACATTTCACAATCAGAAGAACCCCTCCTCATCCGTACCAAACGGTGATTGGCTTGGATATGTGGTTCAAGGAAGCACATACATGACTGACACGACCGAATACTTCATTCGATATGCGAGCGGTGGAGTCATTCAGGACTCTCTTGGGAACAATGATGTGCATATTCTTACGAATGGAGTGAATTGGTACTTAGATGGGCAGGGTCTAAAGGTCACGAGCGATTTCGGGGTGAGTTTTGGTGAAATTAGTGCCGGGCAAGGCGGACAAGACAGTCCACCTGGAATGGCAAACCAAATGGTGGGGTGGCGGCCTTCTCCCAATCAAAATGCTGAATGGCTCTTCAGAACCCAACTGCAACTTGCATTTTAGGAGTTTGGGGCACTTCCTTTTTTTCGGCGCCTTTTTTGGCTCAGAGCCAACTTGGCTCAGAGCCAAGTTGGCTCTGAGCCAAAAAATCCCGGAGCCGTTTCTGGGTAGATTTCAAACTCATCTAGTGATGTGATTTTTATCTAATTTCGATAGTAGAAACGCCTTCGGAGAGCATTTCATAGACTTGAGCAACATCTTCAGCATGCATTCGGATGCAGCCCATGGAGGACTGTGTCCCAATTGTCTCTGGTTCAATTGTGCCGTGGATACCAAGACCCTCAAGATCATATGTTCGCTCCTCAGCACCCTGAAGTCCAATCCATCGTTCCCCAATTGGGTTTTCTGGATTATCTGCAGAATAAAATGCTCTAGTGCGAGGATTAACCCATGTGGGATTTACAAGTTTAGAATGCTGGCGAACTTTAAATAGTCCGGTTGGGGTTGAATTGAACTCCCCAAGACCTACTCGATACGATCGGACAAAGACTTGCTCATCTCCATCACCAAGAAACAGGTCAATTCGATATGACTCTTTGTCAACAATGGCATGAAATGGACCAGAGATAAGTTTTAGACTTTGCCCAGGCCGAATACTACTCGCATGGCTAATGCCGTTGATTCTCTGAATGAACCGCCAATCAACTTGAAGACCCATCTTGTTCACAATTCCGCTGAGTGTATCTCCACCCTGAATGATATATTCAATGGCATATGGGTCATCGCTTGTCATTTCTGGTGAGAAAACAAGCAAATCTGAAATATCTGTCAAGACGCCGCGAAGTTGCGATTCCTCAGTGTCTGTGAGCCCCCCGCTTTGCAGGGTGGCTGACAATTGCATTCTTGCCTTGTTCAACTTCCCTTGATCAAGTGACTGCAAGCCCTCATTAAAGTTTGGAGGTGTTCCAACAACTACAGACAATGGCTGAAGTGGAGTGGTTTCGGGTATTGTGGGATTTGGTTCTTCAAGAGCAACCACAGTCTTGTCTGGTGACTCTTCAACGACTTGTGGGTTCTCACTAGTTGAATTGGTTGAATCGCTCCAGTTGCCATCTGGCCACAATATCCAAGTTCCAACAGCGGCGATAAGAATGACAATAAACCAAGTCGCACTTCTGCGTACTCGGTGTCGTCTATACATTCCACCTCGATTTGAATTTCCGCCTTGACTTGGTAATGCCATGTTGAGGATTGTAGCGATTATCGAGTGAAAATATTTCCTTCGAGGAATTAATTGAGCAAAGTTCTTGTTGGTGTGACTACGGCAGTCATCGGTTGGTCGTGAGTGTCGCATTGGACACATTCAAGAATTTGCTGGTCAAATGCAATTCCAATGACAATCGGTGGTCGCGAAAGGTCAAGGTATCGGTCATAAAACCCACCACCTC
>CAZQGB010000062.1:0-5228 GCA_964592615.1 uncultured Isosphaeraceae bacterium | reverse complement strand
AAGGCGCGGAGATAAGATTTGGGTTCTTGGTTCCTAAACCAAAAATGTATTCCTCTGCGTCTCTGTGGCGGTTCTTATCCAATACTTTTTTCGATTGTTACTTTTTGATTAACCGGTACATTTGTTTGTACTGTTTTTGTTCCGTCTGGCCAAGTCACCTTCAATTCATCGACTAACTCAGCGTCACCCAACCCAAATTGCACATCCATCTGGTGCTGGGAAAGATAACTTCCGTCAATACCAACTTGTTTCGTTCTCGTTTCGTCGCCAACACGAACTGAAACCGTAGCGCCGATAGCATGGGAATTTGGTGGGCTTTGGGAAAGGTGAACTCGCAACCAACTGCCTGAGGACTCGGATTTATTCTCAAGGAGCAAGATGCCTTCGCCAAACTTTAAGACAGCAATATCCATATCCCCGTCAGAATCATAATCGGCATGTGCACCGCCACGACCAACAAATGGTTCGGTTAATGCGCTGCACGCTTGAGAACCAATTTCATAAAATCCTTCGCCATCAACTTGTCTGAATAATTGCATCTCTTGTTTTTGCAACTGTGTTTGATTGTTTTCTTCTTCAAGTGTGTGCCCATTCACTACCCACAAATCAAGCAAGCCGTCATTATCTAAATCAACAAGACCCGTTGCCCACCCAACCATGTGCAAGGAAATTTGTCCAAGACCATGGTCTTCGGCGGTATCCATAAAAGAAACACGCTGGGCATCTCCCCATTCACCGAGCATGTTTTCATACAACGCATTTTCCTGCGCAACCCAGTGAGTTACAAGTAAATCGTCGTCGCCATCAGTATCCACATCGCCAACCGCTAGCCCCATCGCGCCGCGATAATCAGCGGCAAGCGAAATTGCGCCTATGTCTGTGAAAGTTCCATCACCGTTGTTTTGATATACACCGTTTTTAGAGACATCGTTTGCAACGTACAAATCCAAGTCGCCATCTCCTTCAAAATCAAACCACGCTGCGCCAAGAGAACGACCCTCTTTGTCATCTACCCCCGACTCTTTAGCAACATCGGTAAATGTTCCGTCGCCATTGTTTCTGTAAAGTGAGTTTGGTTGCGCTGGATAGGAAGATGGGTTTAACGTAAATGGAACCTCGGCGTCATATTGTCGCTGTGATTCATGAATGTCCTTTTCGTTAAATATAAAATCAACGTAATTCGTTACGTAAAGATCTAGGTCCCCATCTTGGTCATAGTCAGCCCAAGAAGCGCCGGCACCAAACAAGTCACTATTGACACCAGCGGTTTGTGAAACATCAACGAACTTGTTTGAATCATTGCGAAGCAAAACATTCTCTCCATAACAAGAAATGTACAAATCCAAGTCGCCATCGCCGTCAAAATCCGCCCAAGTTGGTGACATGCCATAGACAACAATATCGGTTCCGGTTTCCTTACTTACATCCTGAAAAGTGCCGTCTCCATTATTTCGAAACAACACACATTCACCTTTAGGATTTTTGTCAAGCACCCCTCCTGCAAAATTCACTACAAACAAATCGTCGTTGCCGTCGTTGTCATAATCCCCCCACGCAAGACCACTTCCCATATCTTCAGGTAACAAAGAGTTGCGAACAGAAGAAAAATGAGGGAAACTCAAATCGTGTGCAACAAATCTAAACGTAACCATCTCTGGGTCAATCGTTCTATCAAGCACGCTCGTTAAACCGCTTACTGTTCCGTCATCGTTGCGCGCCATTGGATCGACACGCGTATTTTTCCACACAAACAAAAGTGCAATGGCAATGGCGATGATGATAGTCACCACACTCCATCGCAACATAAGTTGATGGCGTTTGTTAAAACGCTTTTTGCTCATTCACCCACCACATTAATGGTCGCGGTTGCTTCGGACACCATAAAAATTGGCGATCTTACATCGTTCTCTGTTCCATATACACGATCAAGAAACGCTGGGTTTGCCTTACGGTACCAAAGAGTTGCTTTAACATTAAGTTCGCCAACAGATTCGGGCTCAAACTCAAAATCATCAGAACGGCTTCCTGGTCGTGATTCTCTTGCATTATCTGTAACGCGGCCTCTTGCCGTTGAAGGGCATTGCAATGATTCTTCAAATGTATCAGTCACGCCGGGATACATAGATCGTTTGTAACTTGCTCCTACTAAATCCCACAGATTATGCCTATCGATAAGTTCACCTTTGCGATCAAAACCATCTGCTTTGAAAACAACCTGTGAGTCGGTTACTTGATCAGTTTCTTCATCAACACTTCCTGTGCTGTAAACAACATTTCCGTCGCTATCAGTCACAACAAGTTCAACCCAACTCTCAATCATATCAAGAGGACCTGTTGGGTAATCGTGACCCGTCTTGTTGTTCGTTAAAATAACTCTTAAATCAATTTGTTCTCCAACTTGAACGCTTTCGGGGGCTTTGATATCCATACGGACAACGGGGCCAGTTGTCCACTTATCTTCAATTTCTGGAATTTCTATTTCGCCGCGCATCCATTGTTCTATCAACTCAGTGTGTTCTTCTGCGAATTCTAAATCTTGTAACAGTGGAATATATTGGTTTGCACCAAGAGTGCTGTGAACTCTGTGCTTTCCGTCATCTAGCGAACGGTTGTAATCGGTCATGTCTCCTGCAGCTGGGTCATCAGAGTCGGTAAGTGGCATGTGACATTCACGACACGAAAGTGTTTGTGGATTTTCATCACCGTGATACCAGCGAGAGTTTTTCCAACTGTCGTATTGGTTCTGACCTTGGACTTTGCCAATGTCGGTGTTTACTTCCTTGTCAAGATATTGTTTGTGGCAAGCGGCACAAAACTCTGGGGTTTTGTAAAGCGGTCTGGAGTACGAAGAAACATGGTGTTTTGGATAGGTGCGAATCAAAAAATCGCTCACAAACTTCGCCGTCTCTCCATCATCAAGTTCATATACATACCTCTCTTGTGGCTGAAGTGTGTAATCAGCATTTCCTTGAATATCTGTTTGGACGATGTTGTGACAGACCAAACAAGAAGTACCTTCGTCGATTCCTTCTTCAACACCAACAGTGTTGTTACTGCTATTTTTTGCTCCAGCAAAAAGTGAAATTGGGTCGTGACATCCACCACAATAACGTGTGTGTTCTGGTGATGTTTCGTTAACCATTAACGTTTGAACGTCTTGGAACATTTTGTCAAGTGACGAATACCTGTGTGCGCTTGGTAGCCACTCTTCGTAAATTTGCGTGTGGCAACCGCTTGTACCGCAACGGTCTGAGCCCGTCAAAAGTTTTGGGTCGATTGCTCCGTTGTGTTGCATCCAGTTTGCACCTTCAGCAATTATTTTGTCAATCTCTTTATTTGTTGCTTCGTCTACATTCACTGCTTTTGCTGCAGTACGAATATGAGCAAAAAGACCAACTGGCTCTTTTTTTGCTTCTTCAAAGGTATCGTTAAAGAGTTGGTGCTTCTCTGGTTCAATTAATGCAAGGACTTGATTGCGAACATCGTTTTGCCAAGCGGTTGTGTCTGTTCTTGCAAGGGATGGTGCAAAGGGTCGGTCTTCACCATATTTCCAGTTGTACTCATCCGCAAAAGCGCTCACGGTTGGTGGGTCGGAGTAGATTGTTGACCACACCCAAGCAACTGCAAGAAACAGAGCGGTAACCCCGACCGACCACTGATAAAATCGGCTTCTGGCAACTGCAAGTGTTTTCTTCGCATCGTCTTTATTAACCTTTCGAATAACAACCGAAATGATGTGTATGATGATAAAGACCGCCATGGCGAAACCAGTTACTAGATGAACTGTGTCCCAAGTTGCACTAATCACGGGTCCAACAATTCCCTGCCATGTCAGAACAACACCACTCACTATGCATGCTAGTAATAGTGCAACTGAAACATATCCGAGCAATTGGTAGTGGCTTAGATTTCCCTTTCGGCGAACTAGCCAGTGGCGGATGCAATACCAAATCACTGGAACAATCATTGCAATACCAAGTGCGGTATGCAATAGAACGTTGAATTGATTAAACGGAGAGAACGGAAGAAGCATAATCGCAAGACCAGTCACGGTCTCGTAGAGCAAAAAACCGCTTGAAATTCCTGTCAGAGCGGAGCGCCACTCAGCAGGTGCGTCTATTCTTGTTTGTTGCTTCTCCATATCCCCATAGAATCGGCTTTTTGTGGACATTTTTCAATACCTAATTGTCTTATTATTGCGGAAATAAAACACATTTTTCGCATGTGGTTTTAGATGGAGAAAAACATGTTTAAATTTTGTATTATTTCAGTCGTTTTAACTGCTGGATTTGTTGCTCCAAAAGGAGACAGTTGGCTAGTTCATGAAATCTATGGCGACCACTGGGTGATGTGGAATGGCGAGAAACCTAA
The DNA here is from genome assembly GCA_964592615.1 of uncultured Isosphaeraceae bacterium. Lineage (GTDB taxonomy): Bacteria > Planctomycetota > Phycisphaerae > Phycisphaerales > SM1A02. Next base: position 857 of record CAZQGB010000062.1, on the reverse strand, counting down.
TTCTGAGTATTTGTACTTGTTTATGCCCGGCTCTGGCCAATTGCCTGAAGTACGAAGCGAGTGGGTGCTTAAGTCAACTGCGGAAGTGGGCTTACGAGCCATTGGGCTTGCGTATCAAAACGAGGGGTCGGTCAGCGACAAATGCTGGACTTCAAAAGATTCCGATTGCATGGAAAAGGTTCGCATGGAACGAATTTACGGCGATGACACTTCGGATGAAGTTGAATGTTCATACGATGAATCGGTTGTTGGGTTGCTTCGCTTACTGTTAGTTGAACTTGACGAACAGCACCCTGAAATGGATTGGCGAAAGTGGCTTGATGAATCGGGAAATCCACGATGGGAAAACATAATTGTTTCGGGTCATTCGCAAGGTGCGGGCAATGCGGCATTCATCGCAAGAGATCATAAAGTTGTCAGGGTAATCATGTACGCTGGTCCTTACGACAGGGACACCACGGGTAGGGTTGATTACAAAGAAAAACTTTATGGCGAGGTTAACTGGATTAGCGAAGAAGCAATAACACCACGAAATCGTTTCTATGCTTTTTATCACGTCAAAGACAATTTTCCACACACTTTTATTTTGGAAGATAATTACCGAAAGTTACTTGGCTTTTTACCAGACCGTAAGCTCGATGTTGATGCGGTAGAAGAAATTGTTGGCACCCATCGCTATTTGTTTTCACAAAAAGAATTACATCAAAAACAAAGCCCGCACACATACCCTCTACTTGAACGCTTTATGCCGGTTCACCGATATATGTGTTCACACGGTTTGCCTTAAGCTGTTTCTTGCATAGCTTTTGCGGTTTCTGCATCCGAAACATCACTGTGGCATGACGCTTTTCCTTCTG
>CAZQGB010000061.1:0-5515 GCA_964592615.1 uncultured Isosphaeraceae bacterium | reverse complement strand
CTTCTGCGCCAAGAACAAGAAGAACCGGCGGCAAATCAGCCGAAGGAACAGCGCTAGCAATGTTCCCGCCGATTGTTCCGGTGTTACGAATCTGGTTTGACCCCATAACTTCAGCGGCTTCGATGATTGCTGGATAGTTTTGTTGAATGACATCTGATTGCAACAAGTCATTTAGAGTTGTTGCGGAGCCAATTGAAACGCCGTTATCTGTTTCTGTTATTCCTCGAAGTTCAGTTATGTTTGCAAGTGAGACAAGATGATGTTCATTCCTTCGCTGCACTCGAAGGTCAACTAGAAGGTCGGTACCGCCTGCAATGACTGCTGCATCTTCAGCATGTTCAATGAGAATTGCAAATGCGTCATCTAATGTTGCTGGTTTGTAGACGGTAAATCCGCCAAGGCACGTTCCAATCATGTTTCTTCTCCGTTGTCCTGCTGCAATAATTCGCTGCCAGTAAGCCCGCCTATAAACTGTTCAAAGAACAGTTTACCTAAGACAGCAGGGGATCGACTCGATGTATGTGGATCGTACCATCGGTACAGCCAATTCAGTCCACTAAAGAGTGACATTGTTGCAACGTGAGGATCACAGACCTTGAGGTTATATTTTTTTATAAGGTTGTTTACGATTTCGCGAGTGTGATGGTAGTAGGAACGGCGGATACGGTGCAACTCTTCGTATGCCTTGCCAGTCATAGAATCAAGTTCGTGAGAACAGAGTTTAAGACCATCCATGTCGTTTGCAAAAAACATGACATGTTCTGCGATCATAATCCGCATTTGTTCAAGCGGATCTTCAATGAGATGCGTTTTCATCCGCAAATTTGATTCTAAGCCAGAAAATGCTCTAAAAAGGATGGTAAAGAGCATTGCTTCTTTTCCATCAAAATAGTGGTACATCGACGCTGGACTAACGCCAGCTTCGGCCGCGACAGCCCTTATTGAGGCCTTTTCATACCCATCACGGGCGATAAGCATAGTTGCCGCTTTAAGGATGGCATCATTGCGTTCGTTGTAACTGCTGTTATGGGCAGCACTTCGGTCATCTTGAGTCCGCGAGGCGAACGGTTGTTCGGGAATGGTTGTGCCCATGGGGTACCTGTCAAATCGTCGTTATAGCGCAAAAAAGCACGGTTTTGAGCGTGATATCGCTTATTAGTTCTATAATAATACCGCAAAAAAGGGAAATTGACAGAGGAAAATAGCAAAAATCGTGCTATAATTGTCGAACGCCCGTTCGGGTGTTTGTATCGTAATGTCCACCCACTCTCAAGTGTACTATATATAGGTCTAAGACAAGAGGAGTTTTACAATGAGTTTTTTCCCTTCACAGTGTGCCGATGATTTCGGCTTCGAAGAAGTGACGTATAAGAAGGATGGGCGCATTGCGTACATCACAATTAATCGTCCATTTAATTACAACGCTTACAGCACACCTGCTTTGCAAGATCTTGAAGCGGCGTTCAAAGATGCTTCTTGGGACGATGCAATCGCAGTAGTTGTCTTTACAGGTGTTGGCGATTCATCATTCTGTACTGGCGGTGATGTCAAAGAATATCAATCAAGTTACACTCAACGCCCGCGTGACTACTGGAAATATATGTGCTGCTTCAAGGCGTACATCGAATCAATCTTGAATTGCTCCAAGCCAGTTATTGCTCGCCTAAATGGAATGGCTGTTGGTGGTGGAAACGAAAGTCAACTTGCTTGTGACCTTGGTGTTATGGGTGAACATGCGTTTATCGCGCAAGTCGGAACGAACGTTGGTTCCGTTGCCTGCGGTGGTTCAACACAGTGGCTTCCAGTTACAGTGGGCGATCGAAGTGCCAGAGGCATCTTGATGCTTAACCAAAGATATCCATCTTGGACATCCCTTGGCATGGGTCTAGTGAATATGGTTGTGCCAACAGTCAAAGATGCAGATGGTAACTGGGTCACAACGTTCACAGATGGAAGGAAATACCTTGCAGAGTGGAATACTGATCAGTGGGACTCTCCATTTAAAACTCGGGCAACCCAAGAACAAATCAATGCAGCAAAGAAGGGCAAGGACGGATACTCACTTGACCTTTCACTTCTTGATGAAGCAGTTGCTGAACTTTGCAACATCATTATCAATAAATTCTTTGAATGTACTCGCTACACAAAAACGCAAGTTAACTTCTGGAAAGACCTCGCTTGGCACTCAACAGTTGGACACGCACGCGATTGGCTCAGTGTGCACTACACAAGTTTAGAACCATACGAAGGCATGACCGCATTTGTTGAAAAACGTAAGGCGGACTACGTTGGTATGCGCGACTTGGCGGCAGACCCAAATGGCTCAAGTGAGTTCCTTTGGGGACCATACTCACAAGAGTGTGGCGATTGTGGTGCTAAAGGTATACCGAGTTCGTTTGAATTTTGCGGCAAATGTGGTGCTACATTAGCAGTACCAGCAAATGCGTAAGATAGGGTAGGAACGTTTATGGCAGCACCTCGCGTAATAGTGACAGGGGGATGCAGTGGCATTGGTCTTGGCATTGTTTCAATGCTTGTGAGCGATGGTTATGAGGTTGGTGTTCTTGATGTGAATCTTGACGAGTCACAACAAGTGTGGGGTCGTGCTGTAGATGTTTCTGATTCGGCGCAAGTAAATGCAGCAATTTCTGAGTTTGCGCAAGGTGGGTTAGATGCACTGGTGAACAATGCCGGAGTCGTTCGCGACAACGTAAGTTGGAAAATGAGCGACGAAGAATGGCAACAAGTTATCGATGTCAATCTAACAGGCGTTTTCAATTGTTGCAGGGCGGCGATTCCTTTTATGCGAGAAGCAAACAAGGGATCGATTGTCAACATCGCTTCTATTAATGGCTTGCGTGGAAAGTTTGGTCAATCAAATTATTCAGCAGCAAAAGCAGGTGTTATTGGTTTAACAAAAACTCTTGCTAAAGAAACCGCTAAGTTTAACGTTACCGTAAACGCAATAGCACCCGGAATGATTGAAACCAAAATTCTCGATGGCATGTCCGATGGGCAAAGAGTAGCGGCATTAAGTGAAATTTTACTCGGTCGCATTGGCACAGTAGAAGACGTTGCGGGCGCAGTTGCATTCTTATGTAGCGAGCGTGCTCGATTCATTACTGGCGAAGTAATCAAAGTAGACGGAGGTCAGTACATCTGATGACAACAACAACCTACCAATTTATTCAATGCGGTGTGCAAGACGGCATAGCAACAATTACGCTCAACAATGCACCTGTGAATGTTCTTGACATTCCTATGATGACCGAAATAAACGCAGCACTCGATGAAATAATGTCGCAGGATGTTGCTGTCATAGTGTTCAACGCAGTGAACAAGGCATTTTGCGCAGGCGTTGATGTCAGCGATCACGCAGAAGACAAAGTAGATGAAATGGTGAAACAATTTCATGGCATCTTTAGACGCCTTGCTTCAAGTGATGCACTCTCAATCGCTGCAGTCAATGGCGCAGCTCTTGGCGGCGGTATGGAACTTGCTTGCTTCTGTGACATTGTTCTTGCATCAGCTAAATCAAAGTTTGGGCAACCCGAAGTAAAGGTTGGCGTCTTCCCGCCAGTAGCAGCAGCAATGTTGCCACTGCAAATTGGAACTCGCAAAGCAATCGAACTTGTTGTTTGCGGCGACACCATCAAAGCAGATGAAGCACACCGAATTGGTTTGGTAAGTCATGTTTACGAGGTTGAATCATTTGATGAAAATGTTGAAACATATTTGTCCAACTTGCTTGGTTTGTCTCGTCCAGTTATCAAAATGGCAAAAAAGGCCTGCACAGTTGCTGACAGGTCAGAAGTCATGTCTCGCCTTGACGAAGCAGAGAAAATATACATGGAAGAACTTATGAAACTTGCAGATGCCCACGAGGGCATTGCAGCATTTTTAGAAAAACGCGAAGCGAATTGGTCGCATTCTTAAAGGAAAGAAAATGAAAGCAGCAGTATTTCACGGCACAGAAAAGGGAATGCTCATCGAGGATATTCCTGTACCCGAGATTGGCGAAAACGATATTTTGGTCAAGGTTGCAGCGTGCGGAGCATGCCATACCGACCTTCACTATATTGAACACGGCATCCCAACATTCAAAGCGCCACCAATTGTGCTTGGACATGAGGCATCGGGTGTTATTGAAAAAGCTGGGTCAAATGTAAAGCATCTCGCAGAAGGTCAGCGCGTTCTTATTCCCGCTGTTTTGACTTGCGGGCGTTGCAGTTATTGCCGAAGTGGGCGTGAAAATATTTGCAGCGATATGAAAATGCTTGGCAACCACTTCGATGGTGCGTATGCAGAGTACGTTGCGGTTGATGCAAAGGACGTTCTTCCTCTTGCAGATTGCATTCCGCTAGAAGAGGCATCCATTATCGCTGACGCTCTTTCAACACCATTTCACGCAGTAAAAAACCGTGCAAAAGTTCGCCCCGGAGATACGGTGGTTATTTACGGTTGTGGAGGTGTTGGAATCAACGCTGTTCAAATTGCAAACGCCTGCGGCGCAACAGTCATCGCAGTTGATATGAATGATGAAAAATTAAAGTGGGCAAAAGAGTTTGGTGCGACTCACACAATTAACGCAGGTGATGTTGAACGTGTTTCTAAAGAAGTGAAAAAGATGACAGGTGGCGGGGCTGACATAGCAATCGAAGTCATTGGCAATCCTCGAACCATTGAAGAGGCCTTTGAATGTTGCAGAATCGGTGGACGGCTTTGTGTTGTTGGATACACGCACGAAAAAATCAACATCGTTGCTGGCAAAATCATGTTCAAAGAAATGGAAATAACGGGATCACTTGGTTGCCCTCCCGGAGAATATGTTCCACTAATCAAGATGGTCGAAAACGGTCAAATTGATTTGCAAAAAATCGTAACACACCGTTTCGCTCTTGATGATATTCAAGGTGCATTCGATGTAATGAAAGAAGGAAAATCACTACGCTCGATTGTCATACCATGATTGAAGTAAGGAAAACAATCTAAATGCTTGCCTCTGACAAACTTGGCATTCATCCGCCTAGTGCGCTTGGCGTTGCTTTCTATTTGCATGCAAACGCAGATTGTTTTGTTGGACGCAGTGGAAGTAAAAGCACCGAAATACTTCATAAAAATGGCATCCTTCGTTATCTTGATGGCGATGTCATGCGTGCGGTTGACATTCAAGACCGTGTTTTTACAAATCCTCTTGACGCTGATTCTCGTGGCGCACTTCCCGAACTTTTATTTTTGTGCTGTACGCCAGACCAACTCGGTGAGTTTACGTTAGAAATTATTCAGTACCTTGAAAATCTATCATCCCGTGGACACATGCAATCTGTGCAGGATGTTCGGGATTACGTTCCAATCATTCTTGTTCTACCAAACGGAATCTGTACCGAGCGAATGATTAACGAGGCATCCGATCAACTAAATGAATCACGTCTTATGGGTCGACTTCCAAACTTCACTTCAGACATGGCAAATGCTTTGCAAAATAGATTAGTTCGCGGAGTTGCAATGCAAGCGG
>CAZQGB010000060.1:0-5759 GCA_964592615.1 uncultured Isosphaeraceae bacterium | reverse complement strand
ATTGAAGTTGTCAGTAGTATTCTTGAAACCATTATTTATCTCTCCTACAAGCCCACTAATCATGGACAAATTTCATTTGAGTCTCTATTTGTCGGCATCAGACAACTCATATTCGTACCTGGTGCCACTTCGGTTGCGTTTTAGTCCGATAAGCACCAGGCTACCTCTGAGGACGACGCAGAGGTTACCTCAGAGGTAACCTCAGAGTACTACTCAGAGGTGATAAGGGCAAGAAAAAAAGTGATTATTCATTGGTTTCTATTGATTCGCCAGCGTCACCCCACCCCACAAGACCTCCTCGGAGGGTTCTGACATCAGTAAATCCCATCGAAATCAATTCTTTACTCATGGCAATGGAAACATAATCGTTGTATGTTTCCCCAGACACGATGATGGTAGTAACATCCTCCAATTCTCCCGAAAGTAGACGCAACCACCCAAATGGGATGTTTATGGACCCCTTGATGTGAGATTTGTCGAAATCCCACACCTGTCTTGAATCAACAATTTTCACGGTTTTAATCCCAAGAAGGTTACTTTTGCCTTCTTGCATTAGTGTTACCGCCTCTCTTGGGGTGATAAATGTTAGATTTTTATCACTGATGCCACTGTTGCAACCACAAAGAAATCCAACAAGACACAATACAAAGAAACGCGATGTATTTACCATACACAGCAGAATACACGACCTGCGAAATCATTGTCGTTTGAAGTAGAAGGAGATTTCAATATGTTTTATGCAGCCATACACACACTCACAATTCTCCTTGTGGCTGGGTTGTCCCTCCATACTACTTCAGGTGTACAGCCAGGAGCACCGCCACACATTCCACCACCCACCACGCCGACGCCAACCAGTATTGCGGGCAAAGAAAAAGGACATGCAACTGTGGAGGTTCGTACAGATGTTGGGTGGGTTGGAACCTCACAAACATTTCATGTGATTGTCTACATTACTCCTGACGCTGGCTGGCACGTATACTGGAAAAATCCGGGTGCGAGTGGAGCCCCAACAGTAATACAAATGAGTGTTCCAGACGGTTTTGTTATTGGAGACCCAATCTTTCCAAGACCAACAGTGTTTCATGGAGAAGAAGGACAGACGTATGGGTACGATAAACCAGCCGCTATTTTTATTCCTGTAACTGCACCAAACACACTACATGATGGACAGGTTGATTTTGAAATAACTACTTCGTGGCTGGCATGTAAAAAAACGTGCGTGATGGGAGAACAAGAAAACACGCTTACCCTATCAACGAACGCCATGCACCAGGGTCCACTACACAAGGACCTTCGCCTTTCACAATGGTCTGCTGCACTACCTCGTCCACTTGACGATTTAGAAGGAGGAGCGAGTGCGCTTGTTGGGAATACGCTTCACATTTCTGGAGAAACAAAAATGCGACCAATTCGGTTTTTGGGTGTTGAGCAAAAAGGGATCCAGTTTGGCATTCCCGAACAGCTGGTTGTGAACGGCGGTGTGTTTCGACTTCCTGTTCCTGTTTTCCTTGATTTTGAATCATTAAAAGAGGAAACAATAATTATTGAAGGTATTTTACTGTTTGGTCGCAAGAGCGACGATCCGTCTTACGTTGTTCATTTTGCAGTTGATTCAAACACATACAAGTAAGAGGAGTTTCTCATGTTAAAACAAATCGTTGCATTTTCAATCATCACTGCGCTCTGCTCTCTAAGCATGGCGCAACCAATTGGCACACGACCACCCGTACCCAGAGAAAAACCAGATGACGCAAAAGAGAAAATCATTGCGGAAGTTGGTGAAGAAGCCCCAGCATTTGAATTACAAGATCAATTTGGGAAAACTCACAAACTTTCTGATTACGAAGGCAAAATAGTTGTTCTTGAATGGTTCAATGAAACATGCCCGTTTTGCAAAAGAACATGGGGCTCTGGACTTATTCCAAAACTTATATCAAGTTTGAACGAACAGAAAACAGACGTGGTTTATCTTGCAATTAACTCGACATCGAACAAACCAGAAGAAGAAATTCTCAAAGGTGGTGCGGAGTTTTTGGAGGAACTAAAACTAGAAACTAAAGTTCCAATGTTGATGGATTACGATGGTGCTGTAGGGCAAGCCTATGGTGCAAGAACAACACCACACATGTTTGTTATTGATACTGAGGGTGTTTTGGTGTATCAGGGAGCGTTAAGTGACGACCGCCGAGGAAAAGAAGGAGATAAAGCAGAAACACATGTTTTGCGGGCTGTTACTCAACTTGAAGCGGGCGAAAAAGTATCACCAAGCCATGTGCAACCATGGGGTTGTTCGGTTAAATATAAAGAAGAAGGCAAATCTGGGCGTGGAGGTCGTCGTGGACCTTTGGGTGGTCGACGATAAACAGTCTCAGACTACTTTAGAACCAAATTCGCTGCTGGCTAATTATTGCAAACTGACAGGCATAATGATGTAGACGAAGTTGTTGCCGCTTCGAATCAAGCCCGGCTTCTCGCTTTTCTTTAATTCGATAGTGACATCGTTAGCAGTAATAACCTTTAATGCATCCATAAGGTATACAGGATTAAACGCAATTTCGAGTTTGTCTCCGGTAAAAGATTCAATCGCGACTTCCACCTCTGCCTCCCCAGTTTCGGGAGCGCGACTGGTAATTTGCAATGTTTCATTGTCAAAAATTAAGCGTACCCCACGAGACTCTTCGTTCGTCATTAAGTGTGCACGACGAACAGCTCGGTGCAATGCCTCTTTGTTGATTACAGCTTTGCGATCAAGATCTTTTGGAATAACATCTTCAAAGGGAGGGAAGGTACCCTCAACCAAATTACTTGTGAGTGTTGAAGTGCAGCCACACTCATTATCAATGTGGAAAATAATTTGACCATCGTTAATTTTCACCGAAACGATTCCGTTGTCATCGTGTAACAATCGCTTAAGTAAAGTCATGGCTTTGGTAGGAACAATGCAATCAACCTTTTCACAGTTGCTGTCGCAAGGACCTGTTGAAAGTGCGAGGCGATGACCATTTGTTGCAACGAGTCGAATTGTTGAGTCTCGTAAATCTATATGGACACCATTGATTGCATATCTACTGTGGTCGGTAGCTGCTGCAAATACGGTTCGTTCCATGAGACCCCTGAATGAAGAGCCATCAATGGAAAAATCTGGTTCAACATCTTCAAATGTTCTAACTTGGGGGGCCTCTGAAATTGGGAATCCAAAAACCTTGAATCTTGAATCTGAAGAACGAACATTGAGCTTGTCATCATCCCCAACAATTGTGAGGGTGGAATCATCACAAGATCGAGCAATCTGTGAAAACTTGTCAGCTGGAACTAGAACTTCGCCACATTCTTCAAGATCTACCTGATCAATCGATAGAACAAGTGAAACTTCTCCATCAGTAGCAGTGAGTGTTAGGAGGCCGTCCTGCCCAGAAATTTTTACACACTGGAGTGATGGGGTTGGGGTGCGACCCGCGACGACCCCTGTTACTAAGGACATTGCCTCTACAAGGGCATCTCGATTACATATTGCTTTAATATTTGTTGCTTGTTTGACTGCCATGATTCTTGGTCTCTTTTTACTCTCTTGGGCGAATTATACCTATGCCAACAAAGGCATATTGCTGAGTGTACCAAGTGATTGAGAGAATCTCTCGTTCCTGAGGTTTTTCCAATGTTTTTACATTGCTCACATCGTCCTAACATGCAATACTGCACGCTTTCAATCACTGCAACGAAAACGCCAGTTTTCACGCATAATCACACACAGACCAACACCAAAATGGAAGGACCCATTGATGTCTTTTGAAAACGCTATTCACGCCAGAGCAATTGTTCTTGACACACTATCGCTTGAAATGTGTGCCGAATCCGGCAGTGGGCACCCAACATCCGCAATGAGCATTGGTCATCTTGTCGCAGTCTTGATGTATCGCACAATGCGTTGGCTTCCTGATAATCCTGAATGCAAAACCGCTGATCGCCTTGTACTTTCAGAGGGACACGCGGTACCAGCTGTTTATGCGGCGATGGCGGACATTGGAGCAACAGTGTACTGGAATGGTGAACCAGTCAAACTGAATCCCGACCACCTCAAAACACTTCGAGAAGCAGACTCTCCACTAGATGGTCACCCCAACCCCAAGGAAGGAATATCCTTTTTTGATGCTGCTACAGGCTCTCTCGGTCAAGGCCTTTCAGTGGCTGCAGGTCTTGGTCTTGCAGCAACAGCAGATAACACCGGAAGAAAAACATATTGCATTATTGGTGATGGTGAAGCTAGAGAAGGCCAAATCACCGAAGCGCTCGACTTTATCATGGACCACAACCTAACAAATGTGCTTCCAATTTTTAATTGCAACTCCTACGGCCAGGCAGGTGCAGTGAGCAAGCAACAATCACCAGAACGACTCGCTGATAAGCTTGAGGCGTTTGGTTTTGATGTTGCAACAATTGATGGGCACGATCCAAACGCAATAAAAGCGGCGTTTGATCAATTCAATATTCAAGGAAGAACCCAGCCAATGGCCGTGGTTGCAAAGACGATCAAAGGTTGGGGAGCCCCATCAATGCAGGGCGGTAGTTGGCACGGCAAACCAGCGTCAAAACAACAGGTTCAAGATGTTATTGCAGAACTTCGTCAAACAGGCATACAACTTACCTCTTCCCTTGCAACTGCTTCGATAGCAATACCCTCACCCCCAGAATCAACTCAACAAACCACTCCATCTTCAAACGAAATCATGTCGTTCAAGGAAGCGATGGAAAAGTGGGACATGTCAACCGTGTTGCAATCAGGAAAAATGGCAACGCGACGAGCATATGGCGTTGCGCTTCGAGCTCTTGGACACGGAAACAAAAACGTATGGGCTGTTGATGCAGATGTAAGCAACTCAACATTTAGTAATGTTTTTGGGAACGATGAAGAACTTGAAGACCGTTTTGTAGAATGCAAAATTGCTGAGCAAAACATGTACTCAGTTGGAGCGGGCTTAAGTGCTGCAGGAAAAATTCCATTCTGCTCTACATTTTCAAAGTTTATAACCCGTGGGTATGACCAAATCGAAATGGCAATTAACTCAGGTGCAAACATCAAAATTGTTGGCTCACACAGCGGCATTTCACTTGCAGCAGATGGTCCAAGCCAAATGTCATTACCAGATATTGCTTGGTTTAGAAGTTTTGGAACAATGACGGATCACCACGGAAATCCTGGGTGTTATGTGTTACAACCAGCAGATGCATGGGCAGCGTATGGCTTAACACTCGCCATGGCTGAACACACCGGATGTTCGTATCTTCGCACATTCAGACCTGATGTCGAAATGATTTACGACGAATCAACAAAGTTTGAACTTGGTGGAATGGAAGTTCTCACACAGGGTCGCGATGTTCTAATTGTTTCAGCGGGATACATGATTCACGAGTGCAACAAAGCAATCGAAGAACTCGATCGGTTGGGAATAGATGCCTCGTTGCTTGACCTATACAGTCTTCCATTTGACGAGGATCGACTACTAGATTTAGCAAATGAAAACAACGGAAATGTTTTTGTTGTTGAAGACAACTATGGTGGTTCGCTTGGCTCCGCAGTTGCTGACACTTGCGCTGCTTCTGGAGATGCCTTCACGGTAGAACAACTTCACGTTCGTCGAATTCCAAAATCCTGTCGCAACCCCGAATCAATTTTAAAAATGTGCGGTTTGCATTACACAGATATTGCCAACGGCGCAGCTCTACTACTTGGTGTCCACGCAACATCGTAATTCGTTAAA
>CAZQGB010000059.1:0-5784 GCA_964592615.1 uncultured Isosphaeraceae bacterium | reverse complement strand
AACGCTTTATTCCGCCATCCAGAATTACAAGAGATGTTCGATCCAGCCGAGGAAAATGCTGCTGAATTGCGAGCTTCTGAATTCGGGTTGAATTTTATTGCCCTTGATGGCAATATCGGTTGCCTCGTTAATGGAGCAGGCCTTGCGATGGCAACAATGGACATTATTAAATTGCACGGCGGGAACCCAGCTAATTTCCTTGATGTTGGAGGAGCAGCTACACTTGAAACAGTCACAGAAGCGTTCAAAATTATTTTGTCGGATGACAAGGTAGAAGGTGTACTTGTAAATATTTTTGGTGGCATCATGAAATGCGATGTTATTGCTGAAGCTATCGTTGCTGCTGCCAAAGAAGTTGGGTTTACTGTTCCATTAGTAGTTCGTCTGGAAGGAACAAATGTTGAAGTGGCTCGGGACATTTTGACTGCTGCTCAAACTGAATTGATAACAATGCAAACGGCTACTGACTTGGAAGATGCTGCTGCGAAAGTAGCATTAGCAGTTGCTGCAACCTGTGCATAATGCAAATCCTTTTTGATATTGATGGAACAATGCTTTCTTCGGAAGGTGTTGGTGTTCGTTCAATTGAAGAAACATGCGAAGAGATGTTTAGCCAACAAGTATCTCTTGAAGGTATACCGATTGGTGGAAGGCTAGATCCACTAATCTGGGGCGACGTTTGTAAAAAATACGAAATCGAAAATACGAAAGAGTTGCATTCTGAGTTTCGCACTAAGTATGTCCAAGTTCTTAGGAAGAATATTGCTAATGTAGTTGTAACAATTTTGCCTGGAGTTAAGAAACTTATTGATACTCTTGAAAAGATGGAACAGGTCACTCTTGGTCTTGTTACGGGGAACTACGAAGAAACTGGGAGGATGAAAGTAGAAGCCGCAGGATTTGATTCAAACATATTTACAACAAATGCTTGGGGAACTGATGGAAAAGTTCGTGACGATTTACCTCCAGTTGCAATACGACAAAACAAAAAAGATTGCCCTGTAATATTGCTTGGTGACACTGTGCACGACGTAACAAGCGGGAAAGCTGCTGGATGCAATGTAATTGCTGTCTGTACTGGTTCCCACAACCGTGATACACTTATGGCATCTGAACCAGAACTTTTATTAGAAGATTTATCAGATACAGAGGCAGTTCTACATTGGATGACCAATGCGCAAATCCTGTAACACTTAAAGAACGAGTCGTTTCAATTGACGTGCTAAGAGGGGTAGCGGTTCTCGGAATTTTGCTGATGAACATCGTCTCATTCTCGATGGTAACTACCGCGTACGAACTGCCTACTGTGTATGGCGATCTTTCGGGGCCTGATTGGTGGACGTGGCTTATATTACATTACGTTGCAGACACGAAGTTCATGTCTATTTTTTCTATTCTTTTTGGTGCAGGTGTTTGCATCTTTATGGACCGTGCACAGGAAAAAGGAAACAGGGTTTGGAAATTACAATTTAGCAGGATGTGGTGGCTCTTTGTAATAGGAATGCTTCATGCTTATTTATTGTGGTATGGAGACATCCTCGTTGCGTATGCAATCTGTGGCATATTCATTGCCTTGATTCGCAAGTGGAGACCAATTGTTTTATTCGTTATTGGTTTTGTAGCCATGTTTCTTGTGCCGATTGGATTTATGTTATTCATTTACTGGAGCATGCAATTTTGGCCTGAAGAGGATGTATTAAAGATGCAGGATTCAGTGCTGTTGAGTTCTCCAGAGATGCAGGGCGAAATTGCTGCTTATACAGGGAGTTGGGTCGGACAGTTACCACACCGAGCAATTACTGTTCTTATGTTGCAATTTATAATCTTTCCGTTTTATTTGTTCTGGCATTGTGCAGGATTAATGATGGTTGGCATGGCTGCGTATAAATGGAAAATTCTCTCAGCATCAAGGTCTGTGGGTTTTTATAGTTGGACAGCATTCCTTTCTGCTTTGATAGGTTTTCCACTGATTGCAATAGGTGTCTGGTACAAACAACAGCACGGGTGGGATCCTGCACTTATGAGGTTCTTAGATAGCAATTGGAATTTAGTCGGTGGTGTCTTCGTTGCCTTTGCTTGGATTTGTATTGTCATGATTATTTGTAAACTTGGATTATTTACTTTTGCAAGAAAAGCCCTCGCCGCAACTGGGCAAATGGCGTTAACGAATTATCTTGGGCAGACAATTATTTGTACTACTATTTTCTATGGACATGGGCTTGGATGGTTTAGCCAGTTTGAACGAGTAGAATTGCTTTATTTTGTTGCAGCAATTTGGACTTTTCAAATTTTCTTTAGTTTGCTATGGCTAAGCAGATTCCGGTTCGGTCCTTTTGAGTGGCTTTGGCGGTCGGCAACCTATTTGAGATGGCAACCGCTCGTACGCTAGTCGTTTGGTATCATTAAGAGAATGCAATCTTTTGCAACATTGTGTAGCGACTTTTATGTCAACCAAAAAATATCGTTAAGCGTTGATTTGCCCAAGACACAGGAATTGGCTTCTGAATTGTTTGAACGAATTCGTCGCGAAATTCCTGAGTTTGAGCGCATTCGTCCTTTTGATGAGGAGTTGGCTCTTGAAACTACCGAAGTAGAGGGGCGGTATAAATGGGTTGGGTTGCGACCACGATCAATCTCTTCTGGAAGTGTTAACCCTAATCACATTGAAGACTCTTACGGTTTACATCGCTTAGTTCTAGAACTTGCGCCATATTATCTTTCACTGACCCCGCTTCATGTAGAATTTGTAGAACTTGTCTACGGTTTTGATCTTTCTGCAAGGCAGAATCGAAACAATGTAGTGATGCAAACCTTACTTGTAAACTCTCCCCTTGCTTCGCTAGCGGATGAATCAATGGAACCCTTACTTGACGTGCAACCAAGAATTGGTTTTGCACTTAACGAAGCGTGTGATTTGCAAGCATTTGTTGAAGTAAAGACTCGCACATCAGCATCAGAGACGGCGACACAGGTTTTTCAAGACGAACCGATTTCGGTCTTTTTAACGGTTCGTAAGAATGGTCCAATCCAAGCAATTGAAGAATTAGAAGAGACATTCAGCCGCCTTGCTGGGCATATCGAACACATAGCGGAACATCGAGTCGTGCCCGACATTGTTGTCCCGCTACACCAAGCCATCGGTATTTAATAACCCTTTACGGGGGTAACATTATTGTTGTTATTTGATTGCGGGAATGTGTGGTTGGTTTCGCATGTAACTGTGGCAGAAGCGCAGCGTGCGTTAAGCCACATCAAAGAAGTATGCAATAAGGAGCCCTCACATGAAACTCTCAAAAACAACTCAAACAGCAATCTTATCCCTCTTAGCAACAGCAGTAACAGCAGTTGCAGACCCTACCCCAATCGGCGGTGGAATTGACCCTAGCGATCCCTCGCTACTTTGCAATACGATCTACGTCAGTCCGGACACGTCTATTGGTGATGATTCAAATCCAGGAACGCTGAAAGAACCAAAACTCACTATTCAAGAGGCAATTTGGACTGCAAGTATAGACACTCCAGCTGTTGTTGTCCTTCTACCTGGAACGTACTCGCAAAGTACAAATGGAGAATATTTTCCAATCTATATGTATGAAGATGTTTCTGTGCAAGGGACAAGTGCGATGAATACGGTTCTCGATGGAGAAAATTATGGTTCCGATCTCATTTGGTTCTATGGCATGTACGGAGTTTTTAATGAAACATACCTCGACGGAGTGTCGCTTCGAAGAGGTTCATGGGCAGTTAACATGGAAAGTGAATTCAACCCAGTTGGTCCAACAATTTCAAACTGTGTTATTGCTGATAATGACATAGGTATCCGAATGGTTGCTATTTGGGAGCACGATTCGCAAACATACCCACACTTTTTCCCTCGAATCATGAACAACACAATCGTTGAAAACAACATTGGTATATTTGACCAGGCAAAGCCAGGCATCGGTGGCCCTTTTGACGGTAAAGGTGTAGCGACCCCAGCAATCATCAACAACATAATCAAGTTTAACCACAACTTGGATTTAGCAGGTGTTGATAGCACAGACATCAAAAACTGTGTGTTTGGCAGTCAAAACGCTTGGATGGTAGTTGGAGGTTTGCCATTCACTTGGTCATGGGCTGGATTAATGACATTAGACAACACCTTTGTTGATTCCTTCAACGGTGATTATCGACTATTGCCTGAAGCGCTTGTAGAAGACATGGGTACGCTTGATCTTCAAGTTGGAAACGGCAATACTGTTGAGCCAGAGAGCGTCTGCGGCATGAACATTCTTGACTTTGACGGTGAGGGGTACGGCAACGAACGCCTGGTAGACGCTATCGATCTCGGCGCAGACGAACGAAGTGACCTTATCATCGCCGGCTACATCCCTTGGACAACAAAGTTTGGTTCTTACAACGGACAATCCTATAACACCATGCACATAAACGTTGCACCAAAAACATACATCGGCGACATGCTTGACGTTCGACTTTGGTTCGCCCAAGGCGCTCCTCGATGGAATAAACTTGGAGTAGCTCCTGGTGCTCGAGCAAAAGGCAGCGCACGGATGACATTGACAACCAATTTCGGCAAACTTTGGCTGCAACGAAACGCAAACATTACTACCATCGATGTCAACGTTCCAGCCAACAGTTGGTTCAACCTAACAGTGCCAACAACTGGCACGCCGTGCCACTGGAATACGCAAAGCTTATCTAAAGGTGCCAGCGGAACATCAGGATTGTCTAATTTGCAATCATTTTTAGCAAACTAATCTCTAAGGGTGGAGTTTGCATACTCCTCAAATAAGCAACCCCGCTTCACGGCGGGGTTGTTTAGTAGTGACCTAGAACATTTCTAGGACACGGTTTGGCTGTTCAGCTGCTCCTGTTAGGCAACTCAAACGGGCTGATTCACAAAGTGCAAGCACACGAGGAGCATCCGCCATTGTAGGTTCGCTTGAGTGTATGCCATCAGCTATACGTTGTGCAAGAGTTGCGTCACCATCACTAAATGTAATAGTGTGGTTAACACCTATCATTTGTATTTCTCGTTTCCAAGTAGATTGGTCGCTGAGAAGAAGTGTTGCAATCCGTTGCTGAGCAAATTGAAGGTTGACGGTCATATGCCCCATTAAGTCACTTGGTTCATCAGGAACTTTTGTGCTGTGCAAAAAAGCTTGCACAACTTCTGGGGTTCCAAACAAGTGGTTAATGCAGTCCATTGCATCGAAGAGGCGTGACCAAAGTGTGCCTTCAACCTCTGAGCAAGTCATCGTGCAATGAGCGGAATTGGCAAGTCCGAATTGTTCAATATCATCGGACGCTTCACCGTAACTTGCACTTCGCCTCATGAGAGGGACGAATTTTGCTGCAGGTGGTTTGCCCGATTCGTTGACGATTTTATCTATAGACCCAGAAAGTGGAGTAGTAGTAACTGTCTGCATCTTGCGATGGCGGAGTAATTCACAGATAGAAACTTCATATGCAGATGGTTCTGCTACCCAGAGAATAGCTTCATCGTGATTAGTTGCAAGTGAACGAATATCTGAACACGTTTCCACTTTGAGCGTTTCGCCCAGTGCTGGCAAGTCACTTTGGTTAGATGTGCCAACTGCTTTAAGCTTTAAGTTGGATGCTTTAGCGACCTGTTTTAAGAGTTTCGCTTGACTTGGTGCAATCCAAGCAATTAATCTGGTTTTCCTTTGAGCCATATACGCAGTGTACTTGATGACGTACAATATGCTTGTGGACAGACGGTCGCGGGTTTCTATTCGTGAGAAACGCGAGGAAAGTCCGGAC
>CAZQGB010000058.1:0-6066 GCA_964592615.1 uncultured Isosphaeraceae bacterium | reverse complement strand
AAAAATTCATCTTGAAGGTGGAGACATTGTTGCTCGGTGCGATCGTTTACAAGGCGCGACTATTTTTCTTGGAGGACCATTCGGGTCGACCGTTCTTGGGACTGCAAATGTGATGAGTGCAGCTACACTTGCTCAAGGTAAAACTATAATTGAATCAGCCGCATGTGAACCTGAAATTGCTGACATCGCAAAATTGCTCAACGCGATGGGAGCAAAAATTTCTGGAGCAGGAACACCAAGAATAACTATCGAAGGGGTCGATGAGTTAGGCGGTGCAACACACACAGTAATGCCCGACCGTATAGTCGCTGGGACATGGGCAATCGCTACAGCAATGACAAATGGTGATGTTCTAATTGACCGCTTTCCACTTGATCATCTTCTTGCCGTTACAGACATTCTCTCTTCTGTTGGGGTACACGTGCACCAAACCGATCTTTCTCAGGACGCAAAATCATGCACAGTGCAAGTTCTCAGTGAGCGAAATTTAAAACCAGTGATGTTTACAACACAACCATACCCAGGATTCCCCACTGATCTTCAAGCACAAATGATGGCTCTTCTCTGTTTGTCGAAAGGAAATAGTATCATCACAGAGAAAATTTACCCAGAACGATTTATGCATGTTCCTGAATTAAGCAGAATGGGAGCAAGACTTGTAAAGCAAGGATCCACTGTTATGGTTCAAGGTGTTGATTGCCTTATCGGTGCTCCAGTTATGGCGAGTGACTTACGAGCTTCAGCAAGTCTTATCATTGCTGGGCTCGCAGCTGAAGGTGAAACTATTGTGAGTCGTGTTTATCATCTTGACCGCGGATATGCAAAGATGGAAGAAACACTGTCAAATCTTGGAGCAAATATTAAGCGGATTGATGACACCCAAGTCGTTGAAGGATTACCTGTTGTCAATACCATTTCTACAAAGAAACTCGTACAGTCCGACAGCTGAGGCGACAGCAACATTCACGGAAGGTACTGTTTTAGTCATCGGGATTTCCACAACTTCATCGCACAACTCAAGCGTGCATGCAGACAAGCCATTTTTTTCTTCTCCCATCACAAGACCCATTTTCGAAGATGGAGCAACTTCCCAAATTGGCTTTGAGTTCACGCCAGTTTCACAACCTATGAGTTGAATCCCCAATGTACTTTTTAGTTCCTTTAATTCTTTCATCCAGTCAATCGTTACCGCCCAAGGAATTGATAGTGCGTGACCCATAGAAACTCGGATTGCTTTTCTATACAGTGGATCACAACAAGTTGCATCTAGCACTAAAGCATCAACTCCAAACGCAGCGGCGTTTCTAAAAAGTGCTCCAATGTTATCAACATTCGTAATTCCCTCAGCAAACAAAAGTGTTATTCGTTTCTTGCCATGTAAGGATTGGATCAATTTTTGAATGCGAAGCGTTTCTTTGCTGGGTCTATGTACTAGCGCTAGTGTTCCCCTATGAATATGAAAACCAGAAATATCCGACATCAAGGAAACATCAGCCACAAAAACTTGCAAAGAATTGTCTTCTATAAATGGCGCTAAGCGTTCATATTTTTGTGGAGAAAGAAATAATGAATGTATCTGCCAATTGGAGTTTAGCAATCTTCGGACAACCATTTCTGATTCAACCATACAAAGGTGTTGTCTACCACGTAAATCTGCATCTCGCACACTTCGATATTGATCGACACGAGAATCATCGAGTGATGTCACAATTGAAACATTAGAGTGGGTTTTTTGAACGCCCATTATCTATCCGGGAAGTCAAGTTTCATCCGTTCTAAGATAGCACTTCTCGCCTTTTCAAATGCATCTGAACTTTCTCGCAATGATGCAGCTATGCTTTGAGCATCACTAGGTGCTTCTGGAGACAGCGACACCTCTTCTAACATGACAGCTGATTCTTTCAAATCAGATAATGCCGTCAGGAGTTTCCATGAAGCAGCATTGAGTTGTTCGTAGGAAATTTCTCGATCAGTTGGGCGGTACAACAAACGCCAGGGGCTCGCTGAAATCTCATCGATTGCCTTTTCAGCACTTACTGAAATCTGTGAAACATTTTGGATTATGCGTGTAACTTTTGCTGCCCATTCTGGTGAATGTTGCTTGTAAGTTGTGCTCATTGATTCTAATGATTGCAAGGTAACTTTCAATGACTGAATGGAAGTTTCTACATTTGGCAAAATTTTTGTTCGAACTTCTTGAATTGTTTCTTGAATTTCTTGTAATGTAGAAGATAGTTGCGCAGGAAGGTCTTTGCTGTCAACAAGTATTTTTGTGACTGATTTCTCCCACTGAGGCCAAACTGAATCAGTCGATTTCAAAATAGAGTCTAACGATTGAAGCCCTGACTTTGCTGCATCGATAGCATCTTGTAAAATTTTTGATTCCTCTTCTCCAAGCAACACTCTCATCCCACCCCCTTCGTCGGACAATGCTTCACTTATCTTACGTAGTGCCGCTAATGATTTTGATACATTCACTTCAGCATCACTACCCAGGAGTTGGGACACCATTGTTTCAGTTGACCCATGCAATTCTGTTTCAGAGTTTGCAACTTCGCCATCTCCTATATCTGTAATTTCTAACCACCCAGACGAACCAAGCAAACCTGACCGAGAATGAATTGACGCATTTTTATACACGGTATATTGCGAATCTATATTAAAAATAACATCTATTTTGGTTGTGGGTGAATCATTCTCTACACGGGGAATTACGGAATCCACACTACCAATAAGTACGCCTCCAAGGCGAACTTGAGACCCTGAAGCCAATGTTCCAATACCCTCTGAAACTCTAAAGGTAACGTTGTAGTTAGAAACAGACGTTGTAATGCGTGACCATGCATCTGTTAATATAGAAAACACGATTAATCCCAGTATCAATGAAAGTGAAACAAATATACCTGCGTTTAAATTATTTTGTCTTTTGTTTCGTGACTGTGACATTTTCATTTACTCCTTTGAGGATTGGACAGAAGGCCCTTTTGTTAATCTCGGAGCATTGAGCCCCAACAAATCTTCAGCGTAACTCGAGTCCTCTTTTCTTTTTGTGAGGGGGCCATCAGCATCTCCCCTTAAAAATTGACGAATGAGCAACTGTGTTTTATCAAGTTCTTTTGCTGCTTCATCTGAACAATCTCGTAACTCCTCGAAGGCCACTCTTTGATCGACCATTATCATTTTACCCTTGTCAAGCATCGCCATGCGATCTGCAATTACAAATGCAGAATCCATTTCATGTGTAACTACAATGCTCGTTGCACCCGCTTTTTTTGCGAGCCCCAATATGAGTTGGTCAATACTCGCACTCGTAACTGGGTCGAGCCCAGCCGATGGTTCATCGTAAAAGAGCATTTTTGGATCTAACGCTAAGGCGCGAGCTAAGCCCGCTCGTTTTTTCATCCCACCTGAAATTTCAGATGGGAACTTATCCGACGATTCTCTAAGACCAACTTGTTCTAACTTTATCTTGACAATAAATTCAATAATATCTGGATCAAGATCTGTGTGCTCCCTTAGTGAAAGCGCGACGTTATCAGCAACACTCATGGAGTTAAATAATGCGCCAGACTGAAACAATACTCCGAACTGCCGACGGATAGCATTCATCCCACGTTCGTCAAGAGAAGCCAAATCTTGACCAAACACTTCTACTGTGCCCTCATCAGGAATAAATGTACCAATCATATGACGAAGTAATGTTGATTTACCTGAACCTGACCCACCCATAATGACCAAAACTTCCCCTTCTTGAACGTTTAAGTTCACACCATCGAGAACTGTTTGATTGCCAAAACGACAAACTAGATCTCTGATTGTGATGACAGGTTCACTACTCATGTTGTGCAACATCCTCCACCGTTACATGTGCAGGATACACGAGAGCCCCATCTTTTTCGTCATGAATTGCAAACCATGCGAAGCTATTTGTGAATTGTTTATTATTATCAATTTCTTGGAATAAATCATAATGAGCAGTCAATCTGACCATCTTGTCGTCTTCAAAGACTAACAGATATTGCAGTTCCGCTTGGATTGGAACCAACCCAAGAAAAAGGTTCGTTCCATCCACGGAAGACTCGTCAATATTTTCATCAAGTTTTCCTTTTATTAGTTTGCCATATTTCATATGCAACGCATGTAAAAAAGTCGCTGCTTCTTCTGTAGAAGTTTCCTCTACAAAATAAGACATAAACTCTTCCACCGAACCAGTTTGACCCTCAGTAATCGCTTGAATGGGTCCTTGCTCAATCATTGCACGAACATGAGTATTCCACCACAACATTCCACCTCCCCAAAGTCCTGTGATGGTTGCTCCAACAAGAATTGAAACCCATGCTAATCTCGCTCCCCTTGTATCGTCCCTTGCTTTTATTTCAACAAGAGCTCTGAACCCCGTAAGGACTGCTGCAATTGAAAAAAGAGGGCATAATCCAACTGCACACAACGCTGCAACCATAGACCAAGGATTCAATTTCTTTGATGACATTATTCAGTGGAAGAATCTTCTGAATTATTTGGGAATTCAATGTTCCCATCTTTGGAGTCAAAAATTGTGATTTTCGAAATATGCATTTCATAATCAAACCATGTCCCAGAAGTTATTTCCAAGAATAGCAAACCAGAGGCATCGTTTGTCTCGAAAATGAACCGGACAGGAATAACCTCTGCGCTTTCAGAAGCTTCAGAGGAATAATTTTGATCCTGCATATTTAATATAGATGAATCGAATTTTCCATATCGAGTTTGAAGAGTGTCTATAAATGATTTGATTTCTTCGTCGGTTACAGAAGAAGAACTCCGAGTTAGGTTGCCTCTGAATTTTTGATAATCACCTTCATATCCCGCTTGTATTGTTTCAGTTGAAAGTGTCGCCACTTTTTCAAGAAAATCAAGACCCATCTTTGTAACAAATGCACCAATGCCAACCCAAACAATTGTTGAAACCACTCCAATGATGATTCCAGACCAAGCGAAACCTCTACCCGAAATTTGTGGCTTCGCTTTCATCTTAATCAATGCTATCAACCCGAGGATTGGTCCAACAATCGTAGCGATTGGACAACAAATTATGAGCGAACAAATTAGTGATGTTGTTGCTAATCCACTTCGTTCCTGAACATCAGTTTCAAATGTAACCTCTTCGATTGTTGACATTATGCTTCTGCCTCTGTGCTTTGGTTAAGAATTTCACCTGGTATTCCAAGAAACTCCGCCATGTATTCTTCGTATACTTTTTGATCTTCTTCTCTTGAAAAATCTAAGCGTAATTCGTTTATAACTTTTGTTCCCTGACCAATCCATATATTCCATTGCTCTTCATCGATATGTTCATGAATCCACTTCCCAATTGCACCTGGGAGAGGCGCTTCTTCAAGTGGCTTACCCGTTTGAGCAACTATGACTTCTTCAACTTTTGGTAATTCAAACCCAGCGGCTTTCATGACTGCAGCGATGCCGTCTCTTACACGCATCTCACCCTTTGATACCGCCTGTTCATAGCCTTGTGTTAGGAGTACCTTTGCTTCAGCAGTTTTCCCTTGCTGAATCAATGCAGAACCGCCAAGTTCCATCGCACGAGTCATTTCAGGATTCAGTTTGATGCACTCCTCAAAACTCTTCACTGCCTTAGTAAAACTACGAGCATCAAAGTACGCTGAACCCAAACTGAAATGAGCCATGTCATTAGATGGATCGGCCGTTGTCATATTTTCAAATCGTTCAATTTTCTCTTGCAAATCATTCATAGTGGCATTGTAACGAGGGAGACACGGGGGAATACAGTTTGGTTTAGGAAATATCAACCCCAAATCTTATCTCTGTGTCTCAGTGTCTCCGTGGCAAAAAAAATTTGAAAGAAACGCCACAAAGCGATAAACGACCCGCGGGATAGTTTTTTAGGAATTAGAAACGCCACAGAGCCGCAGAGTCGCGGAGGAATACAGTTTGGTTTAGGAACTGAGCACCCAAATCTTATCTCTGTGTCTCAGTGTCTCCGTGGCAAAAAAAATTTTGAAAGAAACGCCACAAAGCGATAAACGACCCGCGGGATAGTTTTTTAGGAAT
>CAZQGB010000057.1:0-6367 GCA_964592615.1 uncultured Isosphaeraceae bacterium | reverse complement strand
TAAAGCGATTAGGGATGGAGAAAATCAATATTCCCGCTCGGCTGGACATCCTCTATTAGTAGAAGCAATTGCTGATACCTTTGAAGTTCCAGTCGACCCGATGGAAGAAGTGACAGTCACTTGTGGAAGTACAGAGACCATTTCAAATGCGATTCTGGGCCTGGTGAATCCTGGTGATGAGGTCATTGTAATTGAGCCTTTCTATGATTCCTATCTCGCATGCCTTTCAATCGCAGGAGCAATTCCAAAAATCGTTACTTTACATGCTCCTGATTTCACCTTGAATGAAGATGAACTTCGCGATGCGTTTAGTGACACCACCAAGATGATTATTGTAAATTCGCCACATAATCCGACAGGGCGAGTTTTTTCAAGAGATGAATTGTCGCTGATAGCCGAACTCGCAATTCAACATGACGCTATTGTGCTTAGTGATGAGGTGTACGACAAATTAGTGCTCACCGGTACACATATTCCTATTGCGACTTTACCCGAAATGAAAGAACGAACTGTTACGATTCGCTCACTAGGAAAAGTATTTTCAGTTACTGGGTGGAAAATAGGCTGGGCAGTTGCTCCGGCTGAATATACGACTGCGATTCGGTATGCACATCAGTTTACAACTTATTGCGCTGCAACTCCTTTGCAGGTTGCCGCAGCTTCTGCTTTGCGGGCACCAGAGTCCTATTTTTTACAGTACACAACTGAATATCGCCAAAGGCGAGACCTCCTTGTCGAGGGTCTTCTACGCGTAGGGTTTAATGTGCAAAGCCCTGAAGGAACCTACTTTATTCTTGCGGATCACACTCCTTTTGGCTTTGAAGACGATATTACTTTTTGCCACCACCTCGCTCAGAAGTGTAAGGTTGTTGGCATTCCTCCTAGTGCGTTCTATTGCCAGAGCAACGAGGGTAAAAGACTTGTCCGTTTCGCCTTTTGCAAGTCGATTTTAACGCTAAAAACTGCGGTTGAGCGACTTCAAGCCCTTTGCTGAAACACAAAATTTTGCTATGATGACATGTTCCCCAAAAGGTAGGAGCCCTCATTATGTACGCAATCGTAGAAGACAGTGGAACTCAAATTAAGCTCAGCACAGGTGATGTGCTTGAGGTTGACATTCGTGATTTGGATGGTGATACATTTACCCTTGAGAACGTACTCATGATCGGTGGTGGAAAAGGGAAACCAACTGTCGGAACACCGTACGTTGAAGGCGCTTCTGTCGAAGTAGAGGTTCTTGAAGAATTCAAAGATAAGAAAATCGACGTCATTAAATTCAAAAGACGTAAAGGATACCGTCGAAAGACTGGGCACCGCCAACGCTTACTCAAAGTACGAGTGGGTGAGATTACCGCCAAAAAATAATTTAGTTCTTTAGTTAGTGTAAGAGTGCGGAAGCATTTGCTATCTGACGCGCAGTATCTTGATCAGAGATACTTTGCACTCGACCTCTCATTGTGGCAGGAGTGAGCAAATCGGAAAAACCATCGCTTTCATATTGAATTGCGAGAGTGGCGTCTTCAATATTCAAAACCATCCCTGTTTCAGGAGTCCCAGACTTCCAGCAGAATCCTCCACCACCATAGACGCCAACATTCCCATTAGAAATAATGGTGTACTGAATTGCGAGATTCGTTGAAGTTGAAGACAGCGGAGTTTTTCCCGCAGCTGGGGTCCATAACACTTGGAGATGAATTATCTGCCCATCTGTGTATTCACCACTTTTAAGTTGATCGATTGGAATATCAGTCATCCAAACATCACCTTCGTTGGCAAATCCTTCTGTGCAAACAATAGTTGTACAGTTAGCTTCAAGTATAACTCGATCTAGACCCATTGAATGTATTTCAACAGTTGAACCACCACTAGATAAAAAGCCGGAAGAAGAACACCCAGCAAGAGAGGCAAAGAGAAGGAGAAAGAGTTTATGAATCATCTTTTGACACAGTGTTTTTCTTTTGTACCGGTTCAGTTTCGTGTGTCTTAGTAGAAACAGAAGTGTTGGAAATTCCAAGACAAGCTAAGGAGTCTCGCTCAACAATTTCTTTTACTCTCGCTCTAGGAATTGTAGGAAACGCTGTGCCTTTTATTGAGACGTTGACACTGTACAACGATTCAATTGTTAGTTGCGGGGTAGAATAGGGGAAACCAGAGCCGAAAAGTAATCGGTCGATGATGTCAAGACTCCAAGCCGTTGAAAGTGTGTTATATACTTGCAAAGGTTGCATAGCTACGCCGGATATTTCTGCGAAAACATGTTCATGTTTGCCGGCAAGAACAAGCATTTCATCTATCCAAGGGAAGCCCATTTGTGTGAATAAAATCCTAAGCTCTGGGTATGTTCTAGCAACTTCATCCCAATGAACGGGTCGTGCGAAATCAAGCACTGCTGTAGAAGGAATTGGTTGGGGCATCGTGACTATTACAGGAAGATTATGTTCGCAGCATCGTTCATAGATTCTCATAGCAGAGGAGTGTGTTGGATTAAAGCCTGCAAGTGATGGCGAAACAGAAATTCCGACAAGACCGAGATTGAGTGCCATTGCGAAATCTTGGTCTACAGAATCTGCAAGTGGATCAATGCCTGCGATACCAAAACGTCGTTGGGAATCACGGCTTACAAAATCTGCAATGAGTTCGTTGGGAACATGTGCTCCAACTAAGTCTGCTCGATGACCAAGGACAAGAGACGCATCAATGCAAGACATTGCGCGTCCGTGAGCAGAGGCATCGCCACATGGTTCAGCCCAAGGCCGAGGTGCTTTATCCTTTAGCGTCTGAGCGGTCGAAGGGCCAAGTTGTCGTGCGTCAGACCATAATCGTGTGTGACAGTCGATAATCATAAGTCTCTCCAGTGCTAGTGTATTGTATCGGCATACGTGATGTAAAGACTAGGGGTATCATTGCATATATGGCGGTTCCAGAAGAAATACCATCAAAAACAAGAGTCTCTAATGAGGATGATTTTGCTAAAAATCCTCATAAAGCGAGCGATAAATCTAAGCGTGTGAGGGACATGTTCACAGCTATTGCGAAAAAATACGACCTCAACAATCGCCTTCATTCCTTTTGGCTTGACCAACTTTGGCGAAGGAGAGCCGTGAAAATGGCGAAAGTGTCCAAGTCGGACAATGTTGTTGATGTAGCGTGTGGGACGGGCGATTTGTCAATGGCCTTTTATAAAGCTGGGGTGGCAAGTGTCCTTGGTATTGACTTTACTCGAGCAATGCTCGATCTTGCTGTTGTAAAAGCAGAGAACGCAGGGATGGCGATTGAATTTAGACAGGGTGATGCGATGAATCTCAATCTTCCTGACGCTTCTTTTGATGTGGTTTCAATTGCTTTTGGAATACGAAATGTGCAAGATCCTGCAAAAGCAATCTCGGAGTTTCATCGCATTTTACGCCCTGAGGGTCGCTTAATTGTTCTTGAATTTTCAACACCTCCAAATAGGTGTGTCCGGTTGTTTAATAACTTTTATACGAAGAATGTAATGCCCATTTCAGCAACCATAATTGCAAGGGACAAAAGTGGTGCATATTCTTACCTTCCAAAAAGTGTTGAAACCTTTGCAGATACCAGAGAACTCGCTGCCACAATTGAAGATGCTGGATTTTCTGTAGTGGAACAATCACTCCAATCATTGGGAGTGTGTACGATTACAAAAGCAATTAAAAGTTAATCACTTTCATTGACTTCATCTTCGGTTTTTGGGTCAAATGCTTCTGAGTTTTTCATGCCTTCTCGAACAAGGTCGTAGTCTTTTTGAGTTGCTTTCGAAAAGCCAGAACATCCCAATTCGCCTATGACGGTATTGTCTTGGAGTAATAGAAGTGAAGCAGTGATTGCATCACATATTTCTTTTGATAAGCCACTTCTTGCAATCCAAGGTTTCGTAACATTTGCAAAAGCACGAACAACAATTATTTCTTCTGGATCGCATAACTTTTTATATGTTGAATCTTTGAGTGCGCCGGCATCGTGGGTGCGAGTTATCACAGCTTTTGCAACTAAATCATGTCTTCCTAAAAAATCAAAAGATGAAAAACTTTCAGCAGTGACCCCTTGGTCTGCCATCAGTGCCTGAGCAAGAAATCGACCGACAGTGGAATTCTTGTTTCCAAAAGCAAATGTTTTGCCTTCTAAGTCAACTATATCTTTGATGTTTGCATCTTTGTGCGCAATTATTAGGCCGTTGAAGCGTTTCAGTCCTTTTCGTAATTCCATTGCAAGTAATTGAATGTCAGGATTCAACTGTTCTGCAAGGATGTACGATGATGGTCCAAAACGCACAAAGTCAATTTCGCCATTTGCGAGCGCTTTGATGCCAGATTCGTAGTCTTCAAAAATAGTCAGATGAATATCGACCTCTTGTTTAAGTTGAGTTTCAAGTGGGACTCGGATAGCATCTAAAATAGGTGAGAACTTGCGGTACATCACAGTTGCACGGTCAGATGGATAGACGCCAAAATTTAAGCGGAGGGGTTTGTCTTGAGTTGCATGAGCACTACAACATAGTAATAAAAGTAGAAGTGTTCTTAACATCTCTTAATAGTAGTATATTTTTCTAGAGTGCTGCAAGTATTGCGTCAACATTTTCACCCGCATCGCCAAACAACATGGATGTGTTTTCGTTAAAAAAGAGCGGATTCCCCACGCCAGCGTACCCAGTGCCCATTGAGCGCTTCATGACAACAACATCTTTTGACTTCCACACTTCTAGCACAGGCATGCCAGCGATTGGGCTGTTTGGGTCATCCTGGGCGCTTGGATTTACAATGTCATTTGCTCCAATGACCATCACAACATCAGTAGCAGGGAATGTGTGATTGATTTCATCTAGTTCCATCACGATGTCATAAGGAATGTTTGCTTCAGCAAGTAACACATTCATATGTCCCGGAAGTCTTCCGGCTACTGGGTGAATAGCAAAAATGACTTTCGTATCATTATCGCGAAGTTTTTTAGTAATTTTCGCAATAGTATGTTGCGCTTGAGCTACAGCCATTCCGTAGCCGGGAACGATGATGACACTCTTTGCATTGTTCAGCAACGTTGCACTTTTAGCAATATCAATGGAAGTAACTTCGCCTTCTGGGGTTTGCATCGCTCCGCTACCTCCCTCGCCAGTGCCAAATCCACCTAGGATCACACTGACTAGTGAGCGGTTCATTCCGCGACACATAATTAAACTCAAAATCAAACCGCTTGAACCCACAAGTGCTCCAACAATTATTAACAAATCATTCCCAAGCATAAAGCCGGCAGCTGCAGCAGCCCAACCGGAATAACTGTTGAGCATCGAGACCACAACTGGCATGTCTGCTCCACCAATTGCCATCACGAGGTGTATTCCAAGCAGACCGGTGATGACTAATGCAGCAAGTAGATACAGCATGGAATTGTCGCTGTGCCCTGTAAACAAAATGCCAAGCCAAATCGTCAACCCAACGACTATAAGGTTAAGCACGTGCCTAGCAGGTATGAGTAGTGGCTTGCCCGAAAGAAGGCCATGCAATTTACCAAAAGCTATGACAGACCCAGTAAAAGTAATTGAACCTATACACACACCGATATACACTTCTATTTCGTGAATCGTAATTTCGATTGAGGATAAGCCCTCTAGCGATGTAGGGTTGAGTTGTAAGCCGAGTCCGACAAGTACCGCGGCTGCCCCAACGAAACTGTGCAAAATAGCAACTAGTTGCGGCATCTCGGTCATTTTCACTCTTCGGGCAAGGGTTGCTCCAATTAAAATTGCTGGAAACAATGCAACCGCCAAAATTGCATAAGCTGTGACATCTTTGCTTCCTGTAACTGCGGCGAGTGCAATGAACATTCCGAGCATGCCAAAGATGTTCCCTCGTCTTGCAGTTTCCTGATTGGAAAGTCCGCCTAAACTTAAAATAAAGAGGACGGCTGCAACAATATAAAAGATGGTTACTAGACTCTCTGGCATTTGTTACCTTCTAAACATCGCAAGCATTCGGTTTGTGACAAGGAAGCCACCTGCAACATTTATTGCAGCAAGCAGTACGGCAGCAGCGCCAAGAATAACGGTTGCGTTTATCTCTGGTTGAGAGAGTTGTAAAATGCCACCAATAATGATGATTCCGGAGATTGCGTTTGTGACGCTCATAAGTGGAGTATGTAGCGCGGGCTTCACGTTCCAAATTACTTGCCATCCAACAAAGCAAGCAAGGACAAAGACAATGAAGTGCGACAAGAACGACTCAGGAACTACTGTCCCTACATAAATAATTCCAATAGCGGCTGCGATAATGAAAATCATCTTGAAAATTTTGGTGAAGATGCAGGGAGAAGCAGGTTCTTCCTCTGCTGGAACTTTTGGTGATTCTGCTTCGGG
>CAZQGB010000056.1:0-6653 GCA_964592615.1 uncultured Isosphaeraceae bacterium | reverse complement strand
GGTACACTGCGGGGATGAGAAGGAGGACCTTAACCCCCAAAATCATAATGATTGGTTTGTTTGCGTTTTTCGCAGCATTTCTGCTGTATCCAATTTGGCTGACTGTTCAGGGTGGTTTTGAGAGCCAAAACGGCGGGTTTACGTTCCACCACATTGCATCAGTGTTTCAAAACCCTGTCCTGCGAGATGGGTTTCTAAACGCAGTTGGAATAGCAGTCGGCACAACCCTTGTGTGCCTTATTATTGCCCTTCCCCTTGCGACACTTGCTGCAAGATACACCTTCCCATTCAAAGGGGTATTTTCTGCGATGGTTTTGGTTCCACTTATCCTTCCACCATTTGTGGGCGCTATCGGTCTTCACCACCTTCTTGGAAAATATGGCGCAATCAATACCTTGCTTGTGGATATGGGTTTGTTTTCAGAGGGCTACGATTTTATTGGCAATGGTGGGTTTTGGGCAATTGTGTTTATTGAAGCACTTCACCTTTACCCAATTTTATATTTGAACGCGACAGCATCCCTTGCGAATCTTGACCCAGCACTCGAAGAAGCAGCCGAAAATCTGGGCGCATCTTCTTGGCAACGCTTCAGACAAATAATCATGCCATTGATTCGCCCCGGTTTGTTTGCCGGCGCAACAATTGTATTTATCTGGTCGTTTACCGAACTTGGTACACCACTTATGTTTGATTACCAAACAGTGACACCAGTACAAATATTTAACGGCATTAAGGAAATGAACACATCGCAACAACCATACGCTCTTACGGCTGTCATGTTGTTCGCTGCTATCATGTTTTACCTTCTTGGAAAGATGGTGTTTGGCGGCAAGGCTTACGCAATGTATTCAAAGGCATCGGTGCAATCAACCACAGAAAAATTATCTACTTTTCGTGGATGGCTTGCAATGGCAGCGTTTACAACTGTCATTGGACTTGCAATTTTGCCACATATATCAGTGTTATTTACATCACTTGCTGTGGAGGGTTCGTGGTATAAATCGGTACTTCCAACACATTGGACATTCGACCATTTCGAAGGGGCGCTTAGTCACCAACTTGCAGTTGGCTCAATTCGGAATAGTTTGTTGTATTCCTCACTCGCCGTGGTGATGGACTTGTTTATAGGTATTCTGATTGGATATATCATTGTGCGGACAAAAATACGTGGTCGAAACCTACTTGACGCGTTTTCAATGCTACCACTTGCGGTTCCAGGTCTCGTCATGGCGTTTGGATATGTGGCGATGACTTTGCGATGGCCGTTTGGTGAGGGTGATCCACTTGAAGGTGTTATTGATGTGCTTGGAGCAAACCCGAACCCAATGCTGTTGCTTGTTATTGCGTACGGTGTTCGCCGTCTTCCATATATCGTTCGGTCAACAGTTGCAGGTCTTGAACAGACAAGTGGTGAACTAGAAGAAGCGGCAATGAATCTTGGTGCAGGTAGAATTCGGGCTGTTCGAACAATTATTATTCCATTAATTATGGCGAACCTTATCGCCGGTGGCTTGCTTGCTTTTAGTTTTGCGATGTTGGAAGTCTCCGACTCGCTTATTTTGGCCCAGCGGGAGTCTCATTATCCAATCACAAAAGCAATTTATATCCTCTTTGAACGGCTTGGAGATGGTCCGTACATCGCAAGTGCTATGGGAGTCTGGGGAATGGCACTCTTGGCAGTGACACTTATTGGTGCAAGTGTCCTTATGGGCAAAAAAATGGGAGCAATTTTCCGTGTTTGATTGGGGACAGTCCCATGGGGGACAGTCCCCATAAATTATTCCTTAGTTGGTGGGCGGTGCACTATAATGTTCGGTTCCAATGCCCTACACACTTACACCTATGGAAGAAGCGTACGATTTAGATATCGAGACTCTTGATGAACTTCAGGGACGAGTTGAGAGCGATGATCGATGGATTCTTAACTTCGGTCCACAGCACCCCGCTACTCACACAACCCTTCGCCTCGTACTTGAACTTGATGGCGAACGTGTTGTAAACGCAACACCACATATTGGATATCTACACAGCGGTTTTGAAAAACTCGGTGAACACCATAACTTTAACCAATACGTTTGTACTGCAAGCCGGATGGATTACGTGAGTCCGATTGTAAATGACATCGCTTGGCATCATGCAGTAGAAAAATTACTTGATATTGATTTAACGCCAAGATGCAAGGTGCTGCGAACAATTCTTTGTGAACTTGGTCGAATTCAAAACCACCTACTCTGCGTGGGCGCCGCTGCACTTGATCTTGGTGCATTTACAGGTTTCTTATATGGATTTAACGAGCGTGAACATGTCTATGACATTATAGATTTTGTTTCTGGGCAACGGTTTCACCCAGACTATACCCGTGTGGGAGGTCTGAAAAATGACTTGCCTTGCGAGGAAACATTCCAAAAAATGGTGCACAACTTTATTGATGTACGCATGCCAAAAGCAATTGGTGATATTGAAACGCTTCTAAATACCAATAGAATTTTTATTGATCGTGTTGAAGGTGTTGGGACAATTTCCAAAGAGGAAGCAACCGCCTGGTCGTTAACAGGACCACTTGCAAGAGCATCAGGAGTCACCCGCGATTTGCGAAAGGATGATCCGTTCCTTTGTTTTGAAGATAATTGGGATGGCCAAGGTTCAGAACCAGTGGAATTTGACGTTCCAATTGCAACAACCGGCGATTGCCTGGCAAGGTATCACGTTCGACTTGAAGAAATTAAACAATCCTGCCACATTATTCGGCAGTTAATAGACAACATCCCAACCGGACCACTAAACGTTTTACCAAGTGGTGGCATTCACATGCCCCCAAAAGACCAAGTGTACAACTCTATTCAAGGTACTATCCAACAGTTTGAATTGGTCATGCCAAACCGAGGCTGGGAATCACCTGTTGGCGAATGTTACAGCGCAATTGAGGGACCCAATGGCGAGTATGGATTTTTCGTAGTTTCAGATGGCGGTCCCTGCGCTTGGAGAGTGGCACCGAGACCGTGCTCATTTATTAACTTCCAAACTTTTGCAAAAATGTTTGAAGGCCATCAACTTGCTGACCTTGTTGCGATTCTTGGATCGCTCAACATTATCGCAGCAGAATTGGATCGCTAAGGAAAATCATGTCTTGGACACCCAAACAATCTGCATCGTTAACCATTGAATCAAGAGTAGAACCTTATCTGACACCCGAGTTGATGGAAAAAATCACCAAAGACATCATGCCTCGATACGCAACTGGTCAAGGCGCGTTGATGACAACCCTTCACGAAGTTCAACACGAATACGGATACATCTCATGGCAAGCAATGGTTGAGATTGCAAAGGTTCTCGATATTACACCAGCACAAGTTGCGGACGTGGTTTCTTTCTATGAAGATTACCACAGCGAACCAATGGGTAAATATATTTTTGGCATTTGCCAATCAATCGCGTGTGAAGTTTGTGGTCACCAAGCAGTAATCGACCACTTAAAACAAAAACTTGGAATTGATGTTCACGAAACAACAGAAGACGGAATGTTTTCATTGCTAGGAATGGAATGTATCGGTTCTTGTGATAACGCACCATGCGCATTAGTAAACGGAAAACAATACAACAAACTTACAATTTCAAAAGTAGATGAAATTGTGAGCACTTGTAACAAAGAGAAATGATGTCATCTGAACACAAAAAACCCTTAATGCGTTGCCTTGGCGAATTTGTTGGGCATATTGTTCGTGCAGTAAAATCAGACACTAACTCAAACGAAGTGAATAGAACCATTGAAGAGAAAACAGATGGCAATGTCACGCTACGTCGAACAACAATTGATGAGATAGAAATCAAACAAGAGGACACAAAAAGTGACTGATCGATTTCTCACAAGAAATATTCCACAGAAACGCGAAGAACGTAAAACACTTTCGTTCAGTGATTATGTTTCAGCAGGTGGCTATCAAACGTTGAAGCAAGCTTTATTAAAGAGACCAGAAGAAGTGGTTGACATTGTTAAATCAGCTGAACTTCGCGGTCGCGGCGGAGCCGGTTTTCCCTGTGGCGTGAAGTGGACTTTTTTGCCCGAGCCCGATGGCGAATCACGGTACTTGTGCGTGAATTGTGATGAGGCAGAACCGGGAACATTCAAAGACCGATTGCTCGTAGATTTTGACCCACACTCAGTTATTGAGGGCATTGCAATAGCGTGTTATGCCTGCAACCTCGACAAAGCATTTTTCTTTATGCGAGGGGAATGGGAAACCCAAGCAAAGATTGTTCAAAACGCAATTGACGAAGCATATGAAAATGGGATCTTTGGTTCGCAGGGCTTAATGAATGGCGCCACAGACTTTTCTGTTGAATGTACGTTGCACCGAGGAGCTGGAGCGTATATTTGCGGCGAAGAAACCGCACTACTTGAAGCTGTGGAAGGTAAACGTGGGTGGCCAAGAATAAAACCACCGTTTCCAGCAGTAAGTGGATTGTTTGGAAGACCAACAATTATTAATAATGTTGAAACACTTGCTGCGGTTCCTTTAATAGTTGAAAAGGGCGCGGACTGGTGGAAATCGTTTGGGTGTGAATCATCAATTGGTGGACCAGCAAGTTACGGTTTAAAACTAATGGGTGTTTCTGGTCACGTGAACAACCCAGACGTCTTTGAAGTTCCACTTGGAATCACACTCCGATCTCTTGTAAATGATTATGCAGGTGGAATGAAAAACGGTCGAGAGTTTAAAGGTGCAATTGCTGGTGGTGTAAGCATGGGCGTTCTCGGGCCAGACCAATTTGATGCGGAAATGGATTTTGATATTGGTCATAGGTATGATGTCATGGGTCTGGGAACAGCGTGCCCAACAATCTTCGACGAAGATACCGATATGGTCGCAGTTGCTCGAAACATCGCAAGGTTTTATAAAAATGAATCGTGCGGTCAGTGCACTCCTTGTCGCGAAGGTGCTGATTGGATTTACAAATTGCTTTGCCGAATTGAGTCTGGCGAGGGAACTATGAAAGACCTTGATCAAGTTATTGAAATTTCAAATTCAATGGGAATTATTCCTGGAACAACAATTTGCGGTCTCTCTGATGGCAATAGTTGGGCAGCAAGAACAATCATAAATAAATACAGAAGCGAGTTTGAAGCACGCTGCAAGCCATCTATGGTCCCAATAACCCCAATAACTTCTTCTTAGTTTGTTTTTATGTGTTTAGCCTGTATATTGCGTATAGAAATGGAAGAGTCTAAAGAACAACCTGACCAACCTCCGCCGACAAACATCACCGTTCAAGGTGATGCAAACGTCAATTACAACTGGCTTGAAGAACATACAATTTCTGTGTTGCGATTTTTGCGTAAAGAACAATCAGAAGTTGCCGTTAGAGTTGTAGATGATGTAGATATGGCAGAACTACATGTTAAACACTCTGGTGTTTGTGGAACAACCGACGTGTTGACTTTTGACCACGGTAGTACAGAAGATTCCGTGCATGCGGACATTGCCGTATGTATTGATGTTGCACAGCGAGAAGCAGAATCGAGAGCTCACGCATTAGAAAACGAACTACTTCTTTATATTGTGCACGGTATTTTGCATTGTTGTGGTTTTGATGATCACGACGAAGAATCCAATCAACAAATGCACGCGGAAGAAGACAAGATTCTTTCAGCAATTGGTGTAGGTCCTGTTTGGAGTAATAAACAATGATTGGAGTTCTTTGGATAATTGTAGTTGTTGCGGTTTTTTTATGCACTTGGTTTGCAATAGTAGAACGCGCAATGACCATGTCTACCCCACTTGTACTGCGTCATGAACTTGAAGTAAGAGGGAAGCCACAGAAAGGAGCTTGGCTCGAAGCTAAATATGAATCCGCATTGCAATCGATTTCATTTATGAAGGGATTAATGTTTCTTCCTATTCTTTCCAGCTTTGTTCTTATGTTTGGCTCTGAGCCAATAACATTAAGCACATTTTTCTTTGGTATGGCTATTGGCTGGTTTTTGATTTGGGTATTCGCATCTGTGATTGCTGGATCTATTGCACAATCGGTTCCAATTGGTTCTGTGACTCGAAGTTGGCTTGTTATTAGATTCGCCTCGTTGCTTAACCCACTCATAAGTTGGTGGATTGAAGGCGTAAATGAAATTGTTCGACGTTTAACTGGGGCTAACCTAAAACATAATGATGGCCTAAATCCAGTAGAAGAACAATTGCTCCGTTCGATTGAACATTCACAACGCGAAGGCGGTATTCCTGCAGAATCTGCAGAAATGTTAGAGAATGTTGTCGATTTACGCGATACCGATGTCGGCGAAATAATGACACCGCGAACTGACATTGAAGGCGTTGAACTCACGAATGACATTTCAGAAATACGCAAGTTTGTTTTGGAATCGGGTCGCTCTCGTATTCCAATTTTTGAAGAGAACCTCGACCAGATTATTGGCATCTTGTACGTAAAAGATTTAGTCGGATTTTTGGGTTCAGAAGCTAACGGTTTTGAATTAAAAAACATATTACGCAAACCAATTGTTGTACCAGACACTAAGCCAGTACAGGAATTACTCGCTGACTTTCAAACAAGTGAAGTGCACATGGCAGTTGTCATAGATGAGTATGGCGGAACCTCAGGGCTTGTTACGATTGAAGATGTGCTTGAAGAAATTGTTGGTG
>CAZQGB010000055.1:0-6755 GCA_964592615.1 uncultured Isosphaeraceae bacterium | reverse complement strand
CCAGTTCATAGACTCGCTGGACGCCATATTGTTCTGACTCATGATTTTGTTGTTCAGGAATCCCGTCACTAAATATGATGATTCGGTCTCCTGGCTCAACAAAAAGTGTTGCATTTCGATATTCAGAATTCGCATCAATGCCAATCAAAAACCCATCGGGCGTTGGCGGCGCTTCCGAGCGACTGTCCGATCTTCTAATCGCCCAGTGTCCGTGCCCTGCGTCGACATAAGTGAGCTCTTTCGCCCCTGCATCAAAAATACCAACCCAAAGCGTTAAAAAGCGATTCATTGCAGATCGCTCTGCAACGAACTTATTCACGGCTGTTACAGCTTCTTCTGGGCTACATCCCATCCGAATTCTTGAGTGCAGGAACGATTGTGCAGAAGCCATCAAAATTGCAGCACCCGCTCCCTTTCCGCTTACATCTCCAACTACAAGTGCCAAACGAGATTCGGATAGCGGAATAATATCGAGCAAATCGCCCGATGCCTCTTTACCAGGTCTAAATATTCTCCCCCATCCAAACACCTCGCCAGCGCTGACATCTTTTGGAATCATCAATTGTTGTGCTTCACGCGCGGCGGAAAGATCTTGCTCTAAACGAGCCTGTTCAATTTGGTTTTCAAGTCGGCGCAAGTTTGCATACGCAAGCCCAGACATTTGGCAGAGGGCTTGGCAAAAGCCAGCGGCGTCTGGTTGAATATGTTGTTCTTGTTCACGAGCATCAAGATAGAGAAAGGCAACAAGTTTATCGTCGACCATAATCGCACTGCAAATTGCAGAGTGAATGTTTAAATCGGCGATTGATTGACCAAAGCCAGCGGTTTGCCCAGAAAGTAAACACGCAACATCTCCTCTTGATGCGGCTTCTAAAAGTGAACGACTAAAAGTCGTAGTCGAAGCATCGCGAGAGTCACCGTCAAGAAAACCTACTACTTCTATCTCGCCAACTTCATTTACTGGCATAATCATCGCTGCTCGTTGGAAACCCGTGCCGTCGATTGCAGATTTCACAAGTAGAGAACCGAGTTCTTTAATGTTAGTTGCTTCGTTAATGTCTGCTGAACATTCGATAAGCAAACTAAGTCGGTGTTGCGCCAAGTGCCCAAGGTCGTTGCGAGTCATTCTCTGAACGCGACTCTCCACCTCTACACTGTCATCAATTGTTTGCATAGAGACAGGTGCACCTTGCCTGACACTTGTGCGGAATACCCATGGTCCTATGCGAATCATGTCACCAGTTGAGATTGGAGTCTTTGCATCCTTCTTGCACTGTGAATCGTTAACGAACGTGCCAAGCCGGCTTCCAAGATCAATGAGAAAACAACCCTCGTCAGTTGAAACAAATCGCCCATGTTGGCGTGAGATTGTAGCTTCTAGCAATTTAACATCGCACTGTGAACCTCTGCCAAACAGTAAATCCTGGTCTGGCTCTAGCCAAAATCCGTCAAGGTCGGGGCCGAGAACCGGCTCAAACCAAAGTCGTTGAATTGATTGAGTTCCTTGCGTCACAACGTGTAGGATAGCAGGAGTTGGAAACTCTCCCGAGGTACAATTATTGTGGGATTAGTTTTCGCCAAAGAACATAGAGAAATCAAACGAGCCACCACCACCAGAATCGCCGCCGATGGTGAATTGGGCGTTTAGTGCTTTTTTGATTTTCATAGAAGCGTCAGCCAAGTGTGCTTTGGTATATGCGTCTTTTGCTTCTGCGTTTTTGATTTTCTTTTGGATATCTAGCAACTGCATACGCACCAAACTTTGAATCGTACGACTCGCTGGCGTACCTGCATCTTCTTCTAAACTAAGTTCGATTAAACGAGCAAGGTGTTCGCTTTGTAAATTACGACGCAAACTTGAAATTGCTGGTTGACGATTTGATGACCTAGCGGGCATGTCACCAAGTTCACTCCAAACTTCATCCGTTACTGCTTGAATAACTTCAGCCATAGTCAGCACATCGATTGATGAGTCGTTACGAAATTCGCCGTCATACAAACCGCCGAGCGTACTTGGGTTCAACAACATCGAAAGCGCTGACGCTTGCATTCCGCCAATCCGTTGGTGAATTGGGAACGCTGAATTCGTCATCATTGAGCGGCCACCACCTGCTCCCCAGTATTTTTCAACAGTCATCTTGTGGAGCAAGTCGCTATTCAAACCCCACGCTTCATCACGCATAGAATTTTCAAGCACAAGAGTGAGTGCCCTACGTTGCATTTCTGGCGAAATTTCTTCGATTGGATCACGATCACCTGGATCACCTTTTCGAGCGCGATTGTTTAGGGTGCCACCAATCCAATCTGCAGCAGTGCCAACAGATGCAAACTGCCTATTTAATAACATCTCATAACCGCTTCGTGCTCGTCCCCAACTCTGTCCATCCTTCACCATGCGATCTAAAATAGTCGCACGAAGTTGTTTGACTAAACGGATTTGAGAGTCTGCATAATCTAGCGGATTTTTTCCCCAGTCAAAACGCCTTGATGATGGATCGCTGTCAAACGTATCCTCGTCTGTTGAGTAAGCAAGTTGTGGTTCGTTTACCCTTGAAAGGATATCTGGAAGCGATTCCTCATCAGTTGTGTACCCATATTCTATTGCCCAAAAATCGTATGGGCCAATTGTCATCATCGTAAAATCGCCTTGGTCTGGGCCATCATCAACATTGATATTCAACGGCGAGTATTCCATCACCGAGCCACAAATTGCATCGGGTTCAAAACCTGCATCGTTCATTTCATCCATGTCGTAGACAGTAGAAGCTTTGAAGTTATGACGAAGACCTAGAGTGTGCCCTGTTTCATGCATTATCACATCACGTAGTAACGGACCAATAAACCAATCTGGCACACCATCAAGCATATCGCCATCGTATTCTTCACCGTCATCGTCACCATTACCCTCTGCTAACATCGTCAATATGTCTGGATGCAAGCGAGCCATTGAAAGTTCTGCCGCTTGATAAGCGGGGTACATACATGCACCATTAGTTTGACTGACTCTATTACTAAGACCATCAAACTCTTCATCGCCAATCATGTCTGTAGTTTGTGCAAGTGCTGGATGTGTTGGCAAACTTTGAATTTGCAACGCAATATCTGATTGCTCTAATGGATTTGCAAGTCTAATTCGAGGGTCCCAATTTGGATGTGTCTTTAACCATTCACGTGCTTGTGGGTCAAAACTTTCCATTGCAATTTCAGGTAGTAATTTGTGCCAAGCTTTCGTCCATCCGCTAACGAACGCTTCGTCCATCACGATGTCTGCGTCAAGAATTCGACCGGTTTCTGGATCTACTCTGCTTGGACCAATTGCAAAACCCATGTCTGCAGTTGTCCAAAGAATAAAGTTATAGCGTGCGTCCTCAGGATCTTTCTCCATGTGCGCACCAGTTGAAGCATCTTGTTGATACACTTCTATAGCATTTACAATTCCGATTTTTTCGTATGCTTTATTCCATTCAAGCACCCCATCGCGGACCCATCGGCGATATCGCACAGGAATTGTGTGCTCCAAATAGAACACAATCGGCTGCTTTGGCGGGCTCATTTTAAGCGAGGCGTCTGCCTTTTCAAGATGCCATCGATTCACATATCGAACCCACGGGTCATCACTCGAAGCATCACCAATATCTTTGTGCGTAGTTGAAAAATAACCAATACGATGATCCGCTATCCGTGGCTGATAACCTGTGTCTTGCTCAACTGTTCGAATTGAATATGAAAGTGTTCCAAACTGTCCACCTGCAAGTGGCAATTCAAATGTTAACTCAACATTGGAGGGAAAACTTTTTGCCTTAATTAGTTTTGCTAAATCTGTGCGAGCCCCGCGAGTTTGCCCGCCAAAAAAGTTTGAGGAGCCATTCAAAAACAATTGCGTCCCATTTATAACAGGCCCTCCATTTGGCCCTTCGGAAATAATCGGAACGTCAAGGACTACACGATCAGTAAAGACCCGTTCGTAGCCACTTTGTGATTGAGAGTCGCCAGTTGTTTTTACTTCAAGGTTTGGTTGGACTAAAACAAGTTGATCGTGAATTCGGGTCCAGTAGCCATACATGTCACCTAGCTGAACGCCCGATTCACCAATACCACTTGATATTGTGTACGCAATGAGAATTGGCTTACCTTCATAGTCAGGAGACAGTTCAATCAGTAATTGATCCTCATCTCGATAGAGAGTGTACATCCCACCTTGGCCTCCAACTGAAGAGACAACCGCTTCAAATCCTTCACCGACATCTTCGAAAGATGGCAACCCCTCTTCAGATTGAGGAGCTCCACGCATACCAAAATTCGTGCTGGAATTTGGGGTTTCATTAATCTCAGTTGGTGCAACAACCAGCGAAATAGCTATAGCAAAAAGTGCAAACATAATTCTTCCTTACGAGGGGTATTCCTCTATGGTTCATAATTGGAAAGACGATTCTAAAGGGAATAATCATAGAAATGTTCTCCTTTCATCGGGCATTTCGCCAAAACATCGATAACGCAAGAATAGCGATGGTCAAAAGCCCTAAAACTGCATAAATTATTGGTGTAAATGAACTTGAGGCAAACTGTAATGATGCCAATCCAAGAATTGGACCAACCATATACCCACCACCAATAAATGCCTCATGTTTTCCGCCAGCATCGACCTTCGCCTTCCCAACTGCCATAGCGTAATATAGTGCTGCGTAATAGGTTACACCCATTCCCCCACCAAATA
The DNA here is from genome assembly GCA_964592615.1 of uncultured Isosphaeraceae bacterium. Classification (GTDB taxonomy): domain Bacteria; phylum Planctomycetota; class Phycisphaerae; order Phycisphaerales; family SM1A02. The sequence goes on along the minus strand of CAZQGB010000055.1, from coordinate 2,041 downwards.
GTGCCAAGCCAATGACCAAAGGCAGAAGAGTAGTGGCACTCAAAACACAAATTAAACCTGTTCCCATTGCAACAATTGAGCCCCAAAGCAATGACCATTTTCCATGCCATCCATGTGATTTCCACATCCATGAAGTAGCAATCACACGCGACACCATCCAGATTGAGACGATAGGGGTTTGCCATTGAATATCGATTGCAATGCTAGCAAGGATAAATGGAAGCAAAGGAGCAAGAACACCATTGATGACGTAACTCAATGGAAGCAAAACTCGAGCGCCTTTGAGTAACTCGCGATACCCCTCTGGAACATGTTGTTTTGAAATTTCATCTTCATGTACTGGTGGATTCTTCGCGTACCAAGGGAGGACACAGATGGCAAACAGATTCATCACACCTAAACCAACAATTACCATCGATGCATGTTTATCCATTAATGGCGCCATTGCGAGCATCACACCAGCAACTGTAACCATCCATACTAAATTCCACCACCCAATCGCTCGACGCATTTCTTTGCCATGCCTACCAGCAACTAAGTAACTTTCGACAATAGGCCAAAACCATGCACTACAAAAACCAGCGACTCCACCAGAGACCCACATTACAAAGTCGCTCGCAAAAAATAATGGCAACGAGCACACTCCCGCAACTGTTATGAGTAACATCGCGATGATTGTCCGTAGTGAAATGTACGGGCTCAAGAAACGAGTGCACACACCAGAAGAAAGAGCACCTGAAACGTACACAAAACCAATGAGTAGATAAAGCGACAGGTTTTCACTTTCACTAAAACCAAAATCACGCTTCGCTATGAACGGCAAACCGTTCCATATAACACTTGTCCCAGTAGATGCCATGCCCGTTAACACGAGCGAGGCAGTTAATGATGTACGTTTATTGTGCAGATGGTTCACTCGCAACTTGGTAGTTTGGAGCTTCTTTGATAATTTGAATATCGTGTGGATGGCTTTCGACTAGTGATGCTCCACTCACTCGAACAAATGTGGCTTGCTGTCGAAGAGTATCAATATTTGAAGTTCCGCAATAGCCCATCGCAGCTCGTAAACCACCAACCATTTGATATACGAAATCGTCTAATTTGCCACGATATGGGACACGCCCCTCGACACCTTCGGGAACATATTTCTTTGTATTGGTGATATCTGATTGACCATATCGATCAGCAGAGCCAGAACCCATCGCACCTTCACTGCCCATGCCGCGGTAAGTTTTAAATCGACGACCTCGATGCAAAATAAGTTCGCCAGGGCTTTCATCAAGACCTGCAAACAGAGATCCCAACATGACCGCGCTTGCGCCGGCTGCAATTGCTTTACCAATGTCACCACTTTGTCGAATACCACCATCGGCAATTACAGGAATGCCATGCTTATCAGCAGATTTACATGCGTTTACAATTGCGGTAAGTTGAGGAACTCCAACGCCACTTACAATTCTCGTTGTGCAAATTGATCCTGGCCCAATGCCAACCTTAATGGCATCTGCTCCAGCGTCGATTAGGGCTTCAGCACCTTCTTGTGTAGCAATGTTTCCTGCGATGACATCGATGTCCCAACGTTTCTTTATCTCTATAACGGTGTCTAAAACATTTTGAGAATGTCCATGAGCGGTATCCACAACAATGACATCCACTTCAGCATTGATTAACACTTCAACGCGATCATATTGATGCACACCAACCGCGGCACCTACACGAAGTCTCCCACGGTCATCACGACATGCTTTTGGATGATGTCGAATATTTTCAATGTCCCGCATCGTTACTAGACCGCATAACTTATTTGAGGCATCGACAAGAATTAATTTTTCTACCCGAGCGCGAACCATCATGGCTTCGGCTTCTTCAAGCGTTGTATCCACTCCGCTAGTCACAAGGTCTTTTGATGTCATCAGTTCACCGACAAGTTGATTATTGGAATCGACAAATTTCATGTCTCTTCGCGTCAAAATGCCGACTACTTCCCCATGAGCTTCCCCATCAAATGTGACAGGGAAACCTGAGACATTTTGTTCACTCA
>CAZQGB010000054.1:0-6792 GCA_964592615.1 uncultured Isosphaeraceae bacterium | reverse complement strand
GATTGCATAGTGTTTGCGCTTGGTCCTTAGTGAGTACCCCTCTTACATAGACACGGCCGGTTCTTCTAGAAGGTTTTTTAAGACCAAGCATTGGATTTCTATCACGATGCCCATTCTCAACGCACCACCTTCCGAACTGGTTTAGTGCTGCATAATGCAACCGAATAGTCTGATCAGACCATTGTCCCTCCTGTGAATACAGCCCCATTGTTTTGTTTGCAACTTGCACATCTAACCCCAATGTCCGAATTGCTTTTCGCCTCTGAGATAGGTGAGATTTCGATCTTCCTAGATGTTTAAGTTCATCTAACCATTCATTACAAAGCTCTTCCAATGATTTGGGGTCTTTTTCTATAGATTGTTTGAATCTCAAGATTATCTCTTGTGAGATACGCTCAGCCTTACGCCTAACGCTCGTTCCGGTACTTCTAGCAATCCGATTCCCAGAATCGTCCACCCAACTCACTATCCAGTTCCCACTCTCTTTTCGCTTATAGATTGATGCCATAACAGTTATCTTTCTGGTCTAAGACCAATTTGAACTGTTAGCATTAGTGTTAGCAGAGGCCTACGGAATCCCCCCCTATAAGCTGTAATCCGGTGGCTCTACAGCCACACAAACGCGGATGACAGGACTCGAACCTGTAACCTTCGGTTTCGTAGACCGATGCTCTATCCAGTTGAGCTACACCCGCATGGGTTTTTTCGTGCCAAGAATGGGGAGAATACCACAGCAAAGACCCTTTTGCTATGTCAATACCAGAGAAGTGGGTTGACTTCCGGCTCGTTTTTGGGATAATTCCCAGTTCGCCCCATGTTGGGGCAGATTAGCAACTGGAGATTTACTGTGCCCCAATCACGATCAGCCAAAAAAGATGTTCGACAAAACGCAAAACGCCGTGCTATCAATCACTGGCGTAAACGTCGAATCAAAGACCAATCAAAGTCCTTCTTAGATGCTATTTCTGCAAAAGATGTCGCATTGGCTGAAACTGAATTCAAAAAGTTCTGTGGCATAGTAGATAAGATCTCTTGTACTAGCACCTTGCACAAAAATACTGCTGCACGGCGGAAAAGTCGATTCTCAAGACGACTTCTTGAATTAAAGCAAGCTTAACACACCACAATCAAATTAATTCGTACTCGATTAATCAATTTGGTTAGACGCTATCATTGTAATTATGGCACTGCCACTACGGTTTGCAAAAAAAGGTTCCCCTCGTAAAACACGGTACAGTGAGTTGTCTCGTCAACCGTTATATATGCTGGTGTTCTTGTTGCCACTCATCATCTGCTATGAAATTGCTCTTTCTGCAAATAATCATATTCAAATCAAGGCACACGATCATCTAGTCCGTTTTTTTGAACAAATTGATATTCCTCCTACCCAAGGACTTTGGCTTGGTGGCATTGCAATCGTCACAACTCTCTTGATTTGGCATATTTTTACAGGAAATAAATGGTCAATTAAAATTCATGTGATTGCGTTTATGGCATTCGAATCCATAGCATTTGCATTACCTCTTTTATTTTTTGGAGCTGTCCTTGGAAGTTATGTCGCCGCTTCAACACCAGCATCAATTAGTTCACTTGGTTTATTTGAAAAAATATCCGTTAGTATTGGTGCAGGTTTATACGAAGAGTTACTTTTCCGCATGATTATAATTGCATGCATTCATACATTAGTCTGCAACATCTTCAAAAGGAGCAACCTTGCTGGCTTAACTATCGGAGTGGTTGTTTCAGCACTCTTGTTTGCGCTCTATCACGACCTTCCAGAGGCGGGATCAATGTCCGCAATTAGCATCTTTTTCTTTTTTATCGCAGGGCTCTATCTAGGTTTTCTCTATGTTATACGCGGTTTTGGAATCGTTGCAGCAACCCATGCAGCATATGATGTCGTAGCAATTACTTTGCCATCATCACTCTCTCAATAAAGTAGGTACACTTTGATAAACGTGTATGAACAAAAGGAGCACACAATGCACAAGACAATCACTCTTGGACTAGTAGCAACTGCATGTATCTCAATCAGTGCATGCAAGACACAACAAACAACTGAAACTACCCCAGCGACTCCGATTGAGCAGCCAACTGCTGTCGAAACTGCTGAAGTTACTCAAACTCAACAGAAAAAACCTGACACTCTTGCCATTGGTGACTCAGCACCAGCAATTAATGTTAACAAATGGGTCAAGGGAACTAGCGTGGACAATTTTGAAGAAGGCAAGGTGTATGTCATGGAGTTCTGGGCAACATGGTGTAGACCCTGTCGAACATCAATTCCTCACCTCACAAAACTTCAAGAAAAGTATAAAGACAAGAATGTCGACATCATAGGATGTGCAATTTGGCAGCGTGGTGACACTCAAGACACTCGTGAAAAAACTGTCTCCACTTTCGTAGAAGGTGAAGGCGACAATATGAATTACACAATCGCAGTTGATAATGACAGTTGGATGTCTGACAACTGGATGAAGCCTGCTGGTCGAAACGGAATACCTTCGGCCTTCATTATTGATGGTACTGGTACCGTTGCTTGGATTGGAAGTCCGTTTTCTATGGATGATGCGCTTGAGGAAATAGTAAATGGAACTTGGGATCTTGCTGCTGCAACAGAGTCGTACGCAAAGGAACAAGCGCAAGCAAAAGCAATGAATGGCTTAAATGCTAAATATCGCAAAGCAATGGCAAACGACAATTGGGACCAGTGGATTTCTGACATCGATGCCTTCACCGCTGAATTCGGAAGTACTGCGCGTCTCAATCAAGCAAAATTCGACGCACTACTCACAGGTAAAAAGGATAAAGAAGCCGCGTACGCATTGGCAGAAACAATGGTTAAAGGAAATTGGGATAATGCAAATGCCCTTAACAGTATGGCCTGGAACATCGTTGATGAAGTCCCTTCAGATCTCAGAAACCTTGATTTTGCACTGAAGGTTGCGAAGCGTGGATGCGAACTCACCGAATACAAAGACCCAATGATTCTTGATACCCTAGCTAGATGCTATTGGGAAATGGGCGATAAGTATAAAGCTATCGCTTGGCAAGAAAAAGCTGTCGAGTATATTGGAGAAGATGCAATGGGCGAATCGATTCTTGCAACCCTGAATGTATACAAAGCAACGCTCGCAAATGTCGACGAGTAAATAGATTTCTTCCAAAAAAACGGTCACCAACTGGTGACCGTTTTTTATTTGGAATCAATCTGGCTCAGAGCCACTTTGGCTCAGAGCCAACTTGGCTCTGAGCCAAAATTGCCCGGAGTCAAATTATGAAAATTCGATTTCGTGGCCAATGTTGTCAGAGGCATATATTGCTTCGACAACTTGTTGGGCTAGGCGGCCATCTTCCCCGCTGCCCGAACCGGCATCAAGTTTGTTATTTGCAATTGCATTTGCAAATGCTAGGTGTTCTCCATCAAACGCTTCATCCCATGCCTCAGTGAGAGCAATCGAAACAGTCTCTGTTTTTGGAAGTCCACTCGATGCATACCCTCGAGTTATCTCATCAGACCATAAGTCAACCACAAGTGAACCAAGTGTTCCCTCAATTAGCATTCCATCTTTCAACGTATTTTCTGGAAGGTGCGTTGCCCAAGCAACATTAAACGCCAAGGTTGTTCCACTTACATCCGTGAGTGATGCTCGAACACGATCCTCAACATCAAACGTTCCTCCCACAACAGGTGTTGACCACATTTCATCATACGCGTATGTTTCAGTGGTGAACGTTTGGGTACATTTTCCATACACACGTTGAGGTGATTGTTTTGAACTCAAATACATCGCAAGATCAATGAGATGCACACCAATATCAATCAAGCACCCACCACCGCTTCGTGCTTTTGTTGTGAACCAGCCACCTAATCCAGGGATTCCTCGTTGGCGAATTAGCGTAGATTGAACGTGGCGTATCTCTCCGAGTTCACCACGATCAATAATTTGCTTCGCTCGTAAAGCAGCTGGAGAAAATCTACATACGAAACCCATCTGCAAAACTTTTCCAGATGCTTCTCTTGCTGCAATTATCTCATCACATTCGTGCAATGACATCGCCATTGGCTTCTCTAATAGAACGTGTTTTCCTGAATTCAGGGATGCAATAGCAAGCTCTGCATGCAAGTCATTTGGGACAGCAACGATAACGCCTTCGATGTCATCTCTAGAAAGTAACGATTCCACAGAACCATCAACTTCGCAGGAAAACTTATCACCAAACTCTTCACATCGTTCCTGGCGTGGATCATGTATAGATACTATCTTAGTACCCACTCGTTTCGCAGCTTCAGCATGAACATGCCCAATCATGCCCGCACCAATTATTCCAATGGATGTCAAAGGATCGGTTCCAGAGTTTTAATATAACTGACATTTCGTTCGTTCAATTCTGCAAGTAAACGAGTAACTACTGTTGTGTTATCACCAAACGATTCAGGTGGATGCACTCCAGGAATATCAATAGTCCCATCCACAACCATCCGACCCATCGCTGTTGCAGGAAAACCTGTTGTACGTGCCATGCTCGACTGGTCCTCCTCAGAATCATAGTAATCAAGCAAATCCCAACAAAGTCGGACGTACTCATCAGCAAGTTTTCCCTCTGCTTCAACTCGCATCACTGTCAAATCTGCCTCTCCATGCTCATACTTCCAACTATCGATAAGAATCTTTGCAGTCATATCAATTGGACGAACCTCTCTATCACCCACAACTATCGGTTGCTCGCTAAAGAAACCCGAATCGCGAAGCACGCGCATCATTTCGGTATGTCCAGGATATCGAAGGGTACGCTCTCGGATAAAAGGAACATCGAGAGTATCACACAAAGTACGAAGCCCATCTGAATTAAATGCTTCAAGCGTTCCAACACCTGGAAGATCCATCAAAACACATTCACTTAGTGCAGGTCGAGTCACAATTGAACCGTGTTCGACTAATCTAGCAGGACGAATATATTCTTCAATAACATCTCGTGGACTAAATGGTGCTTTGTATTCAAACGGCCACTTACGCTCAACGGGTAAACCTCCGACAACTATTTCAAGTCGATGGCATTCATCGAGTAAATGGACTGCATGAGAACATAAAAGGTGGCTCATTCCGGGAGCAACCCCAAAATCCACGATACACGTAACACCATTCTCTTTTGCAAGTTGGTCAAATTTCCTTGGGTCTTCAGCCATAAAGGAAATATCACAATATGGGGTTCCTGACTTTATGACTGTTTCAAGAGCATCTAGCCCAAGCCAACTCGGAAGCGCTCCAAAAGCAATATCTGCACCACTAGAAAGTGCTGCGATTACTTGTTGGTCACTGCAGTCAGCTTGTTGAATCGAAATTGCTCCGTTGCTACGTTCTGAAACTCTAGCTAGTGCATCGCCACAACGATCAGCGATTGTGACTGTAAAACCACTTGCAGCAAGATCCTCAGCAATAACTGATCCCACCATCCCAGCACCAAACACGACTGCTTTCGATGTCACTGTCTCACCACTTTTCTGAAATTTCATCAATTTTAGACTTCTTGCCAGATTTCATATGTGAAACAGTGGCAATACTTGAAATAACAAAATTTAAAGCAACGAGTAGCCAAATAAACCAACCAGAACCTGGCAAACTGTCGTCACCCATCAATCCAATAAAAGCAAGGATTGTTCCAAAAATCACAAAATACATTATGAATACTCGCATTGCATGACTACTTTTAGTCTTCGATTTCGGATTTGAGGAATGGTGTGCGGTATTTTTCGTGTGTTTACGCTTATTTGATTGAGTCATAGTCCTGCCTTTTTTAGTAATAAAGTGCGTTTTAAGCCCACTATTCTATCGTGAACGAAACTTTTTGTCTTATTTCAGATAAGTTGATTCACAAATGGTGCTTTTACGCATAGAAGGAGTGTCTTAGGGCAGTCCACTGCTTTGAGTATTTGACAATTTGGAATCAGAAAGGTGTCTCCCTGAAACTGAGACACCAACAGTTCAAAGAAGTGTAATGCTTCGAAAACAAAATGAACTGTTTCCGACTTTGCCGCGTAAGCAACCTCGGATCTTGAAAGAGCCATGATTTTCGCAACCAAGAAGTGTTGCAAGTCGCTTGACCAAGGAGAGCATGAAATGCCAGTATCAACAAACAGAGCCAACCTCATACTAGAACTCTTCGACGCTTATTACAAACGCGTCTACTGCTTCACTCGCAAGTCACTTGCGCCGTGTGCAGCAGAGGACATTGCTCAAGAAGTATTTACTCGCCTGCTCACAGTCAAAGCCCTTGAAGAAAAAACAATCACTTCAAGTTACTTAATCAAAATCGCTGATAACCTAATCAAACGTCGATACAACAAAGATCAGCGTAAGAATCAGTACATTGATTCACAACGTGAAGAAGCTATTCGTGATCTTCGTAATCTTAAAAAAGAAGAAGCACAATGGTCTAGTGAGGAAATCACTAAAGCGCTTGCATCTCTTCCATCACATGAACGAGATGCTGTTCGATTAGTTGTTTGTGAGGGTCTAAGTTATGAAGAAGCATCTGCGTCACTTGGCGTTCCAGTCTCTACAGTAAACAATTGGAAGTACCGCGGCATAAACAAACTCAAAGCTCATGCTGAAGATAGTGATATAAAACAAAGCGCTTAAAATCTCAGTCTGCAGGAACTAATAAATATTATCCATCCGTCCGCACAGAGGCCAAGACTCCCGTCATAACCTCTGTGTGGTCTTTTGTTACCATGTATACATGGCAGAGCAAAATGGACTCGATGGTTTACGAAAGCAAATCGACGAAATT
>CAZQGB010000053.1:0-7151 GCA_964592615.1 uncultured Isosphaeraceae bacterium | reverse complement strand
GGCGCTTGCCCGTAAATATTCCAACATTTGTTAAGATACAACTATGCGGGAACAGCGAACAATTGTTGATGGCATGGAGTTTGGAAAGATATTTCAATTCCAACACATCTTTGGAGCAATAGGTAGTTCGTTGCAACCATCGCGCCTTTTGATTGGGCTTTGCATGGTTCTGATGTTACTCGCTGCTGGCAAGATTTGGGATTCAATTTCAGGTGTTGATGCTTCAAACCTCGATGGACAAACAACAACTGAAGCTATTAACCAAGCTCGCGCCCTAGCGATTGCTCAATCAGCAACTGCTCTTGGTCTTAGTGCACCTGAGGGTTCTGAACATTGGACAGTACGACAGGCACAAGCAAATTTATTGATTGCTTGGCAAGATTATCTATTTGAAGGCAGTGTCACGGGTGATGAACGGGCAGAATTTGAGAAGAGGTATCTTGCTCTTGAGAATGTTCGTCCTAAGGGTCCCTTTGAAGCTTCAGCACTGTATGTGACAAAATATTGGAATTCGATTGTCGATGGCGCTCTTGATTTTCATCCTGTACAAATGTGGCAGGGCGTGGTGGCAATTGTCTGGGAATTACCACAACTTCTTTGGAAGGGTGGTTTTCATTGGTTTATAAGTTTGTTTGGTTTTTTCTTAGTGTATGTTCTTTGCATCGGCGGTGGTGCTATTGCACGCATGCAAGCAACGCAGCATTCGCGTTCACTTCGATTATCTGTAAGCGAATCAATCAATTATTCACACGGCCGATGGCGTGCATCTATTTCAGCTGTGATTGGTCCAGCAATGTTTGTTGCAGCAATCACTGTTTTACTTATGGTCATGGGATTAATACTATTAAATGTCCCATGGCTGAATCTCATTGGTGGGGTGTTGTACGGTCTTGCACTTTTGCTTGGGCTTATAGTGGCATTAGTTGCCGTTGGGTATGCAGTGAGTTTTCCGCTTCTTATTCCTGCAGTAGTAGTTGAAAATTGTGGTGGTGGGGAAGCTGTGCAGCGATCATTCTCGTATTTGTTATCAAAAACACTACTGTTTGTAGGGTACATTGGGATGTTAATAATTGCGATGGTGTTTGGGTATCTCGTTGTCCGTCTTATCACAAATTTGACTCTTGATTTAACAGCAAACATTGTAGGTTCGTGGACATTTAATTTGTCATTGCATGGAGCAGGTTCGTTGCAAGAGGCAATTGTTCCAGCTGTTCATATTACATGGTATGAGTCTATGGCAGGATTTCTCATCGGATTGTGGGAAACAATAGTGCACGATATTATGATTGGTTGGATTTTTAGTGGATTCTTTAGCGCAAGTTCAATGGTCTACTTGCTTCTGAGATATGCGTGCGATGGACAAGACACCCGAGATATTTGGTGGAAAGGTATATCGCGAGGGACAGCTATTCCGAGCGAACATGATGATGTTCAGAGCGATTAAGTTTCGGATTTAAGTTCGAAAATTGATTGCGTTCGCAACACAACGCCGTTTTCTGAGTGCAGATGGTATGACTGAACATGCAATTGATCGTTGTATCGTTGAACATCAATAATACTTAAACATCTGTTGCCTTCATCATCGTAGCGAATGACTTTTGCATTTGCTTCCTCGGCGAACTCAGAAAGTTCCTGAAAACTATCACCATACAAGTGTTCAGGTAACAATTCAATTTGCATTGAATTGATAAGTGTGATGCGATCTCCAAATTCTTGTTCGTGATCTCGTTCACCTGCACAAATCAAAGTTGTGACATGCCCGCGGTCTGGCAAATTGTCAACTTGAGGAAAAATGACTTCGGTAACGCAGATTCCCTCGTATTCAAATCGTAGAACATGTCCACCTTTGCAGAGCCACGCTTCAAAATCATAATCATTGTGCTGGACTTCAACTCGATCTTCGATGTGGAAGAATTCTGGGTGAATTGCTGACCTGTACAATGCCATGCTATAGGTTGGCTGATCAATTAATTTTTCTTGTGCTGGCATTATGAGCCCTTAAAAGAGAGAAGTGTGTAATAGTAACAAAGGCCTAACAAACCCTTTGTCCTCCGTGTTGTCTACGTGCATTGTTGCCGATTTTTTTTGTAAATCAACCCTAAATATGAGTATTTTTTGACAAATAATGGTGTTTAATGGAAACCGTTGCTATAAAAGCAGTTGTAGAGAAGGTTTTTAATCAGAGAGTGCCGTTTGGACTTGTTGCATGTCTGACCAGACCTGTTTTCGAGTTTCTGTCGTGTAGTTTCGAAGGAGATACGCAGGGTGGTATGTTGGCATGACTTTAATGCCTTGATACTCTCCCCAAGTCCCACGAAGTTTTGTAATTCCAGTTGTCGTTTGAAGAATATATTTTGTAGCAGGTGCTCCGAGGGTGACTATTATCTTGGGTTGAACAGATTCAATTTGTTTTTGAAGAAACGATCCACACTGCGCAATTTCAGTTGGTAGTGGAGTTCTGTTGTTGGGTGGTCGACTTTTGAGGACATTTGTAATGTAAACATCTTCTCGTTTCATTCCCATTGCTTCGATTATTTGATTAAGTTTTTGCCCTGCGGCTCCAACAAAAGGCACACCCTGAGCATCCTCTTCAGCCCCAGGGGCTTCCCCGATGAACATGAGTGTTGCGTGTTCATTACCAGTTCCAAAAACTGTTTGTGTGTGACTTGTCGAAGTTGTGCAATGCGGACAATTGGTGTCATGGTCTACCCGAATAGTTTCAAGTGAAGATAGTGATGTCGTCTCTGGATGGACACTTCTTTTATTAACTGGAAGAAAATCAACGCCCATGAGCTTGCAAGTTTCAAGATGTAGTTGAGCACTGCGTTGATTCATCACTACATCTTAATCTTGTTTCAGAATAATTGTAACTGGGCCATCGTTCTGAATTTCAACACGCATCATTGCACCAAATATGCCACATTTAACAGGAATTCCGTATTCTTTAAGGAGATGCCCAACCTCTTCGACTAAAGGTTCTGCAAGTTCAGGTTTTGCTGCTTTGATGAAACTTGGGCGATTCCCATGGTCGCAATCTGCCGCAAGAGTGAATTGGCTGACAAGAAGTAATTCGCCTCTTATATCGATGATGGAATGGTTCATTTTTCCATCCTGGTCGCAAAAGATTCGAAGATTTGAGAGTTTTTTTGCTATCCAAGTTGCGTCGTTAGAATCGTCTCCCTCTTCAACTCCAAGCAAGACGCACAAGCCAGTTTTAATCGATTCAGCATGAGGTGGATCATCGATATAGACCCCGGCTTTAGTGACACGTTGTACAACAGCAATCATCTTTGTTTAGAGAAGTGCCATTGCACAACTTGAAACAAGCGCGATCCCTTTGTCGTCGCATGCTTGTCGATAATCAATTAATTCAATTTCATCAGGATTCAGCAACTGTATCGCTGCACTCATGTTCCCAATGCTGCACCATTGTGTTGAATTGTTGTGCCATTTCATTGCAGCGATGAATTCCTCGGCATCGTTTCCGATATATTTGGTCATCATTTCGCGATCGTGTCGTTCTACATCAAACTTTCTCTGTTCATCGACAGGACGAGGTTCGCCAAACTGTTGACCTACATGACTTAAATCAGCAGAAGCGACAACGAAAGTTGTACCACCTACTTCATCGAGCACTTCTTTGAGTGTTGAAATGAACTCGTCGGTTGATGTCCTTACATTTCCTTCTTCAGCATCATCAATCATCTCGATAAGTGGATTTGGGATTAACACCGCGATGATTGGAACTTCACCGAAACAATACTGTAACCAAGGCAAGTGTAATTCAATTGAATGTTCGGCAGCGTGATCAATTAAATCCTTTACAACTCCGTCCCCAAACCGTTCTACAAGCTTGCCTACAACCCTCTCATCAATAGGGCATGTGCCAATTGGCGAAGAAAATCCAATTGTAGAAAGTACAGCTCCATCACCTTCCCCAAAATGATTCGTCCCAAGGATAACAACTCGGTCTGGAGTAGCCCCGTTTTTCCAAGCATAGTATGCGGAGGCGTAATTTGGCCAACCACGATCATAATCAAGGTGAGGAGCAACTATACCTAATACCGGCTTTTCAAACTCTGGGTCTTCCGTTTGATTGAACCAATTTTCGATTTGCTTGTTACAGTCGTCAGCCGTTTCGCCAAGTGGACCAGATGAGCGAATTGGAAAAGTTCCTGAATCACGGTATTTCTGAAGGGTTTCATTCTCGAGTTTCGTCGCAGTTGGTCCCCAGAGTAAACCAACAGAATCCAATTTGTTAAGGAGATCGATGAATTTATCTGGCTGTGCTTTGGTTGCTTTAGCAATTTCCTCAGCCAAAGTGTCACCATCTATTCGTTGAATCAAGGCAAAGATATTTGGCGGGACGACCATCGTTTCCTTTGTCAGCATGTATGGGTCACGAAGAGCGACATATTGCTGATCTTTTTGTTTGACTGGCCATGCTTGGAATTTCCGCAGGGCAGGCATCAGTAAGTGTTCTGGTAGGTCCGAGAATGGCATATAAGGCTCCGTCTGATGAAAAAAGGGTCGTATTGTCGTCAATAGAAAAGAAATGAATGCAAATGTAGCAATATTTCACCTACAACCGCGTAATACGGTATCACCACTTGCTCTATCGCGGTGGTTGTTTACAATACAGAATCCACCTTTTTTTTGAATCTAGTAACGCCACCTTTTCGGAAGGAATTATATGAAACTACTGATTAGACATTTTACTCTCACCGCAACACTTGTAACTGCATCTCTAGTTTTAATAGGTTGTGGAAGTTCTGTTACCGAACCAGAATCAACACAGCAGGTAGACGGCACGAATCAGGTGGAAAAGAAAAAAGGCGATTTAGCTAAGAGGCCAGATGGTGTTCCAGCACTTCCTGAGGCGGATCCCATTCCTGTCGATGTATCAAAAACAACTATTAAGTCTAGTAAGGCCGGAACATCCAATGGCGATAAGCCAGGACTTGATTTAGCTTCATCAACAACAGATATTTCAACAAAAACAAAAAAACCTAATCAGCCAGACAATCAAAATCCCGAGCTTGTTGAGCAAGTTGTTACACTTACTCCCGCATCTCTAGATTTGGGCAGTTTCTCTACGAGCGAAAAAGCCGAGGGTAGTGTTACACTGAAGAACACAGGTGAGTTCCCTGTGACAATTGAACGTGCAAAAGCAAGCTGTGGGTGCACGACATCGGACTTTAGAAATGGAACGGTTCTACAACCAGGTGAGTCAACAGACGTAAGCGTGACAATGAATGGCAAGGGGCGTGCAAGGAAACTTTCAAAGACCGTCACGTTCACAATAAAAGACTATCCTCCACTTCGCCTTCCAGTTGTTGCTGAAACTATTGCGTATGTCAATCTCGATTCAGAACCATTAACTATTGAAGAGGGTGCAGAGACTTCAACGATTACATTAACCTCAATCGATGAAACTCCATTTACAGTGACTTCGATGCTTCCAGCAATTGCTGTAGAACTTCCAACTGAACCATCAACTACACAGGTTCTAACAATTGATTGGAACGCTTTTTGGGACGTTGTGAAAACAACAAAAGTTTCGTTTCGTCTTGACCACCCACTTTGTAAAGAGATAACCACTAATATTCGTTTGACTGCACCTCAGCGGAAACGTCTTAACGAAATTATTACTGCGAATCGTGCTGGCGGTAAACTTCCTTCAAAAGAACCAACTCAAGCACAGACTGGCGACCAACTTGCAAGGTACATTAGAGCAGGACGAGGCAGTCAAGTATTAGGATACATTAAAACTGGTCTTGGTAAGTTTGATGCTGTCGATCGAGGTGGCGTGAATTTGTTAAGTATTGCTGCTGAGGTTGGCGATGCTGACACAACTACTGGTTTACTCGAAATGGGCGCGGTAGTTGAACGCGTTGATCGTGTGAACAGAACTCCACTTATGTATGCGGCACGTTCCAAAAATACTGAGACGATTCAACTACTTCTTGATGCAGGTGCCGATATTCAGGCAAGAGATCGCTTAGGAAATACACCACTTTCTTGGGCTGCTGGATTTGGTGTTTCAGATGGTGTACAAGTATTGATTGATGCAGGCGCGGATGCGAACACTGTTGATACAGTCCTTGGTTACACTCCACTTGTTTGGGCTTCAGGATTTGGTGATCCAAAATCAATTCCAATTCTGATTGAAGCTGGGGCAGATGTTTCTGTAAATGATATTGCTGAGGGGCGAACACCTTTGATGCACGCTGTTCGAACAGGGAGCGTTGATGGTGTAGCAGTTCTTATCGAAGCAGGCGCAAATGTGAATGGAATTGATAATGCAAAATCAACAGCACTACACATTGGCGCAGGAAGTAATAATGTGACGCTTGATAAAATTGAATTGCTTGTTGAAGCAGGCGCTGATACGAGCGCAAAAAATGCTGAAGGTAAAACAGCTCTAGAGCTTGCAAAATCCAGAGTTGATGATGATGGCTCAAAAATTGTTGAATACCTTTCTGCAAATACTACAGCAGAGTGATTCATTTCATAAATGTTGAAATTGATGCAGCAGGTCGCTTTTACAGCGACCTGCTGTCGTTACCATATAGGGATTGAAGGAGATAAACGATGTCTACAGTAGCAACAGAAACAGCATACGATCAACTTATTAAGAGAACGAAAGAAGCTAATTCCCTTGGCGCAACAATTTCATTACTTCACTGGGACCAAGAAGTGATGATGCCAAAAAAAGGAATTGAGTTTCGAGCAGATCAAATTTCATTGACTTCTAGGATGCACCACGAATTGTCAACCGATGATGAGATTGGTGATTTACTTGAGGCCTGCGAGTCGGATAGCGAAATAGTTGGTGAAACCAACAGTGTGAGTGCTGTAAACGTTAGAGAGATTCGTCATCGATATGATCGTGCAACAAAACTGCCATCGTCTCTTGTTGAAGAGGAGGCATTGCTTTCAAGTCGCGGCCAAAATGCATGGGCAGAAGCAAGAAAGAACAATGACTTTACGGCGTTCCAGCCATGGCTAGAAAAAATCGTTGACCTGCTGCAAAGAAAAGCGGAATGTTACGGATGGGCTGATGGAGGTGAGCCATGGGATGCCCTTGCTGAAGATTATGAGCCAGGATGCACAGCAGCATCCGTAAGTGAAGTATTTACTCCACTTCG
>CAZQGB010000052.1:0-7374 GCA_964592615.1 uncultured Isosphaeraceae bacterium | reverse complement strand
TCCGCGATTAGACGAGGCATTGCACTTTGAAAACGCATAAGAGGAATTTATGAGCTACGAACAACCACATATTGAAAACGATCACGAAGACCCAAACGGTTGGGCAACGTGGGCAATTGGTATTGGTGGTTCTTTTCTAATGATTACTACCGTTGCAATTGCTTGCGGTGTCTATTACTCAGCAGCAACGACAGAGGCGTTCGATAAGAATGTCAATATTAGATTTGAACAGCGCGACATGGTTCGCGATGCACAGCATGCAGTTCTTCTAGAAGCTGCTCACTGGGTATCTCATCAAGATGAGTCTGGAAACAGCGTCCGTAGACTTGTTATTCCAGTCGATCAAGCAATGGATATTGTTGCAGGGAACAGAAAGTAACGATGAGTGTGTTTTTACCAACTTGGCAATGCATTTTTGCAACACTTATGAGTGGCGCATTTGCTATGCCAGTAGTTGCGGGCCCAACGTTTGCCGATGAAAAAGTACCAGAACTCGAGGGTGTTGGAATAACTGAACATCTAGATGAAACGATTCCACTTGACCTTTCATTTGTAGACTCAAGCGGTGCAGATGTTTTATTGAGCGATTATTTTGATGGTGAAAAACCAATCATTATTACGCTGAATTATTATAAATGTCCTATGCTTTGTAGTTTGACACTCAATGGTTTGACGGCGGGTTTAGAAGAGATGGAATGGTCAGTTGGTAATGAGTTTGACGTTGTTACGCTCAGTATTAACCCAGATGAAAAAGCGCCGCTTGCTTTAAAAAACAAAAATGGCTACCTTGAACACTACGACCGAGAGGGCTCAGATAAGGGCTGGCATTTTTTGACTGGCGAGCAAGAAAACATAACAAAACTTGCTGATGCCCTTGGTTTTGGGTATGTCTTTGATAGTAAAACTGGCGAGTTTCATCACACAGCTTCTATTATGTTTATAACTCCCGATGGTCGTATTTCTAAATACATGAATGATGTGCAGTTTGCGGGTCAAGACCTGAAGTTCGCACTCATTGAAGCATCCGAAGGAAAAATTGGAAGCACCATTGAGAAATTACTCCTTTTTAACTGTTTTCAATATGATCCTGAACGGAACAGTTATACACCAAGTGCCTGGAAGCTTATGAGAACCGCTGCGGTTTTAATGTTACTTGTGCTTGCAGGCGGTCTTGCTGTCCTTGGTTGGGCAGGTCCAAAACGTAGTAGTTCAGAGAACAAGAATCCTCAGGATATGGATGGACAAACCCCATGATGGCGAATTTATCATCAATGCTACTGTCGACAGTGTCGACAGGCAAGCCAGAGAACTTTTGGTTGCCTGAACAGGCATCAACAGTTGCTCAAAGTGTTGACCTAACTTTTTTTGTGATTACGTGGATTTGTTACTTCTTCTTTGCACTTATCGTTGCCCTACTTGTAATTTTCGCAGTGAAGTATCGACGAACTTCTCATGATATAACTGTAAGTGGCCCAACCCATAACACCGCGCTTGAATTAACTTGGACAATCATTCCACTGATTCTTGTGGTAGTCATTTTTATGGTCGGAATGCGTGGGTATCTCAACCTGCGTGTAGCACCTGAAGGGTGTTACGAAGTTTCGGTTACTGGTCAAAAATGGACTTGGACTTTTGACCATCCTCAATATGGTGCAACTCAAGTCGGCGAACTAACAGTTCCGGTTGGAAAGCCTGTTAGATTTCTTATGACTTCTAACGATGTAATTCACAGCGTTTGGATTCCGGACTTCCGAGTGAAAATGGATGTCATTCCTGGCCGGTACACTTCGCTTTGGTTTGAAGCAACAAAAGTTGGAGATTACATCCTTAATTGCACAGAATACTGTGGCAAGGACCACTCAAAAATGCAGGCATGGGTGCACGTTGTTCCTGAAGACGAATTTGATGCGAGTATGAAAAAACTTGCAAGTGAGTACGAAGACATGTCAGTTGGGCAACTTCCCGCATACGCAATCAACCGTTTGTACAACCGATGTCAGTCATGCCATTCGCTTGATGGTAGTGACAGTACAGGCCCGACCTTTAAGGGTTTGTGGGATCGTGTGCAGCCAGGTAATGTTGATTTTACATCTGGCGAAAAACTTTCATCTCTTCTTGGTGAAGCAACGGTGTACGAGCAACCTGAAAATTATATTCGTGCATCATTACTAGACCCACAAAAACATATTGTGAAGGGATATCTTGGTTCGATGCCTTCGTTCCAAGGGCAACTCAAAGATAAACAAATTACTGCCATCATCGAGATGTTCAAACATCTCAGAGACGTGACTGATGCAGAGGGCAACATTACCGTCAACAAAGATGGAACACCAAGGCAATAACAATGACTACACTCAACTTGAACAATAGTTCAGACAACTACCTAAATCACACCAAGGGTATCTTCTCGTGGCTATTCACTCTTGACCACAAACGAATCGGGATTATGTATCTCGTGTGTGTTCTCGTTGCATTCTTTTTGGGTGGTGTATTTGCGATGTTACTTCGTTTCCAATTGCTGACACCTGAGGGAACACTAATGACACAAGACCAGTACAACCAAGCATTCACAGTGCATGGTGCGATTATGGTTTTCTTGGTTATTATTCCCGCCATTCCAGCAGCGCTGGGTAACTTTGTGTTACCGATTATGCTTGGTGCAAAAGATGTTGCATTCCCGCGGCTCAACTTGTTTAGTTGGTGGTTGTGGGTTTTTGGATTGGTTTTCTTTTTAATTGCCTTGGGAAGTGGTGGAATTGATACTGGTTGGACCTTCTACACGCCGTACAGTATTGATAAAGCATCATCAATGGGCGGGGTGATTCCTGCACTAATCGGCGCATTTATTCTTGGGTTTAGTTCAATTTTCACTGGAATGAACTTTATCGTTACGATTCATCGTTTGCGACCTAAGGGAATGACTTGGTTCAAAATGCCTCTCTTCCTGTGGGGCACGTACGCCACAGCGGTTATCCAAGTTCTCGCAACACCAGTTGTTGGAATCACCTTGCTCCTTTTGATAGTTGAACGAGCAGTTGGTATTGGAATTTTTGACCCTGCTATGGGTGGTGACCCTGTTTTGTACCAACACTTCTTCTGGTTCTATTCACACCCTGCGGTGTACATCATGATTTTGCCAGCGATGGGTATTGTTAGTGAATTGATTTCGGTGCACTCGCATCGTCATATCTTTGGGTACAAATTTATTGCGTACAGTTCCATTGCAATTGCGATTTTTGGATTCCTCGTTTGGGGACACCACATGTTCACAGCTGGACAATCTCAGTTAATGAACATCATCTTTTCACTCATCACATTTAGTGTTTCGATTCCATCTGCGGTGAAGGTGTTTAACTGGCTTGCGACGATGTACAAGGGCTCTATTAGTTGGAATGCTTCCATGTTGTATGGCATGGCGTTTATCTTTATCTTTGGCATTGGTGGACTGACGGGCTTGTACTGTGCAACTCTTGCCACCGATGTACACTTGCACGAGTCGTACTTCATCGTCGCGCACTTCCATTACACAATGATGGGTTCTGCTCTGATTGGCTTCATTGGCGGTATCCATCACTGGTGGCCAAAAATGATTGGCAAAATGTATAGTGTGTTTTGGAGTCGCGTTGGTTGGGTGCTGGTCTTTGTTGGTTTTAATATGTGCTTCTTTTCCCAGTTTATGATGGGTTCCAAGGGTATGCCTCGGCGCTATGCTCAGTATGCAGAAATGCCACAATTTCAAAGTTATCACATTTGGTCGACGGTTGGTTCGGTCATCATGGCGCTCGGTTTTGTATTGACGTTGCTCTACTTGCTTCACTCAATCTTTTATGGCAAGAAAGCACCTGCGAACCCATGGGGCGGTCGCAGTTTGGAATGGCAATGTTCGTCACCACCACCATGGGACAACTTTGCTGAGCAACCAGAAGTTGGTGACTGTTATGACTACAGCGTTTTGGAATGGAACGAAGAAGAGCAGGGCTACGATTGGAAAAAGGATGCAGTGCATCCTGGTGAATAACGAGAGTACTTATGTCAAATAATGATTCAACAACACATGACAATCAAATTGGGCATATTGTCCCAATCAAGTTTTTAGTTCTAATTTGCTGCATCTTGCTCTTTCTCACAGCGGTAACGGTGTGGGTTTCTCGGTACGACTTTACTGAAATAAATATTGCAGAGTTGGGAATCATCATGGCGTTGTTTGTTGCGACTGTGAAAGCAACGATTGTTGCCCTTTACTTCATGCACCTTCGCTGGGATCGACCATTCCTTGGTTTTGTTTTTGTCGGATCAATTTTATTCGTTGCGTTGTTTATAGGATTAGCGTTGACTGACACGATGGAATACCAACCCGAAATTATCAAGGGTGATACTCCAAAAGTTACTGAGGCAATGGACAAACTGAAACACTAATAAACTATCCCGCGGGATAGTTTTTCTTGGGCACCCCAAAAAATGATTCGTCAATGGGAGATTATTGTTGTATCCGGGTGATTTGCGTACCAAGCGAACCAAAGGCAACGTTCGGAGGGAATCGTGTTTCCCGACTCATCCATGACAGTTGCCCAAAGTGGACCGTTGCCGACAGTAATTGTGGCAGGATTCCCGTCGACCGTTATCTTTATTTCACCATTTGTGTCTGCCGATGAATTGAGTTCAGCGATGTTATACACATCGTGCCCATTGGTAGTAGCGATGGCGAGCACAAGCGTTTTTGGGTTCACGCTGCCTTCTGGCATAGGGGAAACAGGAAAGTAAATCGTGTCGTTTAGGAAGTACGTTCTTGGGTCGCCTTTTCGATACCGTTTTTTATATGTTTCATCAGGAGCAATTGTTGTAGTATCTGGATGCCGTGCAACCCAATCTTTCCAAACAGTTACCTCGTGTGTAATGGGTTGTAGTTGTACATTTTTTCCTGAAATCGATGCGCCTTGTAATGGTGAAAAAAGTTGTTCGCCTTCAACTGCTTTTGTATCAGCGTAGAGCAACATACTTCCGTTACCAGAAATGCCGCTTATGCCAAAATTGATGGGAGTTGTTTGTATTGTTCGATCAAACACTGCTACATGCCCACTTGGCCAATTCCAATACACAACTATTGGAACACCGCCTAGTGTATCGTTGATAACTTCGTGCACGTTTAAAACATGCAATGGGTAGCATCTGACCTCTCCACCAAGTTCTATTCCTACAACGAGGTCGTTACTGACAAGATATTGCTTTCGTTTGTTTCGATTTTTTTCAGCAATTTCCTCAGTATTCAGGATGTTAGGATCTGTTAACACTGGAGACATATCACGATGTTGCATGGCAGGAATAAGCGTTTCTTCGGTAAGTTGCATATTCGTTAAATCGAACTCGTAAGACTCTATTGTTGTTCCATCGCCCGGTGCTTGGTTTGCAACCCTTAGTACCGCCGGTGCAATTGCCCACGCAATCATTGCGAGTAACACAATTGCTAGAACTGAGAGTACCCATCCGCCGCCACGAAAAGTAAGTCGTATATTCTGATCAGACATTATTTGTTCCAAGTTCAATCCACGAAATTGTTTGACGGTCTATGAGCATCATTGCAAGCAAGAGCGGAAGATAAATAATACTCGCGAAGAAAAGTTTACGAGCAGATGCGATATCACGAGCTCTCCAAAACAAAATGCTTCGTAGAGTCATAAAACTCCCCAGAAGTATCGCGGATATTGCGAAGAGTAAACCCGTCTCGTTTGCAACAGTCATAAAGAGTGCAAGAGGAATAAGGCACAAACTCGTCATGACAGTGACTCTTGCTGTTAGTTCGCCAGAGACATCAACTGCTGGAAGCATTTTAAAACCTCCGAGTTTGTAATCATCTTTGTACATCCATGCAAGTGCAAGGAAGTGCGGGATTTGCCAGATGAATAGAATTCCAGCAAGAATCCAACCGCCAGGACCAATTGAATTGCTTGCCGCTACCCACCCGATGAGTGGTGGCAAGGCACCTACAATTGCACCAATAACCGTGTTGAATGATGTCCGAGGTTTAAGCGGAGTGTAAATGAAAACATAAATCAATATCGTGAGTAAAGCGATTCCTGCTGCTTCGATATTTGCACCAAAACTAAGAATAGCAACACCGACGTAAGCGAGTACGACTCCGAAAACAAAAGCGTGTGCCCTTGAAAGATGTCCAGCAGGTAGGGGTCTATCAACAGTGCGATGCATTTTCATATCTCTGGTTCGTTCTGCGAGTTGGTTTAATGCAGCAGCTGAGCCGGCGCATGCGGTGGTTCCAAGAACAGTCCAGAAAAGAATCAGCCAATCAATTCCAAATGGGCTCGCCATAATGAAGCCGGTACATGTTGTAACGACAACTAATAGACTGAGCCGAATCTTTGATAATTCAGCATACAGATTCATTAAACTTGGCGTCGTTTCTGTGGGGCGGCCATCTTCAATCATCGTAGTCGTGCTCTTCATCGAAGCGAGGTAGTATACCTATTCTTATGCAAAATGAACCAAAACAAACCGTTGCTCGAGTCCTTACTCTTTCACTTGGGGCGACAACTGCGATGTGGGTATTTTCGTATATCGCCCTCCTTTTTTCAGGAAAAACAGGCGGTGAAATACTTTTTGTTCTTGGAGCACTTTGCCTTCCAGTTGCTTCTCGCCACGCAAAATCATTAAAAGAGGGTGTTTGGATTGGTTTTATCTCTGCGATACTAAACGCACTTCTAATAGGAAGTATTGTTGGCGGAAAAGCACCAACAGAAATGATTACCGAAGGTTTAATTTGGATCTTTGGTTTATTTGTAGTTTCAATTATTCTTGGTGTCATAGGCGCTTCATTGCACGGACAATTAAAAGACTGTACATGTAATGTTGATTGGCACTTTGGCTTTCTAGTTGTCGCTTCAACTCTTGTATTTTTAATGCTTGTGACAGGTGGTCTCGTGACAGGAATGGAAGCGGGGCTTGCTGTTCCCGATTGGCCAAACAGTTACGGTCACAACATGTTGTTGTATCCACTAGCCGAAATGGTTTCACCAGAGAACGAAGGCGTGTTCTTCGAACATGCGCATCGTCTTACTGGAATGCTTATTGGTTTGACATCATTACTAATGGTTATCTGTGTTTGGAAATGGAGTATGAGCAGGTACGTCCGAACGTTAGCTATTGTGATTTTTTTACTCGTATGCATGCAAGGGTTGCTTGGCGGACTACGAGTAACTGGCACACTTACACTCACTCAAGATAGAGAAATGCTGTCTCCTAATCTTTGGATCGGAGTCGTGCACGGTGTTGTTGGACAACTAATTTTCGCAGGATTTGTATGGCTCACCGTGATGATGTCGCCAAGTTGGAAAAATGCGGAGCAGTCAAGCTATAAGAAAGATA
>CAZQGB010000051.1:0-7550 GCA_964592615.1 uncultured Isosphaeraceae bacterium | reverse complement strand
TGTTGCCAAGTGGGAACATGAATACCGTTCGTTACTGAACCGATTTCTGCTCCTTCGATGTGGGACCACATGTTTCTTGAAATCTCACCATGCAATTTGGCGACGCCGTTCACCATACTAGAAGTGCGTAACGCCAGCACTGTCATGCAAAAATCGTTGCCCTCCGGTTCAACGCCAAGAGCAAGTTCTTGTTCGTTTGTTTGCATCGCTTTTTGCACATCTTCTACCATGTAGCGGTCATGGCCTGCTGGAACAGGTGTATGTGTAGTAAACAATGTATTCGCCCGAACTTGTGCAATGGCTTCTTGGAACGTGTTGCCATGATTTTGCAATTCTCGCATGCGTTCAACATTAGCAAAGGCAGCGTGCCCTTCGTTTAGGTGGTACGTCGCAACATCTATACCAAGCGCACGTAACGCGCGAACCCCGCCAACGCCAAGCAAAATTTGTTGGCGCAATCTTGATTCTGGGTTTCCTTTGTAGAGACCTTGCGTGAGTTTGCGACCCTCTTCGTTGTTTTGTTCGTGATCGGTATCGAGTAGGTACAGTTCGCTATTTCCAACTTGCATGTTCCAAATTTTTGCTACGACATCGTTGCCATCAATTGGGCAGAGGACAGTTTTGCCAGTATCTGTTAGTGGGAACTTGTTGTAGTCGTATTGTTTTTCGACAACGATTGTGCTTCCGTCTTCTGCTATTTCTTGTTTGTAAAAGCCTTGGCGATACAAGCGACCGATGCCGACAAATGGCAAACCCAAATCGCTTGCCGACTTCACATGGTCGCCAGCAAGAACGCCAAGGCCTCCGCTGTACTGCGGAACGCTTTCATGTATTGCAAACTCGCTACAAAAATATGCAACGACTTTTGTTCGGTCGTGCTTCGTATTCTTTCGATATGTTTCGCGCGCCTCTAATGCAGCATCTGCGAGTGATTCTACGGAACTCGCGTTCTCTTTTGATGCGTCTAAAACTGCAAGCGGATCGTGATTGGATGATTGCCAAACTTCTGGGTTGAGTTTACGAAATGGCGCTTGAGCGATTTCATTCCAACTCCACCACATGTCCATTGCGAGGTCTAGTAATTTTTCTTGTGCGTTCATAGTCTCTTTGCTTCTTCTGTGATTGTCCGGAGCCACGTAGCGTTTTTTGTGTTGAGTTGGTTAGGTTGTAACTTCCACTTCCAATTTCCCCGAATTGTTCCCGGAACATTCATTCGTGCCTCGCTACCAAGGCCCAGAACATCCTGCATGAGAAGTATTGAAACAATGGCTGGAGATCCGAGCGTTTCTTGAACGACTATCTGGTGAACATCTTTAATTTCAGCACCTAATGCGCCAACTGCTGTGTTGGTATCGTGCGTTCCAGAATATGCAATGGATTGTTTTGGATGGTTGCTCGGATAATCACGAGAATTCTTGTCCCAAATGCCCTGTTGGGTAATACGAACGCCCGGAAGACAAAAATCGTCACGGAGTTTTTCAACCGGTTTAGTTAAGTGCCCAAGGTCTTCTGCAATAAAGGGCAACTCTCCAAACTCGCCTTGCATCGCTTGAAGCAACGCCCTTCCAGGGGTTCGCTTCCACACACCTTTGCGTGCTGTTTTTGCTCTTGCTGAAATTTCATACGCATGGTGCAACCCAATAAAGTGATCGATGCGGATTACATCAAACCGCTCTAGATGGATACGTATTCGATTTCTCCACCAAGCAAACGTATCTTTTTTGTGTTCTTTCCAGTTGTAGTGTGGATGCCCCCACCGCTGTCCATCTTTTGAAAAACAATCGGGCGGAACACCGGTTACAACAGTTGGATTTCCATTGCGATTCAATCGAAAGAGTTCTGGGTTTGCTTTTACGTCAATAGAGTCAGCACCAACAAAAATTGGTACATCGCCGATTAGTTTGATGCCTTTTTTGTTCGCGTACGCACGAAGTTTCTCCCACTGCATTGCGAACGTATACTGGACGACTGCTTTTTGTTTACTTCGTCCACACCAAGCATCGAGCCACCAACTGTTATCTTCTTTCCAAGATTCAAACCCGCGCATATCTACTTTTGTTTTTGGGCAAACCATAGACGGATTGCCTGCGAAGGAAGATTGCGCGCTGTATGGTGAACCCCCGCTGCCAGTTGGACCAACCGGTAACATCTGCCACCACGTTTGTCCGGCTTTTTCTAACCAATCAATAAATTTGTACGCACCTTTACCAAGGTTGCCACTTGGCAACGAAGTTACGTGCAACAAAACGCCAGAGGAACGTTTAGTAAAATGCTTGTTTACTTTTTGAGACAAACTCGGCCGCCTGCTGTTTCAAAAATGGTCTCCCACTCCCCTTCGGGGAATGCAAAATTAAATGGCTTGAAAGATGGGGTCAGTGCAACAAGTAATGTTTCCTTATCGCTTTCGCGGATGAATACCCAAACATCTTTTTCATCGTCTGTCAAAAATGTTTTAAACGAACCTCTCCGAAGCGCTTCGTGGTTTTTGCGAAGATTAAAAACTTGTTTGTAATACGAAAGATGTTCTTCTTCAACATGGTTCATTTCGGGGGCTTCGTAGGGCTCCATATCTTTCCAGAGCATTGGTTTTCGATTATTGGGATCATCGGAGCCCCACATCCCAGCTTCATCGCCGTAATAAATCATCGGCGCACCAACGTACGTCGCTTGCAAGAGCGCTAGTAATCTTGCTCGTTGGTACATAAGTTCTGGCGGTTTGCTACCGTCGTAAGAGGAGTCTTGTTGTTCGCGGTTGCCAGAATCGTACGCTCTGTCTGGGTTGTATAGTTTTGAAACAAGCCGGTCGGTGTCGTGCGAATCAAGTAAGTTTTGCAAGGCGTACGTCGCTTCTGGTGCATACGAATTACGAAGCCGAGCAAGATTTGCAGCGCACTCGGTCGCAGTAATTTTTCGTTTGTTATCACCCACCCAACGAAGTGCGTTTTGCGCAAATTGATAGTTCATCACTGCGTCAAACGTGTCGCCCGTTAACCATGAACTAGCGTTACTCCAAATTTCTCCAGAAATATATGCGTCTGGATTAATGGATTTCACTAACTCGCGCCACCTACGCCAAAAGCCGGGCGCAATTTCGTTTGGAACATCTAAACGCCAGCCGTCAATGCCGTCGCTTGGATCGCCATCACCGTCTGGGTCCATCCATCTTCTGGTGACAGCAAACAAATGTTCTTCGACTTCTGGATGTAACCCATCGCCAACCTTGCGAAACGAAGGAAGTTCGCCAAAGCCAGCCCAGCATGCGTATTCAAAAGGTTCGAATGAATGCACATCAAACCAGTTGTAGTAAGGCGAGTCGCCCATGTTCTTTTTTACATCTTGAAATGCGGGGTGCCTTGTACCAACGTGATTAAAGACCGCATCGATAATGACCTTAAACCCTCGCGACTTTGCTTCTTGGAGAAACTCTAGAAACGCCTTGTCGGAATTATTAAAGACCCAAGTGCTTGGGTCGCTTATAACTTCTTTTGCTTCGGTTTCTTTGTAATCTAACCCCCCGCCGTAATGTTCGTCGATGTGTACAAAACTAGTCGCGTTGTATTTGTGATGACTTTCTGCTTGAAACACTGGGTTCAAATAAATCGCGTTCACGCCAAGTTCTTTTAAGTAATCAAGTTTTTCCGTAAGCCCTTTGAAATCGCCACCATATAGCCGAGAAAACACGAAATATTCGTAAAATGATTGTCCTGTTTGTTTCTCGTGTTCACTTGGAGTGTACCACTCGCTTCTCCATCCCCGAAAGTGGTCTGGGTTAGTTTTGGGGGAACCATCGCGGAACCGATCGACCATCACTTGGTACCAAATTGCATCCTTTGTCCAGTCGGGAGTTTGAATGTTGTGCGGCGTTTCACTACTTAAAGCGTAGTCATCATGCTTGGCAAGTTCTTCAGCTTCTTCTGAAGTAACACCAAGAAGCAACACCGAGTTTTCGCCTCCGTATCCGTCAGCTTCCACCAACTCGTTTTCTGGGTCAGATTGCCAAACACCATCAACAACGAACTTATATAAATACCTCCCCTGAGGGAGTTCTAGATCAACTGTCCACGCTCCATCCGCGCCTCTTTGCATTGGGCATGCAGTTGTCGACCACCCATTAAATTCACCTGCAACCGTCACCGTTTGTACATTGTGGTTTGTTCGTAATCGAAACACGGCGACCTCCATATCAAACGCATGTACCAATGAAGTAAGATACATAATTAAAGCAAGAATTATCCTCATACAAAAACGAGTATAGTGGGCATATGGCGCTAGTGCGACAACTCAAGAAATGGTCTTCGAGAATTCTTGTTGTTGCATCGAGCGTACTCGTAATTTGGGCGTTTGGGCGAGTCGGACTTCGAGCAATTTCAAGCGGAAACGAAGAAGGAAAGACAGTCATTACAGTCATGCACTGGTCAGGTGGCGGCGGGCAACAAGAAGATGCAATTGTCGAAGATTCCATTCGCGAATTTGAAAAGCGAAACCCATCCATCCAAATCAACCGAATCAACCCTGGTGATACTGGGCAATACTTCACCAAGTTGCAAACGATGATGGCTTCCGGTCATCCGCCTGACATTTTTTATATGGATTACAGCCGTATTCCAAATTTTGTCACTGCAGATCAGTTGCAACCACTCTCCTCGTTTGCAGAGCAAGATAGTGAAATGTCATTTGATGATTTCTTCCCCGCTACACTCAATGCGTTCCGTTGGGACCCCGGAAGTACCCCCACGCCCGGAACTGGAGAGTTGTATGGAATTCCAAAGGACTTTACGACTGTTGGGTTCTATTGGAACAAAGATTTGTTTGCCCGTGCCGGAGTTCCAGCGCCAACTGCTGATTGGACATGGGACGATTTTGCAAACGCTGCGCGCAAAGTTGGTGCACTTGAAGATTGCACAGGAGCGGAGTTTGTCACGTGGCCATTTATTTTGCGTACGTATCTATGGACGCATGGAACTGACGTTGCCCTTGATAACGATTGGGCAAACTTACAACTCGATGCCCCCGAATTTGTTTCGGCGCTTGCCAAGCTTCGGGGGTGGCGGTTTGATGAAGAACACACCCTCGCAAAAGCGCAAGCGGAAGGCATTGATCCTGCTTCTCTCTTTTTCACGGGGAAAATAGGTATGGTCGGTCCTTTTGGACGGTGGGTTGTACCGAGTTTTCGTTCGATTGAAACGTTTGATTGGGACTTTGCCGTTCTTCCTCGTGGTTCTGAACAGGCAAATGTCATTGCAACAGTTGGTTGGTCAATGTCAAACCAAAGCAAGCACAAAGACGAAGCGTGGGAAGTCCTCAAGTGGTTAACAGGCGAAGAATCCCAAGCAAGCCAGTCAAAACTTGGGCTTGCAATTCCAACAAGAATAAAAGTTGCGCATAGTGATGCGTTTACTGACGACCAACTTCCAGAAAACGACAAGGGATATTTGGAAGCGGCAGCGTACGCGCGTGTTCCGTTTTGGCCTACTGACCCTGCCTTTGCAGATCAATTTTCACGGCAAATGGATTTATCGCTTCGTACTGGTAGAAGTATTGATGATTCAATTTCGGGGTTCCAAGGGTGGTGGGAGCGAAGACAAGCGAATGCAAAACCTCTTGATTCGTTTCCTAAAACTCCATGGGGTTTTATTTGGATTGGAATCATTGTTTGTGTTGTTGTTTGGCTCATACTCGTTCGTCCCAAACTTACGCAAGGACACGCTCTTGTTTCACCGTGGCTCATTGGGTTTGTTGTCTTCCTTGCAATTCCAATTATCGTTTCGCTTGTGCTTGCAATGTCAGCGTGGAGTGGGCTTGGGCCGCTTGATACCGCGCGTTTTGTTGGTTTTGATAATTTTTCACAATTACTCGCAGATGACCCAACATTCAAAACAAGTTTGGTTGTGACGCTCTATTATGCAGCGCTTGCAGTTCCGGGAAGCCAAATTGTTGCATTGATTGGCGCGCTACTTCTGAACGCATCACTTCGGGGAATAAACTTTTTCCGAGGGGCGTGGTATTTACCAAGCGTTCTTGCAGGCGTTGGTATTGCCGTGCTTTGGCAATGGGTATTTAGAAGTGATGGCGGGTTGATGAACGAAGCGCTCTCGCCGATTTTTGCTCTGTTTGGTGGCTCGCCTCCAGAGTGGTTTAACAAAGATGCTTCGTGGGCTGGGCCACCTGCATTTGCGCTGATGAGTTTTTGGGTCACAGGTGGATCCATGATGATTTATCTTGCTGGGCTTAAAAATATTCCTAAATCTCTTTATGAAGCTGCCGACATTGACGGAGCAAGTACTACAAGAACATTCTTTGCTGTCACCCTTCCAATGCTTAGCCCAGTTATTTTGTTTAATTTAATTATGGCAATCATTGGTAGTTTTCAAGTTTTCACGCAAGCGTTTGTCATGACCGGCGGCGGACCGGGTGACAGCACACGGTTCTATGTGTTGTACTTGTATAACCTTGCCTTTGATTACTACGAAATGGGCTACGCTTCTGCGATGGCGTGGATACTTTTGCTTATTGTGCTTGCACTGACTGTAGTCATTATGAAGATGAGCAAAAAACATGTGTACTACGAGGCGATGAACTCATGAGCAAAAAACTGACCACCTATTTGTTGCTTATTCTCGGTGCTTTGCTCATGCTCTTTCCACTGTGGTGGATGATTGTGCTTAGTTTAGAGACAGAAGCAAGTGCGGGTGCTGCGCTTGTTGGCGGTGATGTCATGCAAGTGTGGCCGAGTAACCCGCAGTGGTCAAATTACGCAAATGCAATGCGCGAAGTTGGCACGAAGCCGTGGCAGGGTTTTTTAGATGCACTTGCAAATTCGATTGTGATAACTGTGCTTGTGATGGCTGGGACAATTTTGTCATCATCGCTTGTTGCAATGGGGTTCGCTCGTGTTAACTTCCGTGGGCGAAATGGTTTGTTCCTTCTTATGCTTGCAACGATGATGTTGCCAGCACAAGTCACGATGATTCCGCTCTTTATTTTGTTCCGATCGATGGGCTGGGTGGACACTATTTTGCCACTTGTGGTGCCTGCGTTTTTTGGAAGCGCGTTTTTTATCTTTATGTACCGCCAGTTTATCTCACAAATACCAGAATCACTTTTTGAAGCAGCGCGAGTAGATGGGATGGGATGGATGGGAATATGGTGGCGAATTGTTTTGCCAATGTGCAAACCCGTTACCGCGATTACGGCAGTCTTTACATTCATATTTGTCTGGAACGATTTTATGATGCCATTGATTTATCTGCACAGCGAAGAAAAAGCTACGCTCGCTGTTGCGCTTAATTCGTTTAGAACGCAGTACAGCGGAGTCGAAGATGTGCATTTATTAATGGCGCTTAGTATCATTACTATGGTGCCTTGCATCGTGCTATTCTTCGCAGCACAAAAACAATTTATCGAAGGCATCGGCGCAGGAGCAGTAAAAGGATAACGATGGCAGAAGTTTCACTTTCGAATGTAACAAAAACGTACGCCCCAGAAATTAGGGCTGTGCGAAACATTGATTTAACCATCGCTGACGGTGAATTTGTCGTTTTAGTTGGACC
>CAZQGB010000050.1:4054-7773 GCA_964592615.1 uncultured Isosphaeraceae bacterium | reverse complement strand
AGAATGGTTTTTTGCATTTACTACTACTATCATGAACTTGTCAAAGAGCGTGCAGCCAACTATTATAAATAGCAGCCTGCTTCGCCAATCGGCTTTCCGAATAGGCGAGCCGAGGATTTTACCCTAACTAGAGCCCCCGTCAACCACCCCTAGAGGGGGTTTTTTGTTTTTATTCTATTATTCTTCTTTGAAAGAAGCTAACCCATGGGATAGGTGATTTTGATGGGGTTATTGCCTACCGCCACCGATGCCGCCTCCACCACCACCCATACCGCCACCCATACCGCCACCCATACCGTCTCCACCACCGGGAGGTGTTCCAGAGTCCTCATCAGATTCCTCTTCCACCTCAACAGAAGATTGGTCTTTAATACGCTTGAGTAAATCTCTGTACCGAGCAGATTCAACATCTTCCCCAGACCTCTTTGCTATCATTTGTTCCGTTTTAATGTTCTGTAAGAGTGTCACCACACCTTGCATATCTTCGGCGACATCAAGTACAAACCAATCCAAATGTTCACCAGTAGCTTCGATTGCTATTGGCTGACCTACATGTACTTCGGAAGTTTTTCTTGCCCATTCACCATCCGAAAACTCAAAGACGTCAATTGAGACATATGATTTGTCTATTACATTATCTCCGCGAAGCACATTGGCTGCTTTTGCTCTCTTCACAAACCATTGCTTCCTTTCCTGCACCTTAATCGGTTCGGTCCACTCGCCATTCTGAGAAGCAAGAACGACTTTCTCAGCGAGGTCATGTTGATGTGAATACAAACTTGGCTTGTGACCAAAAAACGGGTTTGCAAGTTGGATTCGCATACGGTATCGATATGTTTCACCAGGCACTACTGTTGAGTCATGACCCCAAATCCAAACTTTACCTTCCATTACTGTTTCGACAATCTCTCCACTTGCCAACTTTAGTTCTTCAATTTCTGTCTCGATTCCCTCCTTTGTAGCAATCATTTGGTCAAGTTTGGCTTGTTCTTTCACTAACTTAGTTTTCAAGCGCTCAACTTTTTTATTATCACTACCACCGCCACCTCCGCCACCGCTACCCCCACCACCAGAACCAGCTTCTTTAATATCTTCGTTAATTTTTTCTATCTTAACTTTTTGTTTTTCAATATCTTCTTCAATTTCTTCAAGATCAGCTACAAGAACTTGCAAAGGAGTTTTTTCAGTTTCTACTTCTTCTCCATCCCATTGGGCAGGATCGCGGATATCGCTTGGTGTGTAGCCCTTTAATGAATAAAAATCTGGCTTCACTATTGAATCCTGTTTTCCCGTTCTTAGCTCTCCAATGATTTCATCAAGTTCGATTGCATCAATTGACTTTTCATTAATTCTATCGCGATAAGACGCCTGATTTTGTAGCGGCGCAATCATTTCGATATCGGCCCAGCCATCTTCTGTTTTTCGCTGACGCTCAATTTCAATATCAAAAATATCAATTGCCTCTCGATACCATCGAGTGGGAATAGAAGCCAAATCGTCTGTAGCAGAATACGATTCTAAAATAGCACCAATGTCTACACTCCCAGCAATCTGAATCCATTGCGTATCAAAGGGGGGACCAACGATATAATCCAGTTCCTCTGTTGCGTCAACAACAGATTCTTCGATTGTTCCAAACCACTGCCTTGCTTTTATGCCCTGAGGACTTGGCACTACAGGAGAGACATACTCGCGTAACTCGGTTTGAACATCTTGATTAGAATCAATAGATGCTGTCATGTCGATTGTTGGAAAAACAACTCGGTTTTTTGGAGAGACATCCAAAGAAGATTGGCGTGAGAACTCATTAAAAATTGGATCTGGAACTGGAATTGAAAGTGGTGAAGGAGAGTAATCTTTTAATTTTCCATCCAAGGAATCCGCAGCTTCCATTAATGCTTCATCAACCGTTGCTGCCTCCAATGTATGCCGCCCTTGTTGGTGTTTAATTTTTGAACCAAATGCTCCCCAGGCAAACCAACCCATAACTGCGATTGCAAAAGCAAGCACCACACACTCGATATATTGTTCCCAAACACTTGTGCCTTTGGTTTTCATATAACCATTTTCCTATCTTTCGCAGAATTATTATTCATCTACTTGTATACCTAAAATCTGTTTTACTTCCTTGGGCATATATTTGGTCGTCCATGATCGAAGCCAAACTGACTCAAGTACGACTGTCAATTCCGAAACAGAAGAAGGACCATAATCAAACCCGTTTGCAAGAGCTTCAAATTTATCGACTGGGCGCAAATCAAGATCTACCACAGTGAAGAAGTTGTATTTTGCAAACCCATTCAATATTTCTGGGATGCGTTGCGTATCTACAATGCATCTCAAACGCATTTTTATAATATCAAACATACCACCACTTACTCTGTTGGTTAACGATTCGGTTTGAACAACAGAATTCTTTGGTGGTCGTCCTGAATTGCCTCCGGTATTTCCTCCTGAGTCTCCTTTTCCGCCTCCACTGGGTCCACCTAGGGGGCCTCCCAATGGTCCACCAAGAGGTCCACCACCACCTCCGCGGCCACCACCGCCAATATCCCCGCCCCCACTACCTCCACGGCCACCTCCGCCACTACCACTGTCGCCCTTCCCCTCATCCTCATCAAACTCATCTTCCATAGCTGGAAGGCCAATGACATTCATAAATACGACTCGTTTAATAGGGGCTGTTAGAACAGATTGTTCTCCATTAATAGAAGCAACTGCACCAAGGGTGTCTGCGATAACCCAAAATCGCCATTGCCACCCAAAAAGAACTTCGATGGTTGGGACTTCTTTGAAATCAAATATTGGTATTCCGAGTGCAGATTCATTTACATATAGGCCCATATCCTCCGCATTCTTCCGTAAGTAAGACAAGCGAAGTTTTGAGAGGTTTTTGATGAGCCCAGTATGCTGTTCCTTGGTGAGCGGTTCATCGTGTTTTGTACTTAGACTGACCTCCATATATCGAACACGCTCGTCTTCTAAGAATTGGGCTAGGTCCTCTTTTGTGATATCTGTCCCCGCTCTCACCATTTGCAAAAGCGACTTGTATTCGCGCTCAAGTTGTTGATAGAATTTTTGCGGTAGTGTTTCCATCTTGGATTGTGTCGGATTCGGAAACAAATCATTAGGACCATCCGTAAAAAATACTACGTGTTCTTTTTGATTCAATTCTGTTGCTTTTTGGACAACTTGCTCAGCGTCATCACGCAATGCTTCGGTGACTGCTGAATACTCATCGACTAACGCCTTGTTAATCACGACCTGCGAAGAACCCATGCCACCTGGAAGGTTCACATTTGTTTTCGCTAGAGCTTCAAGTTTCTGAAGTGATGAGGCACGTTTTCGTAGTGAATCTTCAACTTTCACTCTCCAAGTTGATCCCAGATGTGGGAGGCCAAGTACTGCCCCAATGCTAACAGCAATCAATATGACAAGAACGAGATTTGATTTACACCAGGCAGTGATTTTTTGAACATCAATACTTGCACCTTTTGATTTCTTACTCATGATCTGCCTCCTTTGCCATCTGCTGAAGCAGTTCGTGGTTGAGGCAAAATTTCGACATCAAATGTGATTAATAATCTGTACCAATGTTCTCCCTCTTTATGAAGTAATGGCTCTGTGTTTTCAGGAAGCGGAGCAAGGGAATCAATCGTTGAAACACTAACTGCTACGAATGGAATTGTTTCCTCTACTGCGTCGTTATCATTTCCACC
>CAZQGB010000050.1:0-3954 GCA_964592615.1 uncultured Isosphaeraceae bacterium | reverse complement strand
CTGATTGAGTCAACAAGAATTTTATATGGAACATGCTCACGTTCATCAACTGGCTCTGCGTGGTCTTTCAACCATTTCACAACATGGGTGTGTATAAAATTAACTGGCTCAGCATGGCTTAGATCCACTTCCATAGAAACGGAAATCTTTGGACCCGACTTTGTATTTGTATCTTCAGGGACATACTCGCCATATAAATCATGGAGTTGAATGAGAGGGCGATTGTCACATTCTGGGTATAGGTTTAAATAATCAGAAAGTTCTATAGTTCGAGAATCTGGTCCCGCAGAAGCCAATGAGTCCGCTGCATCTTGAACGATAAATGGCCAAACATCTCGATAGGTGAATAAAGAAAGCAAACTTGAAGCGGTTGAACCAATACGCCCTTCCTGTTCAGCTTTTGAAAATTCTCTTTTGCATCTCTCTGCTGTTTCAATAACTGTCTTTACTTTAGAAGGAACACCATCAGAACCAAGAGCTTGGTATTGTAAAAATGGACCAAGAATAGAAAGTGCACTTCCTGCAACAATGATACTCGCCGCCGCAACGAACCATTTAGTTTTCGCGTGCCACATCTGTTCTCGCAGAATTGAAGATGGAACCAAATTAATATCAATTTGACCAAGACCTACGCCTTGCAGTGCAAGCCCATACGCAGTGCCCATGTTGACACAGTGCTCTGCAAATGATGCGGCTTCTTTACCCGAAACTTTTATTCGATTAAATTCATCGAGCCGCGTCACATTAACCTGTAATTGTTGACCTACAAATTTTCTCAACCCAGGGATTTTAAAAGTAGAGCCGATACCAACCATGGTTTTCAAATCACCCGAAGAGGATGCATAACTAAGCGAGCGTTGTAGTTCTTGTAGCAAGTCTGCAAAAACATGTCGCATAGCTTGCATAATTTGTTTTGCATATTTACTGCTAGCTGCTTCGAGTTTTAACCGTTCTGCTTTTGCGTACGATATTTTAAATGACGAAGCAATTGCTTCAGTAAAATGTGTACCACCAAGTGGGAAGGTGCGAATCCAACAACGGTTTCCAGAAGCAATAATTACATCTGTCGCTTGAGTTCCTATATCAATAAAAACGATTGGGTCCTTAACCTCGCCCAATTTCAAGTCGTAATTCATTGCGTTAAATACAGAGACTGGGCTGAGTGTTAAGGTTTCTGGGCTAAGCCCAACTTGACCATATACATCAAGTCTTTCAGATACTCGCTCTGATGTAACAGCAAAAATTCCAACTTCTACTTCGGGTGATCCCTCTTCTCGAAAGGCCTCGTAATCCCATTCCACATCTTCGATTGAAAATGGTATTTGTTGGACCGCTTCAAATTTAACTATGTCGGGAAGGGCTTTTGGCTCAACTGGTGGTAGTTTTGCAAACCTTGCAAACGCGGAGTGTCCCGGAATAGAAATGACAAGATGCTCACCCTCTAATTCTTTTTCACTTATGAATTGACCTAAACTTAGACGCGTGACTTCTGCAATATCTATGTCTGGCGTAGACAAAACTTTCCGGTGAGGAACGACAGAAAAGTCCGTTACTTCCACCTCTGAGCCATTGCGTTCAAGACGAATCGCCTTAATTGCAAACTGGCCTATTTCGATGCCCCACGCCGCTGAGGGATGTGCCATAGTCGTTGTTCCTTGATTCCTTGCAGTAATCCATCGCCGAGAGTTCGGCATTATGAGACGATGATACACGATGACCGCACTTGGTACTGTGAAGCGACGTCAAGAAATGATACGCAACGCAATGATTTTGATGTGAAATAGTGCCATCTTTATTTTGTTCGTGGTGTACGATGTACAGATGGGTAAAAAATCCTTCAATGAAGACCTCGATAAAGAGATATTTGATGCTATTGGAGACGGCAGTTTTGCTGAAATGCTCGATGAACAGCCC
Source organism: uncultured Isosphaeraceae bacterium (assembly GCA_964592615.1). Classification (GTDB taxonomy): domain Bacteria; phylum Planctomycetota; class Phycisphaerae; order Phycisphaerales; family SM1A02. The sequence continues at coordinate 2,040 of CAZQGB010000050.1, read as the reverse complement.
ATTTCAGGAGGTTCTGACAGAAGCACCAGATCAGGGGTCGTTGCGGCAATCCACGGCCCGAATGTGCTAGTCGAATTTGGCCCAAAAGACCAAGGATGTTGCCCAAAAACGCATTTTGAAGCAATGCCCCAAATTGGAGATACTCTTGATTTTGTGATTGAACGCAGAGATCGAGATGGCATGCTTGTGCTTTCAAGAAAGGGTGCCATTGCAAAAGCAAAGTGGGATGACCTCGCTGTTGGTCAAGTCGTTGAAGCTCGTTGTAGCGGCACAAATAAGGGTGGCCTTGAGATGGAACTTGCTGGCCACAAGGCATTTATGCCTGCTGGACAAGTTGCAATTCACCATGTTCCCGACCTTGAAATCATGATTGGAGACAAATTTGCATGCGAAGTCATCGAACTTGACCGCAGAGCAAATCGCATAGTTTTAAGCCGAAAAACAGTGCTCTACGCTGAACGTGAAGTTGCAAAAGAAGAAATGCTGCAAACGCTTAATGTGGGCGATACACACGATGCGACCATAACCTCAGTCCAACCATATGGCGCTTTTGCTGATATTGGCGGGCTTGAAGGGCTAATTCATAAATCTGAAATGACTTGGGAACGAGATACAGATCCATCTAAATTCGTCAAAGTAGGTGATGTCGTTCGCGTTCAAATCCTTGATATCAATCTTGAAGGGAAAGATCCAAAAATTGCCTTCGGGATGAAGCAACTTATTGAAGATCCATTCATTTCTTCGATGGCGAATCTTGCAGAAGGTGAAATGGTCAATGGTACAGTGACAAGAATTACAGATTTTGGCGCATTTGTTGATCTTGGAAGCGGAACTGAAGGGCTCATCCATATTTCCGAACTTGCTGATCACCGAATCAAATCACCAAAAGATGTTGTTAAAGAACAACAAGTTGTCTCAGTAAAAATACTTTCGATTGATGCGGCAACAAGAAGAATTGCACTCTCGCTAAAACAAGCAGTTGGAAACGATGATGCACAACCTGCTCGCGAAGATGATGTTGCGATGCGAAAGCTTCGTGAAAAATTCGGTAACGGACCCCTCAAAGGTGGAATTGGGTAACTGATATGAAACCTACTATCGGAATCACTATGGGCGATCCAGGAGGTATTGGTCCAGAGATTATCGCAAAATCGCTGCAAAACACCGCATTATTCGACAAAGCTCGTTTTGTGATTTACGGGGCAAATGAATCTCTTACTAGAGCAGCTGATACATGCAAATTACAAATTAGGTGGGACAGAGTCGATGCAAATTCAACCCGTGCATCGAAACAGATATCCTCTTCGATTGTTGTTCTTGATGACACCGATGAAGAATTACACACACTTAAAAATACACCATCGAAACTTGGTGGACACCTTTCAAAGAGTTGGGTCGAGAGCGCAATCAAAGATTCATTGCGACCACAAAATGACCCTAGATCAATCGATGCTGTAGTTACTGCTCCAATCTGTAAACAAAGTTGGGCTCTTGCTGGCTACAAATGGCTGGGGCATACTGAACTCTTTGCTTCAAGAACGAAAGCAAGACGTCATGCGATGATGTTTGTTTCTGACAAATTGAGAGTTGTTCTAGCAACATGCCATATACCTCTGATGGAAATTCGAAATGTACTCACGATTGGGAAAGTTCACGACGCAATTGATCTCGCAGTTCAGGGATGTAAACAACTTGGCATCGAGAACCCAAGAATCGCTGTAACTGGATTAAATCCACACGCAGGCGAAGGCGGCATTCTTGGTGATGAAGAAAGCCGCCTTATTAAGCCAGCAATTCAACTTACACGAAACAATGGGCACAACGTTGAAGGGCCATTTCCTACTGACACAATCTTTTCCCACTCTGATTCATTTGATGTGATTGTTGCGATGTACCACGATCAAGGGCTACTACCAATCAAACTCCTCTCCTTTGGAGATGCTGTTAATTGGACACTAGGCTTACCGATAATTCGAACAAGCCCTGATCATGGCACAGCGTTTGACATTGCAAATACAAATTCTGCAAGCCCTACCTCAC
>CAZQGB010000049.1:0-8107 GCA_964592615.1 uncultured Isosphaeraceae bacterium | reverse complement strand
TTAATGAAGAAGTCCAGATTTTCATCTGAGACCGATTATTCATCTTTTGTTTTTTGCCAGTTTCATCCAATCTTCGAGAAAGCAAATCGCTATCGGTAACTGCTTCTCTATCGATTGCTGGTCCAGCAAGCAAATCATCTGCTGGTGGCGAAGCAATTGCCAGACTTCCAAAGAAAAGTGTTGTTGTAATAACGAGTGTTGAGTGCATGTTCATTAGAGGGTTCCTTTTTGTTCGTAAGGGTACAACGAAGAATTCACGCTATATAATGCCATTTTTATACGATGAAAGGTAAAAATGGCCCTACAACCCTCAAATCTTCGCAATGCACTTGGCTCAATCGTCGATCCTGACTCAGGAAAGGACATTGTGACCGCTGGGATGGTAAAAGACATTCAAACAGATGGCGACAATATATCGTTGGAAATTGAACTTTCTTCACCTGAATCTCCATTACAAGAAAGATTGAGTGAGCAAATTGAATCTGCAATCAGATCAACAAGCCACGAGTGCAAGGAAGTTGTAGGTTCAATTCAAATCAGTTTTAGTGCAGATACTCGCAGTGCAAATGAACGTGTTCGTGAAGAAACAAATCCTCTACCGGGAATAAAAAAAATTATTGCAGTTGGCGCTGGCAAAGGAGGCGTTGGAAAGTCAACCGTCTCAACAATTATTGCTGTAGGTCTTGCAAGGCAAGGTGCGAAAGTTGGGCTGCTTGATGGAGATATTTATGGGCCTTCTATGACAACAATGCTCGGCTTGCATCGCGAAGAATCAAAAGCGCAAGACAACTTCCTCCTTCCATTTGAAGTGCATGGAATTAAAGCAATGACAATTGGAAAACTTGTCGAACCAGACAAGGCACTAATTTGGAGAGGTCCAAGAGCACACAGTGCATTTAGCCAACTTGCATTACAAACCAAGTGGGGAGAACTTGATTACTTAATTGTTGATTTACCGCCTGGAACTGGTGATGTTCCACTTTCCCTTGCACAACTGTTACCACTTTCCGGAGCAGTAATTGTTTGTACACCACAAGTCGTTGCACAAGACGATGCAAGACGCGCAGTTAGGATGTTCCAAGAACTCGGTATTCCAATTTTGGGACTCGTTGAGAATATGTCGTACTTCGTAGCAGACGATGGCAAAGAATATGACATCTTTGGTCGTGGGGGTGGTGAGCAAATGGCTGCAGCAATGAATGTTGGCTTCCTTGGCGGTATTCCAATTCATCCAGACATGAGAGTTAGTGCTGACACTGGCGAACCACTTAAAAACTGGGAAATCAATGCCACAATGTCAAAAGCATTTGACAATGTGTGCGGCAATTTTATCTCATCTGCTGAATCTACAACCCTTGACCGCCCCACCCTCTCCATCAACTAAAAAAACGACCCGCGGGATAGTTAATTTTCTGAAATCAGCTCAAGAAAATAAGCATCATTGTTGTTACAAGCCCGTTACTCACCCCATGCACAATCATGGATGGAAGTAATGTCCCTCTCCACTCACGCAAGAGATTCATACCGATTGCAATTCCCATTAAAGCTGGAATAACAACCAATCCCTGGGGATGAATTGCTGCAAAAATAAACGAAGTGACAAGTACGCTTACACTCACGCTAAATGCAAATGTGACATTTTTTGATGATGAGCGAAGTTGGCGATATAACACACCTCGAAACATTGTTTCCTCAACCACTGGCGCAGCAATAGTTGCTAACACAATCAGTAACATTCTCAAATGCAGATCGCCATTTGCAATTTCCAAAACTATTGGGTGAGCCCCTCCACTTGTTCCACCAAATGGATCGCCACCTGTTCCACCTGCCAAAGTTCCTTGAAAGAACATTAATATCATCGTGATGATTAGACCTATGCCAAGAAATGGGAGCATCATTGCGTACCCAGAAATTCCCCAAAATATTTCTTTGAAAAGTCCAGCACCTTGAGTCCATCCAATATCCCCTCGAATTTGGCTCCATGAAATACCACGAAACCTCGCCCAAAAGAGAGCACAAAGACTCCCGAAAAAAGCCAGAAGAGAAAATGACATTTCGAGTGACGGGTTATTTTCCATAAATTGCTGGCCAATCCACTGTGCCATGGTTATCAATGCCATAAAGAGAAAAAGCCACAATGCAAAAACTTCTGCATATATTCCATGACGAGGTTTTTCCGGCTCAAGACCTGATTGAACTTGATGGTTGAGTGTTCGGACAAGCATAATGATTAGCCCAATAAACCCAACAACTGCTGCGAATAGTATGAATGCCATTATTACCCCTACTGTGAATACTTTTATACTCGCAACTTTCCCCATCTCACGGCGTTTCTCTTGATCCGCCTCTACCAAAACTCCAAACCAACCAAGTTGAGTTTCAAGAGATGCCGAATCAGGAATCGTTTCCCCATTTGCTCGCTGGTCAAGATATTCTTGCGTTTTCCATTGTGTTTCTGTGAGGGACCGGTGTGTTTTCTCAAGTTCAACACGCATTCGAAGTGCTGATTGTTTCGCCGCCTCAGGGTCCCCCATAGCAATCATAAAGGCCATATACCGCTGTCTTTGCCCAACGGAGCCAGCGTCAAGAATCCCAGCTTGTGTCGCTATTTCCTGTTTTGCGCCAAGTACTTGGGCAATTCCTAGCAAATATTCTGCCTGTAGTTGAACCAATACTAGCCCAATAGGATCAGGATCTTCCGAATTACTCTCTTTTGCCCTATCTGGGAGCGCTTGAAGGACTGCTAACCCAATAACACTCACAATTATAAGCCCCCAAGCAACTCTAACAAAGGGTGGGAGATGGTCTTTCATAGCTCAATAATACCATCGTAGAGTTGACAAAATGTGCCCTTTTCGGTACATTTCCATGTTCGCCCTTTTATATCAAGGGCTCAGAAGGATATAAGATTATGCCACGCCAAACAACTTTTGCAAAACAAGGTGAAGTAGAGCCTCAATGGCGACACGTCGATGCTCAAGGCCAGACTCTTGGTCGCATGGCGACAACAATCGCAACTCACCTCATGGGAAAACACCGACCCGAATGGACACCACACGTTCTCACCGGCGATTTCGTTGTTGTTACGAATGCTGAAAAGGTTCAAATGACCGGCAAGAAATTTGAGCAAAAAACGCAACTCGTGTACAGTGGTTATCCAGGTGGTCTCAAAGCTCACAAGTACAGCGACATGATTGAAGCAAATCCAGAGAGAATTATTGAACAAGCTGTTCGTAGGATGTTGCCAAAAACTAAACTGGGCAGAGATATGTTCCGTCGCCTAAAAGTATACAGCGGAGACACTCATCCACATACAAATCAAAAACTCGAAGCACTCGCGTGCTGAAGTAATAACGTTACCGACGTTCGGTAGCAATACAACAAGTTCTCAAGAGGAGCTCCAAGAGCTTACGAACAAATGACAGAAGATCAACAAACAAACGAAGCAACCCAAAGCGTTGCAACCGAAACAAAACCAACCCCTGCTGCAACCACATCAAAAGATGGGCACTGGTGGTGGGGAACTGGGCGCCGAAAAGCTGCTGTTGCACGTGTTCGCATCAAGCCAGGCACAGGCGTATTTAATGTAAACAAGAAGGACCTCACTGAGTATTTTTCTGAGATTCGCGACCACCAAGATGTCTTGCGTGTTCTTGAAAAGACAAATACCAAGGGATCCCTAGATGTGTTTGTGAACACAAACGGTGGTGGCTATACGGGACAAGCAGGTGCCATTATTCTTGGTCTTGGCCGTGCTCTTGCAAAGTTAGACCCATCGCTTGATTCAACGCTTCGTTCCAATGGGTATCTTTCACGTGACCCTCGGCGTGTGGAACGAAAGAAACCTGGTCAACCTGGAGCACGTAAACGTTTCCAGTTCTCAAAGCGTTAAACCATTTAACTACCCAAACAACAAACCCATTGGACCAATTTTGGCTCAATGGGTTTTTTATAGTTTACCGAAGGAAGAGCAAAAACAATCCGCGGGGTTGTTTAGTCTTAGTGCCAAGCGCGTAACTGACGTGCAATCCAAATTGGCGATCTTCCCATTAGAGATGCTATCTCTTCAACCGTTTTGGGACTTCTAGACCATCCGTACCTAAGTGATACTATTTGAGCTAGTTCATCTGATGTCTTCTTTGAAAGAACTGGTAAATTCTCAGTAGGTAGTAAAAATGACCACGGAACAATTTGGTGGAAAGGGCAATGTAACTGGATTTTTATATATTTCGCAGCAGCTCTTTGAGGTTTAGAGTGTTGATCAAATAAAGACAAGTTTCTATCAAGCACGGATGCTGGTGTTTTGTGCACCATTTGTCCCTTGGAGGGATCCAACTTCGAGCAGGTTTCTCCAATAACTTGAATCATGTGTTTCAATAGGGAATCCAAACGATCAGCTGGTAATTCTTGCAGAGGGCGACCTACATGTTGCACAGCCACTGCAAGCGAAGAATGCATTGCTCCAACTACGAGTTGTTGCTGAAGTAAAAAAGACCACCGTAAATCTGTCTCTATACGATCGAGAACTCTTAACGATGGAGAATACCCTATATCTTTAATGAGTAACTTTGCTCTCCTTCTGAGCAAGTGCATAGCGGAAACAACCGCCGTTTCATTGTGTAGGGTTGAACTTTCATAAGGAAAATCTAATGAATCGAGTAAGAGAATTGCAGGAGTAACGTTCTGGGAAACTTGAGAACCAAGAATTACTTCTTCAGAATCCTTTCTTGAAAAGACATCCAATTCAATGTGTGAAATATTTAGTTTTTTCAAACGAGTGGCTCTCATACGAGCTAATCTTTTTTGTATGGCCCCAGCGGTTCGTTGATATCTTCCTTCCAGTTCTTTCCAAGAAGTCCCGATACGCAATTCTTGCTCTATCTCTTTAACATCCGTTCTGGATAACGACCTTGTTTTGCGAAATAATTGTGCTACCTCTTTCTGTTGTTGAAGTAATAGTCGAATAGTTTCATGATCTCTACCAGATTGTTTTGATATATCTACCGCAGCTTCACTCAACGACCTCATCTCTCCCTTTAAACTCATTGCAAACGAAACAATTTCTTTTTTTTCTTCATCAGAAAGTCTTGAAAAATTTGATGCTCTCTTCATTCTCTCTTCATTCTGATTTGCAAACTGCTCAAGCATTGCAGAAGAACTTCCGAGTCTCCTTCGACCATTACTCTCAAGAACCCAATGGAAAACAAGCCCCTCACGCCGTAATCTACTTAGGGTTCGGAGTGATACATGTAATTTTTTTGCTGCTTGCTTTACATCCATCATCCCATCTGGCGATAAATCTAACGTTCTACTAACAATTGCTATCAAAGCAACAATGTCCCCAAGCAATGCGCTACCTAATAGTGTTGGCTGGTTCGCTTCATCTCCACGATATCCTGTAATCCTGAAGACAATGTAATCATATGGATACAGCCTATTTTCTTCCAACTCTGGAAGCAATTTCTCGGCAGCTTTCATTTGTTGCACACGAATTTTCTCTGGAGCTCTCGCAATTTCGAATGCGAAATTTCGCATTTGTTTGATAAAAAATCTCGGTGCAATTGGCATAAAATCATATGCCCAATAGTTTAAGTTGTCGTACCTCTTTCAGAATCCCGCATGTTTTGGCAAGAGAATAAAACAATTGAAGAGACTCCATGTGCGCGTCTATAAACTCATATTGAATGTGCTTCGTTAGATACTGAAGTGCCAACGGTGCATCCCAACCACGACTACTTGCATGCGCTGAAACAACCTGTTCTATCCTCTGTTTATTGAATGTGAGTTGACGTTGAAGAAGCATCGAAATTTTTTGCACATGGGTCTCTGATAAATCCATTCGGCAAAACCATGCAGCAAACACAAAGGGTAATCCGGTTTGTTGCTTCCATGCTTGACCTAAATCTAATGTGTACTCGAATTCTGATTCACACTTACTAGTAACAACTTTGTCCCCAATAATTAAAACTGTTTCTGGCCAGAGTGAATCACAAGTATCCATTGATCGAATATCAGTGGAAATAACTTCTGGATGTATTGCATACAACTCATGTAACATTATTTGTAACAATGCAACTGAGGTGTGGCTATCAGAATCACAATGAACCTTGGTAATATTATTTAAAGGCACTCGACTACACAGTTGCACTGTGAGTGAATCTCCATCACTACTCAACACACCAACGGGTAAAATTCCCAATTCAATTGAGGTTTGTTGATAATCAATTGATGATGCAAGTGCTACGTCTACCTCATTACCTTCTAAACTGCCTATCAAATCACTTGGAACCTTTGCTATTACTTGGATCCCATCTACGGCAGAAATACCATCAACCATAGGGGCTGCGTTCAAAAAGTTTACAACACCAATACGAATATTCTTGGTCATAACTGCTGGCATCCACACATCATAGCCCCTTACTGTCGAAAAAACCCAATTAATGCTCGTTATCGGTCATAGAAGATTTTTTCTTTCTTTCATGAACTTCCACCTGTGAGTTACCGATACATAGGTGGACAGATACATGTGTTCTCGAGCCCAAGCAACGAGAGGAAATACAAGGGACCGCCTACGGGCCGACCCACTTCGCTCTTAGCGTTACTTGGGCTCGACGACACAAGTCATAAACTCTCTTCTCTTCTCTCTAAAAACGTTGTTCCCGTCACAAGTGACGGGAGCCGTTTTTTTTAATGCTCGGGTATATATTGCCTACGCGTGTTTGTGGCTTCGCACTGGTGTCACAATTTCAACCGACGGTTCGATGTAAGACCGATGAACTTTAGGTGAAATACGACTGATGATTGCGTGTGGTACAACACCTGCAACCTCTGCTAAATTCGACAACGTCGCTTTGCTTTCCCTGTCAACCGATAGCAATTCAATCCCGCACCCTATTCCTAGTTGAGTAATATTTGTTAAATCCACTGCAATTTGATCCATACAAACGCTGCCAACGACCGGCGCGTCTCCCAGTGGAATTTTAAATTGTTCGTCGTAGACCCGAACAAATGCACCTGCACGGTTTCCCTCTTCGCCAACACCAATTGGATACCCAGCTGCATATCCAACTGGAACAATTCCTATGTTTGAGTTTCGTTTTGACGTCCATTTACCAGAGTATCCAACATGTTCCCCAGCTTGAACTTGTCGAACATGCGCAAGTCGTGATCGCCAAGTAACAACTGGGGAAATATCTTTCAGAAGTTTTACGCCAGTTGGGGCAGCGCCTGTCCAGGCGAGTCCAACGCGAACCATACTACGGTGAGACCATTTCCATTGAACAGTCGCAGCAGTATTTGCTTCGTGCAAAAAGCATTCTGGAGACAACGGCGAATTAAGTGAATCAAGCACTTTGTCGAATCTATCGTGCTGAATTCGGGTCAGTTCTTCATCGTGAGTTGCTGAAATAAAGTGTGTTAATACTCCGGTCAAATTAAAATGATGGTTTGACCTTATAGTGTCGATTAATTTTTTTGCATCTGCCAGAACACAGCCACCTCGATGAAGGCCAGTGTCTATTTTTACTTGAACATTTAGAGTTATTCTGTACCTACTTGCAATAGTTTCAAGTGCTCGCATGTGATTCTCGTCGTGCACCACAAGATGCACGATACCTTGGCTCAACCCTCTATAAATTGGATGAAAGCGGTCAAAAGTATGTACTGGTGCAAAAACTAGGATTGGAGTGCCTACCCCAGAGACAAGGAGTTCTCCCGCTTCATCCGCGCTGTATACAGCGAGTAAATCAGCATGTTTTGAGAGTTCTGAGGAAACCTTGACTGCTCCCAAACCATATCCATCAGCTTTTACAACGGCACAGAGTTGACATTGTTGTCCAATATGCTTGCGAATCACGCTACAATTACGATTTATTGCTCCAAGATTAATCTGTACAGCACTGTGTTGTATTGTTTGAAACGTATGCATCCGTGCAATTCTTACAAAACTTTCTACCTATGTATTCAAGAACAAAAACCTTCCAAGGTACTATCGTCCACGTAGCGATTCTACCACCAAAACAATAGAACACGATGACTACACCACAAATAGACCTTGAAATCTTTGATACAGAACAAACGTTCACAAATATCGGATTAAACGAAAACC
>CAZQGB010000048.1:0-9067 GCA_964592615.1 uncultured Isosphaeraceae bacterium | reverse complement strand
CCCCTTCACCCCCTTTTTTCAAGACCGGTGCCTTCAGCCGCTTGGCCACCTGTCCCTCGAACTTTTGTATTTTATCTATAGATTGATATGTGATTCAGACCAGGAAACTACTAGCCGTAAAAGACAAACCTATGGGATGGATCTGGTCCAATTTCCAATAACTATATATAGATCGATCACACCAACAATACCATCGTGATTTAGGTCCTCATTACAACCATCGCAACTCCCCCACTTATCCATAATGGATAGTAAATCAGTTACGTTAATGAGACCATCGCTATTCACATCAGCCGAGCCGATTGCCATCCCTGTTGCAACAATGTTAATACTTGCACCAGTAGTAATTGCCATAGATTCTACAACGGCATTCAGTAACAAATTGGCCGTGTTACCGGGAGGAAGAATTGTGGGGATTTCAAATGGGAAATTATCAATTGGCAGAGGCAAGTCACTAATTCCCTCACTTACATCAAATGAGAAATCTCCAGTCAAATGAATGTCCAAATCTGTTTGCACAATTGTCCCCGAGAGCGGCAATATTCCAGGAAGAAGAAGCGGGCCAGATGAGACTCCGAACATTTCTAATTCAACCGTGATGGCTACTGGGACTAACGTTTTGTATGTCCATGATAATTCATCGACAGGAGTCAGAACTGCGACGGTTTCCAATACTTGGTCAAACCTAAGCGTAGTTACTTGAGCATCAAAGAGCGGGATTGTAATCGGGATGTCACCAACGAAAAGAGAGTCTGGTTGAACGGTTCGGAATGTTTCGTAAAACATTTCTAAAGTTAGTGGAATTGAAGCTGGACCATTTCCATGAGCATCAAGATACAAATCATCAATTGTCATGAGATTCGTTGAGGTATTCATTTCTATTGAAAAGCCGCCTTCACAAGGTGAACTCATTGGCCCACCAAGTGTTGAGGTAATTTCACAATCTATTGGATTGTTTCCACTCCCACCCCAATAGCCCGGCAGAGTACTCGTGCCTTTGGGATTTGTTTTTTCGTCCCAATTTCCAATAATGGTTCCCGGAACAAACGCTGAAAGTTCTATTTGAGCAGACACGCTACTTTGAGAAGAATCCACTTCTAGCGGAATAGGTATGAATGCAAATGATAATAAGACCGGAATAAACATGAATAAATCATAACAACTTAGAATAATTGTACAAGGAAATTATAATAATTATCTCTTTACCCTCGCTATAAGGTCAAAATAGCCGATATATTTACCTCACATTATTGGGGGAGGAGCAACTACTACAACCACAAATGGCTGAATCATCTATTGAACAACCCCAAGCACTTTCATCAAAACCGATGAAAGTGGTCATCCTGAACCAGTACTATGCGCCTGATGTCGCATCATCTGGTCACTTGCTCTTCGAACTTGCAGAAGAAATAGCGAGGCTTGGCGCAGACACTTCAGTCGTGACCTGCCGTCCTTCATACGGACCACCAGAATCTTGGCAAAAATGTCCACGTAAGGAAATAAAAAACGGTGTCAAAACACTCCGAATGAACGCCACCCGTTTCAGTAAAGATTCCATAATCGGTCGTCTTGTCAACATTGCAAGTTTTATGATTCCACTCACGCTCTTTCATGTGTTACCAAAACGAAAAGGGAAGGTATTCCTTTATACGACAAATCCCCCCTTCCTCGGATTCGTTGGAGGGTTCAGTTCGTTTCTATTTCCGCACAATTACGCGGTCCTTCTCCATGATGCGTACCCAGACATCGCTGTCTGGCTTGGCAAAATTAAAAAAGGTGGCTTCATCGATCGCTTCTGGCACTGGTGCAACAAATTTATGTACAACCGTGCGAAGCAAGTTATTGTTCTCAGTGAAGCTGCGAAAGAACTAGTAATAAATCATTACGGCACTGCCCCCGACCGAGTGCACGTTATTCCAAACTGGGCGGATCCCACTGACTTACTCCCAAAGCCTAAAACTGAGAGCACTTTTGCAAAAGAGCACGATCTAGTCGAGCCATTTACTGTTTTATATTCCGGTAACCTAGGTCTTTACTACGAATTTGAAATGATTCTTGAAGGCGCTAAGCAACTTCTCGGAGAAAACTTCCGGCTCGTTATCACCGGCGCAGGTGGGGGGAAATCAAAGATTGCAGAAGCTATCCAAAACAAGGGGCTAACAAACACCATTCTCTTAGGATACACACCTCAAGAGGAATTTAATGATGCGTTAAACTGCTGTGATGCCTTGATTGTCACCATTGCTAAAGGGATTGATGGCATCAGTTTTCCTTCTAAACTTTATACCTGCCTTTCGGTGGGGCGTCCAATCATCGCATTTTCCACACCAAGCTCTGAACTAAGGCCAATCATTGAAGATAACAAAATTGGCGCTTGGCTCGAGATTACCGATTCCGATGGCTTTGTTTCATATATCAGGCATCTCATGAAAAATCCAGACGAAGCACTTGCGACTGGTAAGAGGGCACGAACACTTCTAGAAACAAAATACACCATAGAAAAATCTGGCAAAGCGTATTTTGATGTCCTAGAACTTGCACATCGCGAATAACATACTGCGAACTTATCTTCACTTATGCAACAACGAACTCAACACATCAAAAGGAATTCCACATGTCTTTACTCGTGACGGGCGGAAGAGGACTAGTCGGATCAGCAATTCCAGCGGATTTGAAACCCACTCATGATGAATTGGAATTGATGGATCTTGATGCAATCGTTGAGTATTTAACCTCCAACAACGTTACTAAAATTATTCATTGTGCTGCAAAAGTTGGCGGAATCAAAGCAAACATGGAACAACTCGGGGCGTTCTTTTACGAAAACACAATTCTCAATACAAATCTCCTTGAAGCTGCTCGCCAATGCGGTGTTGATAAAGTCGTATCTTTTATGAGTACATGCGTCTTCCCAGATGATGCAACATACCCCCTAAGCGCAGATCAGATTCACGAAGGCGAGCCACACACATCAAATTATGCATATGCCTACGCGAAACGAATGCTTGACGTACAAAGCCGCGCATACCGCGAACAATACGGCTGCAACTACGTAACTGTAATACCATGCAATATATACGGTCCACATGACAATTTTGACCTTGAAAATAGCCACGTTATCCCTGCCCTTATCAGTAAATGTGATACTGCCATCGAACAAGGAAGCGATTTTGTGATTTGGGGCTCCGGAAACCCGTGGCGTGAGTTCATGTACTCAGGCGATGTTGCAGAAATCGCCATTTGGGCACTCGATGCCTACGATTCCCCAATTCCATTAATAATGTCACCTGATGAAGAAGTTCAAATTTCAACAATCGCAGAAGCAATCGCAAGCATCATGGGGTTTGAGGGCTCGATTGTCTATGATGATTCATATCCAGATGGACAACTGAAGAAGCCGTCAGATAATAGTATTTTGAAACAATACATGCCCGATTTCAAATTTACTACAATTCAAGACGGGCTTAAAAAAGCAATTGACTGGTACAAAGCAAACAAGGAAACAGTTCGATCATGAAAAAAGCATTAATTACAGGTATCAATGGGCAAGACGGATCATATCTCGCAGAGTTTTTACTTGATAAAGGATATGAAGTTCACGGCATCCTAAAGCGTAATTCAGTAGCTGAAAACCAAACCGCTCGTTTAGATGATGTCTTTGGCCAGTTAAATTTGTATTACGGAGACTTGACAGATTTATCTTCCCTCATCTCCATAATGCAGAAGGTACAACCAGATGAAGTCTACAACCTAGCAGCTCAATCTCATGTACGAATCAGTTTCGATGTTCCTCTTTATACAGTTCAAGCAGTCGCCAATGGTGTACTGAATGTCATAGAAGCAGTTAAATTAGTTTCCCCACATGCTAAAATCTACCAGGCATCTTCCTCTGAAATGTTTGGGAATTGTATCGACGACGATGGTTTTCAACGAGAAAGCACGACGATGCGACCCGTAAGTCCCTATGGATGTGCAAAAGTATTCGGCTACAACATCTGCCGAAATTATCGCCATTCGTACGACATGTTCATCAGTAATGGCATCCTGTTCAATCACGAATCGCCACGTCGTGGTTCAAACTTTGTCACTAGCAAAATTGTAAAGGGTGCTATCGCAATCGCTTGTGGGAAAACTAACGAATTACGCATGGGCAATCTAGATGCTAGACGTGATTGGGGACATGCAAAAGATTATGTAGAAGCGATGTGGCTCATTTTGCAAGCAGACGAGCCCGACGATTATGTCTGTTCCACTGGAATCTCACATAGTGTTCGTGATTGTTGTGAATATGTATTTAATAAACTCAATTTAAATTTTGACGATCATTACGTTCTCGACAAACGATACCTTCGCCCAGAAGAATTGGATGACCTGAAAGGTGATTCATCCAAGATTCGAAAAGAGTTGGGCTGGAAACCTAAATATACATTTGAAACCCTGATGGATGATATGATTGAAAGCAACGAGAACTACCAAAATATCAAAAAGTAATTTTCGTATTCGCCGGCATTCTCTGCCATTTTCAGAAATTTTCTTCAAAAACACTGTATTTTCCTGTGCCAACGCCTTGTAATACGAACGCAAAGCAGTTACATTTCGCGTTGAACGTGCCATTTGATTCGCCAAGTGTTGGCGGGAGAGCACATTAACGAGTTGGACCAATGAAAGGATTCGAATTCCATGGCCGCAAAAAAGAAAACTAAGAAAAAGACTGCAAAAAAGAAAGCTTCAACAACTGAGTGCAAACCACGCACAAAGACACAAATCATCGCAGGTATCGCTGATGATACTGGCTTGACAAGAAAAGAAGTGACCTCTGTATTTGAATCCATGTCCGGTATGATCAAAAAGGACCTAGGTCGTCGTGGTCCTGGCACATTTACAGTACCTGGCCTCATGAAAGTGAAAAAGAAAATCGTTCCGAAACGTCCAGCACGCAAGAACGTTTTCCTCCCACTTCTAAATGAAACTCGCGACATTCCTGCTAAGCCAGCACGAAAAGCTGTCAAAGTTACACCTTTGAAAGCATTGAAGGAAATGGTCTAATAGTTAATTCATTAACTTAAATTAAATAACGCCCTGCTCTGCAGGGCGTTATTTTTTTACACTAAACTCTGCATATGACATTACCTTTGGATAGAGAACACATCGCAACAGAACAAGTACACGATGAAACTACTAACTTAGATGTACTATCAACATTGGAAAGTGTGGAACTCTTGGCATCAGACCACAATGAAGCAATCCAAGCGGTTCAAGATGCCTCGGAATCTATTGCTTCGTTCATCGATGTGCTAACTTCAAGAATATCAAATGGTGGGCGCCTCATTTATTTTGGGTGCGGAACTTCAGGGCGACTTGGCGTACTTGATGCAGCAGAATGCCCACCAACTTTTCAATCTGACCAAAATATGATTATTGGAATCATTGCAGGCGGAGATAGTTCGCTTCGAACTTCATCAGAAGCAAAAGAAGATGACCCAAATGGTATCGCACCTGACTTTGACCGTATAAAGTTACAAATCAACGATACAGTGCTTGGCATCGCAGCTGGAGGGACTACCCCGTGGGTTCTTGGCGGGCTTGAAATCGCTAAAAAGATCGGCGCAATGACGGCTTTTCTTACGTGCAGCGATGTTACTCCAGAGGTCGACCATCTCATCCAACTCAAGACAGGCGCTGAACCTTTAACTGGTTCGACTCGGCTCAAGGCGGGAACTGCAACGAAACTCACACTTAACATCATCACTACTACACTCTTTACAAAACTCGGGAAGGTTTATGGCAATTTAATGGTGGACCTCAAAGCATCCAACTCAAAGTTACTCGACCGAGCAATCAGGATTGTTTCGACTATTTGTGAAATTGACCGAGAGTCATCATCAGCATTACTTGCAAGCGCAGGCGGTGAAGTCAAGGTAGCAATCGTCATGTACAAAAAAGACGTAGAAGCAACACGAGCAAGAACAATACTTGAAGGTGTCGGTGGCAATCTTCGCGCTGCACTATAATCTCCTGCCTATGCCATTACTTGTAACAGGAACAATTGGAATTGACACTGTCCATACACCAACTGCAAAAGCAGAGGAGGTATCAGGCGGATCTTGTGCGTACTTTGCCGCTGCTGCTGCATTTCACCACGGCCCCGTGCGAATAGTTGGCGTAGTAGGTGGAGACTGGCCAGAAGAACACGCTTCGTTACTCTCTTCTATTGATGGTCTATGCTTAGATGGTTTAGAAAAAAGAAAGAAGTCAAAAACGTTTGCTTGGGGTGGACGCTACTTCGACAATATGAACCAGCGAGAAACGCTCTTCACCGAACTTGGGGTCCTTGAAGAAGCACCCCCGGAAGTTCCTAGTTCCTATAGCGACAGCCGCTTAATTTTTCTCGCAAACTCACATCCAACTATTCAACTTGACCTATTAAGCAAATTCCCAGATAGGGAACTTGCAGTTGCAGACACCATGGACTTATGGATTAACATTGCTCGCGACGAGTTGCTTGCACTCTTCAAGGAAATCGATGGTTTGATTATCAATGATTCCGAAGCAGAGCAACTTACTGAAATCAGCAACCCAATCACAGCAGCAAGAGCAATAATTGAAATGGGACCGGCATTTGTCATCGTAAAAAAAGGCGAGCATGGAGCGGTTCTAGTTCACCGAGATGGCATTGCGGTTGTTCCTGCGTACCCACTCGATATCGATGGAGTGATTGACCCAACCGGCGCTGGTGATAGTTTTGCTGGTGGATTCATGGGGTACATTGCCGCTTCTGGACGACTTGATTTTGCTGCGATGCAAGCAGGGATTGCTTGGGGAACAGTTACTGCATCATTCACCCTTGGCTCGTTTGGACTTGATGGTTTATGCGAAACTACTCGGGAAGATCTTGAAGCGAGAATGTTAGATTTTCGCAAAATCGCCCAAATTTCATAATTAAAACAACATACCAAAGGTAACCTTTCTATAATCTTTTTTGGTGAATTAATTCACATTCTAAAATTATCGGAGAATCTAAATGTTTAAGCCCCTATTTATTTCTATTCCTATCATCTTTGCAATTGGTTGCGGAGAAAAAGAAAAAGTAGAATCTGCGCCAAGTGTTTCAACTGGCTCAACTCTCTGGAAATCCTCTTGTGCCTCCTGCCATGGAGCAGACGGCCAAGGTCTTCCTGAGTTAAGCCCGAACCTAATCGGAAGTGAATTTATTGCAAAGTCCTCAGATGAGGAACTCATTGAATACATCACAATTGGTCGCAAAGCAGATGACCCTAACAGTGTTATGAACTTGGAAATGCCTCCTAAAGGCGGGAATCCAATGCTGAAAGAAAACGATATTCTAAGTATCGTTGCATATATACGAACATTGCAATAATACGATTGACAAAGCACGAATGAACCGACATAGTTGACATATACGTCCTCTTATGTCGCAGTCATTTCCAACGCCTGAACAAATCCAAAAGCGAAGCGCTCGCCTGAGTAAGCGCCGTGCAATAATTCTCATTGGGCTCTATGTACTTTTCATGGTGCATTTGGTGCATTGGTGGATTGCCGGACGAACTGTGGCTCCTGCTGAATTGAACGAGACGATGTTCACGATTGAGGAAGGTGTTGTCACCATTGGAACAATTTTACTTGTACTGATTATGGTGAGCGTTCTAATCTTTGGTCGGTTCTTCTGTTCTTGGGGTTGCCATATCCTTGCACTTGAAGATCTTGCTTCTTGGATTCTTGGAAAATTTAGGATAAGGCCAAAACCAGTTCGCTCGCGTCTACTTCCACTTGCTGCCCTTGGAGCACTTCTTTATATGTTCGTCTGGCCAACTGTATTACGTCTTTACGAAGGACGGGCATGGCCTGGCTTAAGAGTTCTTACAGACGAACAGGGTCTTGGTTCTTTTACTACGGAACAATTTACACGCAATCTTCCAGGACCTCTGATGACCACCATCACTTTCCTTGTAGTTGGTGGTGCTATTGTCTGGCTTATGGGTTCGCGTGGTTTTTGCAGATATGTCTGCCCCTACGGCGCGCTCTTTGCTGGCGTTGACCGCATCTCCCCTGCTGGCATCCAATTAGTTGGTGACTGCGATGGTTGCGGGAAATGCACTCCTGCATGTACTTCACACATCAGAGTTCATCATGAAATACAAGTGCACGGCAGAGTAGTTACGCCCGGCTGCTTAAAGGATTTGGACTGTGTAATGTCCTGTCCAAGAGATGCTTTAAAGTTTGGTTATAGCAAACCACCACTATTATCATCTTTCGACAACTTTACTAAACCAGATGTTTCGTGGGCTTGGACTTGGCCACAAGAAATACTTGGTGTATTCGTTTGCCTTGGAACGCTACTTGCTACAAGGCAACTCTACGGCGAAGTGCCATTTCTTCTTGCCATAACACTTGGAGTTATCGCCGCATGGGCTGCTGTCACTACGCTCAAATTAATCACCAACGCTAACCTAAGGGTCGGCAGATGGAAACTAAAATACCACGGGGAATACAAGCCCGCATCAATTGGTTGGGTTTTCTTGGTAACAGCCACTTTCGCTTTACTTGCCCACAGTGGCTGGATTAGGTGGCACGAACACCAAGGGCAAAAAGCGTGGGTTCAAGTGCAACGAGGTGACATTACACGAATCGAGCCAATGGCAGAACACCTCTACATCGTGATTGATTACGGGCTGTGGAGACCACCTTACGCAGACCGGATGCTTGCTGATTTATGGCTCGGTCTTGGTGATCACAAGCGAGCAATCCCACATTTAGAGCAACTTTTAATCAGATGGCCCGAAAACGAAACAAGAAAAAAACAGCTTTTCAACGCTAAAAACGCAAATTAAATTCCTCTGAGGAAGTAATTTTCTCTAATTTAAACGATTTGTGAAAAATCTCACAATTTATGCTCATTTCCTATTGACACACTGTAAACTTAGTGTATTATTTGATAAGTGGATACGGAAGTCCACTATGAATTTGAACTCTCTTATTTTCCTCTTCTCTTACTGGTCCCTCAGGCACTCCGCCGTTTCCGCCACCCTCCCTCCCTCTGCCTCACCTC
>CAZQGB010000047.1:0-9382 GCA_964592615.1 uncultured Isosphaeraceae bacterium | reverse complement strand
TGCAATGCCGACGTTACATTGGGTGGAGGAATGAGAATGCAATAGGGCATGCCTTTTGAGTCGGTCTCGCAATGGCCTATATTTGCTGATTCCCATCTAGATATAATTTCTGCTTCAATTGCAAAAGGAGCGTATGATTTAGGAATGGAGTCCGTTGAAAAAGCCGTGTCTGTCATAGTACGCATGATACCCGCCATCCTTTTTGCTGCCTTTCTTGCATCATGCCAAGATGCGGATTCGCCAAAAACCCAACAAATAACTGTAGAGCAGCGAGAGAGCGCTATAGAAAGTGCCATGGAACTTATCAACTCCAGAAGAACTGTAGAAGCTCTAGCGATCACATCAACCCTCGTCAAAAAAGATTCCGCTTCAGCAGAATCGCAAGAAATTCATGCCCTTGCGCTAATTTCAGAAGGGGGGCGACTTCATAATATAGGAGATCTTACTCGTGCAAGAGAGAAACAACTTGAAGCACTCCAAGCATACATCATCGCTTGCGAACAAAGCACAACACCTGGATTACTCCAACTTTCAACCGCACAACTCGCACACATGCTCAAAGAAAACAACACTGCAATTCAATACTATAAACTTGCACATGAAAATGTTCCTGGTGATTCTCGTGCTGCATTTTTTCTAGGGCAAATTTTTATGCTCGAAAAGAAATGGGATGAGGCGAAAATTTGGATTGCTCATAGTCTTGAACGGAACCGAAATGAACCACCAGCAATTCTCTCACTAGCTCTTATTGAAGCGGAACTTGGTAATAGCGAAACCGCGATAGAACTTGCAAGAATAGGTTGCGAAATACAACCAAACGATCCAAAGCTTCGTTTTATACAAGCTAGGGTTTTGCGCATAACTGGACACCATGACCAAGCGATTGAAATTCTGCTTCGTTTACCGAAGGTAATGAGAAAAGACAAACTTTTCCAAGACGAGCTCAATGCGTGCGAAGCTCAATTAAAGGCCAAAAAGTAATGTCTCAATCCCCTCCAATTCTACTTATTCTTGCAGGATTTGTACTGGTTCTTGGAATTCTTTCAATTATGGCTATCGCTCTTGTTGCAAAGCGGTGTAGGTGCAATCAACAGGGCTCAGACTACCCTAGCGACACAAAATCGGACCAGCGAGATCCCTGGAAAGAGTCTGGAAAGCGCCTTGATGCCGATTTTGACGAACCAGAGTAACCCGCTACCGTATGATGAACAATGTAATGTCGAAGAACCTCAAGAAGGCAGAAAATAATGCCGATTTACGAGTTCCTCTACATTTACAGATAAAGGATCAAATTCGCATGAAATTCAATCGCATAGGCAAATTATTCCTCGCATGCAGCACTGTTATCCTCTTTCTTTCAGAGTTTGCTCTCGCCCAGGCCCCAACCACTGCAGAATGGTCAACTCGTGTTTGGGCTGCAGCTTCACAAGGTAATTGGGATGCTGTCACCTCGCTGATGGAAGAAGTCCCAACAGGTGATGACCAAACCCTCATCGATTTTAGAAACCACCTTGATACTTTCAATAATCATCGTGAAACAGAAGCATCAAACACCATTGAAGCTCGTAACAAAGCGCTTGAGGAGATGAATACCCACAAACAAGATGGAAACATCGTAAAAGCGATGCAGTCAGCGGTTGAAGCGCAAACACTCAGCAAGAATCTTGATGACATTATGTTACAAGAAGAAGTGCAAGACGTGCTCACAAAAACTATTGAAGAAATTAATTCGCAGTCTAGCGATGGGAATATTTTAACAGCCCAAACTTTACTCTATTACTTAAGAACTTTTTATGAAGGAACTTCTCGCAGAGATTTATTTGACAACTGGAGTGATCGTCTTGAGAAGGTCGCTTTACAAGTTACATTACTTCGACAATATGCCCCAAAATATTTGCATTCTCTTTTTGTAGAACGGGCAGTGATACTTGGTGATGAACCACCTGAGGCATATAACGAACAAGCAGGTGACAACTGGATTGAACGTGTCGACGGCATAGATAAAAACATGATTGTTCGCTCTCTTGATATTGCTACGAGTGAGCATATCAATAACATTTCGTGGGGCGACCTTATCAAAGGCGGGCTTGACTCTATTCGCATTCTAGGCAATGTGCCTGTTATTTCAGAAACATTCAGCACTGTCAAAGATCAGCAAGCAAGAAGCTTGTGGCTTGAAGCTGTAGATGAGGAACTCAATTCCTACAGTGAGTATCTCAAACATGTGCAAGGCAAGCGCGTTTTGATTCAGACTCTTAACAGACTACTAGAAGCCAACAGCAGAACAATCAAACTTCCGGAAGGTGTCTTGTTAAGAGAATTTGGTGATGGAGCAATGACCAAATTAGACAAATACAGCGCAATTATCTGGCCCGATGAATCTCGACGGTTTGAACAACAGACCGAAGGACGCTTTGTCGGAGTTGGTATCGTGATTAAGGAAAACAACAAGGGGGAAATTATGATTGTCAATCCAATAGAAGGAGCTCCAGCGTATTACGGTGGAGTTCAACCAGAAGATGTAATCACAGGAGTCAACGGCAAATCAGCTAGCGGCTGGTCCCTCAATGACGCTGTAGACAGAATTACTGGTCCCAAGGGAACAACTGTTACGCTCACCCTACGAAGACAAGACCAAGATGATCCCGTCCAGTTAACACTAACTCGCGACTCTGTCAAATTGCATTCTGTTCAAGGATGGTGGAAAAAAGAACTTGACACAGAAGGGCATCCAATCTGGGACTGGTTTGTAGACAAAGATAATAAAATTGGGTACATCAAGCTCACGGGTTTTTCAGAAGAAACCTACTCTGATATGCTCGCAGCCATTCGTGAAATACAAGCAGAAGGTCAACCTAATGGTTTGATTCTTGATTTACGCTATAACCCGGGAGGTCTCCTCCCAACAGCGAGACGAATTGCGAATTTGTTTGTGCAAAACGGAACAATCGTAAGTGGTGAAAATGCTGATGGAGAACAATTGTTCCAAATGAGGGCACTACCAAACAGGGCTTACTTATCTGAATGGCCAGTCGTTATCTTGATTAACCAGGGTTCTGCAAGTGCAAGTGAGATTGTCTCGGGATGTGTACAGGCACATGATGCTGGTATCGTTGTTGGCCAACGAAGTTGGGGTAAGGGGAGCGTACAAACCGTTCATCAAGTTTCCTCTGAAGCAAACGTAAAACTTACAACCCAATATTACCGTTTACCATCACCTGACAATGGTGTAACACCTGGGCGTCTCGTTCACAAGAGACGAGGCTCATCGGATTGGGGCGTTATCCCTGATGTTGAAGTACGTATGTCTCCGACACAAATCACAGAGAGCAACAAGTTGCGTCAAAAAGCGGACATGATTCTGATCGAAAACGAAGAAGAACGCCCAGATATCAATACCCTCGTTTCCCAAGGTCTTGATCCACAACTCGAAACTGCGCTTCTAATTCTTAGGGCTAACGCAATTTCAAGAATGATTTCCGACCATCGGCAGGCAAGTCTCGACGAAAAGAATTGATTTCGTTATCATCGTGGCATGATTTTACAAACATTCGCTTTTATAACGATTCTTCTAGCAGCATCCACGGATCATAAATACGGTCTCACCGAGGCAATGCCCCGAATTGATGGGACTATTCGAATTGGTTCTTACAATATGCTGAACTTCTTTGATCAAAAAGATGACCCAACACTTCAGGGCGATTACGACGATTTTGGAGACAACCCAGGACCAACTTCATTAGAAAGATGCGAAGAACTTGCGACAATTATTCGTGAACTTGATGCAGACGTTCTCTCACTTCAAGAAGTTGAAAGCCAAGAAGCCCTTGATTGGTTTAATGATGAATATCTCAAAGACATGGGGTACAAATACGTAGTCTCTGAAGAAGTTGGATATTACCGTGGGATTGAACAAAGTATTCTGAGTAGATTTCCTGTATCTGATGTGAAGACCTGGAAAAATGCTGATCTCACCAAAATCAAGCGAATAGGCGGGGGGTGGACTGAAATCCCAGCAGATGAAGGCTCCATCACATTTCAACGAAGCCCACTTTGCGTCACAATTCAAACTCCTGAGGGATATAAACTCACTATTTTTGGAGTACACCACAAAGCAGGAAAAAATGCATGGCATCGCGAGCTTGAAGCATTGCAAATAGTTAAGTACATCAAAGCAATGACAGAAGAAGATCCCGAAAGAAACATAGCTGTCATAGGCGATTTTAATGCTCAGCCTTGGGACAGATCTGTACGCGAGTATTTGCGAAATGGGATGACAGATGCATTGTCTCACCGTGCCGTACATTTAAAGTGGGATGACAATTCTCCTCTTCGCAAAACACATACATCTGGCAGAGTCATAGACTTCATTATGCTAAATGCACCAGCAGTTGGCGAACTTGTCATCGATAGTGGTTTTGTATTAGGGTCTGACCACCCAGAATATGATTGGCGTAATGATCCTATTCCTGCTGGATATTCTTCAGACCACTGCGCTCTAGCGGTAGATCTGGTTCCAATTGAAGGAAAGGGAGCAACACTCCACGGCGCACCTTGGCCAAACTCACTCACCAAAACTGCCTTAAGGAACAGCCCCCCAGAAAAAGAGTTTGTACAAAACACACCAAAAACTGATTCTGAATCAATTCCTCCTGATGGTGCCCCATTCTTGGCATCAAAGCGAAGCAAAGTTTTCCATAAAGCAGATTGTGGAAACGCAAAACGAATCAGCGAAAAAAATCAAGTGGGCTTCCCCTCATTTGAAGACGCTGAAGGTGCAGGAAAACGACCTGCTAAATGCTGCAAGCCAACTGCTGGCTAAGGAGTAGTTAGAACTCTTGGAGCAGACGCTGAACTTCTTCGACGTCTTTATCACCACGACCCGAGAGATTGATAAGCAAGTGCTCATCCTTGGGCATTTGTTTGGCGATTTTGATTGCTCCTGCTACAGCATGCGAAGATTCAAGTGCAGGAATAATTCCTTCCTGTTCACTTAACAACTGAAAGGCTTCCAAAGCTTCTTTGTCATCCACGATTACATATTCCACGCGTAGTTCATCTTTCCAATAAGCATGCTCTGGACCAACCCCTGGATAGTCTAACCCTGCTGAACAAGAATGAACATCTTGCGTTTGACCATCTTGATCTTGCAACACATAACTTAAGGAACCATGCAATACTCCAGGTGATCCTAGACAGAGCGGAGCAGCATGTTCACCAACACCACGCCCAGTACCACCTGCTTCAACCCCTACAAGTTTTACCGCTTCATCCTTAACAAAGGGGTAAAAAATACCTGCAGCATTCGAGCCGCCACCAACACATGCGACAATACCGTTGGGAAGTTGACCAAACAATGCTACGCACTGTTCTTTTGCTTCTATACCAATTACAGATTGCAATTCACGAACTATAAGTGGAAATGGATGTGGTCCAACAACTGAACCAAGGATGTAATGAGTACTCTCTACAGATCCCATCCAATCTCTCATTGCTTCGTTAGTTGCATCTTTAAGAGTTTTTGAACCAGACTCAACAACGTTCACTTTGGCACCAAGTAATTCCATGCGAAACACATTAAGCGCTTGGCGACGAGCATCTTCACTCCCCATATATACTTCGCAAGTAAGCCCTAACTTTGCACAAGCTGTAGCTGTTGCAACACCGTGTTGACCAGCTCCCGTTTCAGCAATAATCCTTTGCTTTCCCATTCGTTTTGCAAGCAGTGCCTGCCCGAGTGTGTTGTTAATTTTATGCGCCCCAGTATGTGCTAAATCCTCCCTTTTTAACCAAATTTGTGCGCCACCAACATGACCTGTTAAATGAGATGCAAAAGTGATAGGAGTTGGCCTGGCCACATACTGCTCCAGCAACTCGTCGAGTTCTGCCTTATAAGCAGAATCTGAAGATGCTGCATTCCATGCATCTTCAAGTTGAGCCAGAGCCGCCATTAATGTTTCTGGAACATATTGCCCACCAAATTCTCCGTACCAACCGGTTGATTGCGTTATTGTCATGGGGTAACCTTCTTCATGTGTAGTAGATGACGAGCAAGAAATTCTACTTGAGTTTCTTTAACAAAAGCAGTTTGACGACCAAAACCCATATGTTCATCTGGCGCTCCTGTGTAATCAAACGCAACGAGCTCAACATGCTCTGGATTTTGAGATTTCATTTTAAGTGCATCGATAAATTCGGATTCAGCGGCGAATGGCATCCAAGAATCGTGCCTGCTATGAAATGCAATCACAGGAATGTCCCTCCATTTGTTCAAACGATTGATTGGGTTCACAGCATGAAATTCTTCATCGCTTAACGCTTCACAGATTGGAGAATGTCGTAAATGCGTCCAGGAACCACCTGTCGCTTCAAGTACTGCTGATTTGAAGGGGTGAGGACGAAGCAATCTCAAAATTGCGACAAGACCTCCTGCAGACATCCCCCCAATCGCGCCCGCATTCAGATCAAAACCAGGGTAATCGGCTAGTCCTTCTAAAACTGAATCTATTTCATTGGTCATTTGCAAGACTACTTCTAATACTCGATTGCTCGATTGTGACTCATGTTCAAAGCGTTGCCCGTGACCAGGCAAATCGACTGCGCAGACATTGATACCGCGTCGCATGCATCGTAAATACCTTCCTGGGTCAAGTTCCTTGTCTGCTGTGCGACCATGAATCCAAAAAAGAAAGGGGCGTGGTTTTTCATCTTTTTGTACGAGCAGGCAGGGGACACCCGCAATTTCCTTCTCTTGAGAGCATTCAAGAAGACGACTAGGCAATGAGTCAAAGCTTGAAACCATTCGCACATCATACCTAGCCACCTACGAGTAAACTACGCGTTGTGCTTAAAATACTTGGTGGACAATTTCGATCACGACGGCTCAAAACTCCCCGTGACAATGACATTACACGCCCTTGGACAGGGCGTGCCCGTGAGTCCGTGATGAACCAGCTCAGGGGGCATCTCCAAGACTCGGTAGTTCTTGATCTTTTTGCTGGCGTTGGTACGATGGGACTTGAAGCAATTAGCCGTGGCGCTAAAACTGCAATCATGGTTGAAAAAGATCGTAAGATTTTTCCAATCCTGGAAGAAAATATTAAAAATCTTGAATGCTCCTCACAAGCTATTGCACTTCAAGCAGATGCGCTCTCTTCAATTCCTCTCCTTCGTGTGCCAAGACCAGTTGATGTTGCATTCATCGACCCACCTTACATGATGATGTCTCGAGAATCTCTACGAACACGAATTTTAGAACAAACTGCAAATATTGAACCGCTTCTTTCTTCTGATGGGTTCATCGTTCTTCGAACTCCAATTAATCCAAACACGATTCACCATTCCATCGAACAACTTGAAGGTCCTGAGATTCATAAAGAGGGCTCTGGCATGTGGATTCTCTTCTACGGGAAGAAAGTTCCAGCATGAAGCAAATTTGTCCAATTGAATCCCGCCAAGGTGCAATAGAAATCCTTGAAAAACTAAGGAGAGCAGGGTTTGAAACCTATTTCGCAGGTGGTTGTGTGCGAGATCGTTTGCTCAATAGTTCTCCGACTGAATATGACATTGCAACTTCCGCTCGACCAGATGACATTACAAAACTTTTTCCGAAGGCAAGAAGTGTTGGCGAGTCTTTCGGCGTCATGCTTGTCCGCACACATAACAACATGTATGACGTTGCTACATTCAGAAGCGATGGACCTTACAGTGACAAACGACATCCTGATGAGATTACATTCAGCGATGCAAAGCACGATGCACTTCGCAGAGACTTCACAATCAATGGATTATTTGAAGATCCAATCGAAGAAAAGTTAATCGACTTCGTCGGCGGCAAAGAAGACTTGCAAAATCGAATTGTCAGAGCGATTGGTGACCCGAACAAACGAATCTCTGAAGATCATTTAAGAATGCTCCGAGCTATTCGCTTTGCATCTAGGTTTGAATTTTCAATTGAAACTAACACGGCAAACGCAATCCGAGAGCACTCTCATGCTTTGCGCGGTGTTTCTAGGGAACGCATTGGTGAAGAGTTACGAAAGATGTTGACAAACACAAACAGGGGAGTTGCTTCATGGGAATTGCAATACCTTGGGCTCGACCGATTCATCTTTGAAGAAGAGTCCAACATGAACGCACCCACCCGTGTTGGAAGACTTCCAGCATCAGCAACCTACGCCACTGCACTTGCCGCCTGGATTTTCGACAGATACACAAGTGATGCAGATGTCCAAGCAGTTGCGTCCAATTGGAGAAAGCGCTTACTTCTATCAAACAAATGCTTTGAAGATTTATCGAATATTCTAGAACTGCATCAGAAACTCTATTTGTGGGATACCCTAGGAACTGCTCAACAAAAGCGAACAGCCGTTTCAGACCTTTGCCAAAGTGCTCTCTGCATTATCCAATGTGAAGACCGCCCACACTTCGTTCACCTTCGTAGAGAGATTTTAAACTTAGAACGATCTGGACTAGCTCCTGAACGCCTTCTGAACGGAAATGACCTCCTTGAGTCAGGAATTCCGCCATCATCTGTTCTAGGAGAAGTTCTAGAATCAGTCTATGACGCTCAACTTGAAGGTTCCGTCACCAATCGCACTCAAGCAATACAACTTGCACGAGCAATCTACCGCGATTTTCTAGACTCTTGATTCAGCAGCAGGTATACTAAAGAAATGATTACACAGGCACGTACTCTTTTATCTTTGCTCAGTATTACCGCATTTATATCGGCTGCACTTGCAGTATCGACATCTCAAGAAGCAAACTGGGCAGACTCAGTTGTAGAAACTGAAGAAGAAGGTCCGGGCGTTCTCATTATCCCCATGGATGGACAAATGCACACGGATATTCGCGCTGAATTATACGAGGGACTTACCGAAAAAATTAAAGAAGCAAATCCTGATTTAATAATCGTAGAACTATATAGTCGAGATCGCAAAAACAATTTTGCATACTTAATGGGTTACGGTGATCCCAACGAATTCAATCCTTTCAACGATATTGATCTTGTTGACATAGCAAAAGTTTTTCAAATTGAATTGAAAGACATCCCGCAAGTTGTTTGGGTGAAGGATTCGTCGGGCTCAAGTACTGTGCTCTCGTTCTCCTGGCCAATTATGTATATGTCAGAAGGAGCATTCCTTCGAGCAACCACTCAGGTTGCAGATTTTAATAACATTGATGCTGAAGATACCCGAGGAAAAATTCGAGAGTTTCGAACTATTCATTCGAAAATTGTTGCCGAATATGGTGACCGAAGCCATGCGCTTGTCCGAGCATTTATCGATCCCGATGTGCCATTATCTGGAACATGGAAAGGGCAAAAAGTTGTTTGGGAAGAAAATACCTTTGGAGATTTCAAAGTTGATCAAGGCGAAGA